>NZ_JADBGC010000006.1:0-178988 GCF_014892245.1 Microbispora sitophila | reverse complement strand
GACCCCGCCCGCCCGCCCGGGCGCGGGCACCCCCGGCCGCCATCCACACGGATCGCGGCCGCTCCCGCCTGCCGGTGGAATACCCTGCCGGTGTCGCCGCGGCCCCGCCGCTCGCGTTCGCCGCCCGTACGACACCAGGTGAGGTCAGATATGAGGGTCCGTCTCCTTGCCGGCGCGCTGACGCTCGCGCTGGCCATGAGCGCCTGCGGTGGCGGGAGCTCGGATGACGCCGCCGGAGCAGGCGCCGGGGGCGGCACGAAGACCGTGCGACTGGCGATCAACGCCTGGACCGGCTACGAGGCCAGCGCCGCGGTCGTCGCCTATCTCCTGGAGCACGAGCTCGGCTACAAGGTCGAGCAGATCGAGAGCGACGAGGCGGACTCCTGGAAGGGCTTCGAGAAGGGCACGGTCGACGTCGTCCTGGAGAACTGGAGCCACCCGGAGCTGGAGAAGGTGTACATCGACGAGAAGAAGGTCGCGATCACTGCGGGTGAGGACGGCAACAAGGGCGTTATCGGCTGGTACGTCCCCGAGTGGATGGTCCAGAAATATCCGGACATCACGGACTGGCATAACCTGCCGAAGTACAAGGACCTGTTCAAGACCGACAAGAGCGACGGCCTGGGTCAGTTCCTCGCCGGTGACAAGTCGTTCGTGACCAACGACGAGGCGCTCATCAAGAACCTGAACCTGCCCTACAAGGTGGTGTACTCCGGCAGCGAGGACGCGCTGATCGCGGCGGCCCGCAAGGCCACCGAGAACGAGACCCCGCTGCTGATGTACTTCTACGAGCCGCAGTGGCTGTTCAACCAGCTCAAGCTCGTCAAGATCAACCTTCCGCCGTACGCCATCGGGTGCGACGACAACGTCAAGACGATCAAGTGCGACTATCCGCCGTACCTGCTCGACAAAATCGTCAGTGTGAAGTTCGCCCAGACCGGCGGCAAGGCGTACGAGTTCATCAAGAACTGGAGCTGGACCAACGACGACCAGAACGCCGTGGCCTACGACATGGCGGTCAACAAGATGAGCGCCGAGGTGGCCGCGAAGAAGTGGGTCGACGCCAACAAGATCGTCTGGCAGGACTGGATCCCGGCCTGACCCACCGCATCTGATCCACCGGGCTCGTTCACCGGGCCCGTCCGAGGGGCGTGGCGCGCACGGCGTGCCGCGCCCCTCGTCGTACGCCGCGTGTTCTCGCCGGAGGCGGCGCGTCGGTGAACGGGAGACGTCGCAATGCCGCAGCTCTTGTGCGCGCCTCCTTTGCCACTTTTTTGCACTTTGCTATATCTGAGGGAGATATTTCATTACCTAGGGGTGGCATGGGCGGGCGTGGTAACCGGTTGATCGCTGGAATCTCGGTGGCGGTGGCCGTACTGGCGGGTTGCGGGCCGATGCCGGAACTCGACGGCGACCCCACAGGCAAAGGCGGCGGCGCGAAGGGCGACTCGGGGACGGAGCAGGGCGTCAACCCGCTCGACAATCCCGACGGCACCGGCCCCGGCCTGAAGGCGATCACGTCGGACAAGGACCGGGCGAAGGCCCGCGATCTGATCGACAAGGTGGCGACGAAGGGCCGGGGGGCGAAGACCGGCTACGACCGCGACAAGTTCGGCTACGCCTGGGCCGACAACGTGGACGGCGTCCCGTGGGGGCGCAACGGCTGCGACACCCGCAACGACCTGCTCAAGCGGGACGGCAAGGACATCAAATATCGCAGCGGGTCGAACTGCGTCATCACCTCCATGACCCTGTACGACCCGTACACGGGCAAGACCATCGACTGGAGCAAGTCGCACGCGGCGGAGGTCCAGATCGACCACGTCATGCCCCTGTCGTACGACTGGCAGATGGGCGCGTCGCGGTGGAGCGAGAGCAAGCGCAAGCAGATCGCGAACGACCCCCTGAATCTGATCCCCGTGGACGGCTCCACCAACGGCTCCAAGGGCGACTCGGGCCCGGCCACCTGGCTGCCGCCCAGCCGCGACATCCGCTGCTCCTACGTCGTGCGGTTCGCCCAGGTCGCCCTCAAGTACGACCTGCCGGTGACCTCCGCCGACAAGGCGGCCATGCTGGAGCAGTGCACGTAACAGGCCCGGCTCAGCGGTAGACGACCTTCTTGGCCGAGCGGCCGGGGAACACGACGACCAGGTGCTCCTCGGCCCCTTCCGGCCCACGGGCGTAGGCCCGCAGCCGGTAGCGCCCGGGCCCCTGCACCGCCAGGTTCGGCAGCCGGGCCCCGGCGCCCTCGTCGCCGCCGTCGGCGTACGAGGGCACCTCCAGGCGGCCGCTGCGGCTGACGACGCCGACCTCGGCCACCCGCTCCCAGCCCGTCAAGCGCAGCGGGGGAGCGGAGCCGAACGCCTTAACGGTCAGGCACATCGGCTCGTTCTCGCCGTACGTCATCACGACCGCCGAACTGCCCGCCGCGCCGAGGAACCCGTCGTCCACGGCGGCGTAGGGGTCCTCGCCCTCGCTGGTGTCCTCCGGGTCGTACACGCCGTATCCCCCGCCCTCGAACAGGAAGTACGCGGCCGTGCCCTGCCGCCGGGCCCGCACCCTCGGCCAGGGGTCCCGGCAGCGGGCGTTGGCCTCCGCGACGTGGCTCTCGTCGTCCGCGCGTGCCCCGTCCTCGGGCCGCAGCGCCTCGGGCGGCCCCTCGTACCACCAGCCGATGTAGGAGGGGCGTCCGGTCTCCTCCGGCCCGACCAGCACGAGGAACGACAGCAGGACGGCCGCCAGCAGGATCGGCCCGGACGGTCGGAGCGGCGTACGCTCCGGGGGCGTGCCGCGAGGGCCGGTGAGTTCGCGGGCGGAGCGGGCCAGCCACACCGCCAGGAAGACGTCGAACTCCTCCAGCATCTTCATCAGCGGTACGTCGTTGTAGATGAACACCGAGAGGACGGTCATGGCGGCGAGGGGGGTCGCCAGCGTCACGGTGACGTGGCGCCAGCCGGCCGTGACGGTGTCGCGGCTCCAGCGGCCGTCGCGGTGCTGGCCGAAGAGCACGGCCACCTGCCAGGCCGCCGCCATTGCCAGGCAGGCGAACAGGAGGAACCGGGGCGCCCGCACCTCCGGCACCTCGTCCATCGCGATCATCGCCAGGCCTGCCGACCCCGGCCAGGCGGTGACGAGCGCGAACACCCGGAGCCGTCCGCGGAGGGTCAGCGCGAACAGCACCTGCAGCGGGCACCACAGGGCCAGCGTGAGCACCTCGCCGACGACGTCGGGAAGCGGCGCGGCCGGCAGCCCGGGGATCAGGGCGTGGGCGACGGCGAGGTACAGCAGGCGCCGCAGCCAGACCGTCCGCCGGTCGGCGGGCCGGGCCGCGCGCGGGGGGAAGGTGAAGACCTGACGGAGCATCCAGGTCTTGAGCGCGAGGATCGTGAGGAGACCCACCGCCCCCGTCATGGCGGCGGCGGGCGACTCGGCGAAACCGATCGAGGAGTAGTCGTCGAGCGGATACCACAGGACGGCCGCCCAGAGGGCGTCGAGACGCCCGGTGACGGCCGTGATCACGGCGCCGACGGCCGAGATCGCCAGGTAGACCCCGGCCGCGATCCACCCCGCACGCTGTCGGAACACTCGGCGCCCTTTCCGAGACAAGAAGGACGATCTTACGGGAGATCGCCTTCGCGGCGCCCGGCGTCATCCGGCGAGCAGGTCACGCAGGCGCGCGCACTCCCGGGCGAAGCGGCTTCCCCGGCTCGCCCGGCCAGTGGCGGCGTGCGCCGGGTGATGATCTCTAGCCTCCGGCAATTCGCCGCCCGTACGGGCCGCCGGGCGTGCGGCGGGCCGTACGGGCGGGGGATCAGAGGCAGCCGGAGTCGGGGTCCTTCACCTCGGGCGCGGTGTCGTCGACCGTGACCTCCAGTTGGGCGGTCGAGGCCACCAGGCTCCCGGTGGGCGCCTTCGCCTCCTTCTCGTCCACCACGATGCCGCGCTCCCCGAGCAGCTCATAGGTGGACGAGTCGAAGATGATCTCCTCGCGCACCCCGCCGGAGACCCGGCCGACGCCGATGCCGGTCCGTCCGGCCGCGTCCTCGACGTTCTCGGTCACCGTGACCCCGGGGATCGTGGCGGCGGCCTTGAACAGCGCCGCGCGCTGGGGCGCCGGCACGTACGTCTCCCGCAGCAGGTCGCCGACGGCCGTCCACGCCCCCGTGTCGGGCGGATTGTCGCCGTGCGGCCGGTCGTACAGGTAGGCGCGCATCCTCTCCGGGTCGGCGGGCAGCTTCTTCAGGTTCGTGTAGGCGGTGTCCCGCGCGCTGTTGCAGGCGGGGAGCCGCATCCACTCGGTGCCCTTCTCCTTGTACGCCTCCGGCGGGATCGGCCAGCCGGGGTAGGCGTGGGGCTCCAGATACTCGATCTTCAGCGAGCCGTCCCTCGTGCCGTCGGCGGACAGCCAGATCGTCCGCTTCGTCCGGTAGAGGTAGCGCGACTCCTTCTCACCCTCGCCGACCACGTCGGCCTCGTACATGGTCTGCGAGCTGACCTTGACGAACTGGTCGTCGCGCGGCGACAGGTCGGTCACCGCGCGGGCCGCCCTGCCCAGCACCTCCTCGGCCGACATGGCCGACACCTTCGGCAGCGTCACGATTCCCGGGCTCACCTTCGCCGGCCGGGCCTCCGGTTCCGTCAGCACGGTGGTGACGGCGACGACGCCCGCCGCGGCGAGCAGCGCCGTCCCGCCTGCCAGAAGCAGGTACGGACGCGGGCGCGGCCGGGCGGGACGGCCCGCGGGGCCGGCCAGGCGCCGCCGTACGGCCGCCTTGGCCGCCAGGGAGTAGGGCGCGACGTCGGGCCGCTCCCGCGCCACTAGGTCGATCTCGTCGGTCATCACACGTTCTCCTCGGGAAGGTCGAGATGGCGGCGCAGCTTCGCGCGCACTCGATGCAGGCGCGAGCGGACCGTGCCGATGGGGATCTTCAGCGCCTCGGCCGCCTCCTCGTAGGAGAGGTCGGCCCAGGCGACCAGCAGGAGCAGGTCACGCTCGGCGGCCGACAGCCTGGCCAGCGCGGCGGCGAGGGCGGGCCGCAGGGCGGCGGCGCTCGCCCGCTCCGCTCCGCGCTCCTCCTCGTGGGCGCCGCGCTCGCCGGCGTCGCGCGGCGCGCGGGCGAGCGCCCGCAGCCGGCGCACCTCCGACCGGCGGTGCCCGGAGATGAGGTTGCCGGCGATGCCGTACAGCCAGGGCCGGGCGTCCGGCCGGGAGGTGTCGTAGCGGTGCCGCTTGCGGAACGCCACGAGGAACGTCTCGGCCGTGACGTCGTCGGCGTGCTCGGGGCCGAGACGGCGACCGGCGTAGGCGTGGATCTCGTCCGCGTGCCGGTCGAAGACGCCGGCGAACCGCTCGGGCGCCGTCAGCGACGCCTCGATCAGCCCCGCGTCGCTCGGCTCGGCGCCGTCCGGCCCGGCGTCGTTCGTCTCGGCGCCGTACGTCTCGGCCTCGCGGGAGCCGCCGGGCGAGCGACCCGGGGCCGCCGCGGGGAAGCGCGTGTCGCCAGAGACCGTCCTCACCACCCGTGTTGTCCGTTCATAGGGGATTCCTTCCGTGGGGCGCCGTCGCGCCCTTCGCCCCTACTCCGCCGGACCCGCCGGGCCGGTTCCATCCGATGTGCTCAGCCGGTGATGAGGAACCCGTTGTGGTCGCGGGCCACCCCGCCGGTGCGACCGGCGATCGCGAGAGCGGCCCGCCGGGCGGCGGCGGGAACGTCGGTGCCGTAACCGGCGTCCGCGGACAGCTCGTACGTCACATCGTCGCCGTCCCATTCGGTGACGAAGACCTCGATCGGGCTCTCGGCGCTGGTGAGCAGCGTCGTGCCGGAGTCGGTCACCGTCGCGACGACCAGGCCGGGCACGTCGTCCGCGAGCAGGCCGATCACCTCGTCCACCGGGATGAGCCGCCCGCCGGTGACCTCGGCCAGGTCCTCCGGTGGCTCCTGGCACTCCGGGTGCTCCCGGCCGCCGAGCCGCTCGGCCAGGCCCCGCACGAGCAGGCTCGGCCGCGAGAAGTCGCCGCCCGCGTCGCTGTCGATGTTGCGTGCGAAGAACGCGGTCGCCCAGCCCGCGGGGAGCCCCGCCCTGGCCGTCAGCTCCGGGGTCAGCTCGATCGGCCCGCGCAGCTCGACGTTCTCGCCGATCTTGAACCCCCGTCCGTACGGCCCGGCCTGCGGGTCGTGCAGCCGCACCGTCTCCAGCATGGTCGCGGGGTCGGGCGCGTACGGCAGCAGCAGCGCAGGCCCCCTGCGCAGCCGCCGGGCCATGAGGAAGTCGGAGATCAGTCCCATGCGGTCACTGTCGCGCCCGGCACTTGTGGTTCGCTTGGACCCCCGTGCCTGGATCCGCGTGCTCGGACCTCCGCGCTTGGATCCGCGTGCTACCGGGCGGCCGAGCCGCGGACCTGGAGAGAGGCCAGCAGCGCCGTGCTGGCCTGCGCGATCTCCTCGACCGCGCGGTCGAACGCCTCGGCGTTGTGCGCCGCGGGCGCACGGAAGCCGGAGATCTTGCGGACATACTGCAGGGCCGCCGCCCGGATGTCCTCCTCGGTCACCTCGTCGGTGAACGGCGGGCGCAGGGTCTTGATGCTTCGGCACATGACCCCATACTGGCCGATCCTGCCGGATCCTTCTTCGGAAGCGTCGGTCAGGAGTGGAAGACGGCGGCGCCGAAGTCCTCGGCGACCTTACGCAGCATCGCGGCCAGCTCCTCGCGGTCGATCGCGTCGATGCGCTCGGCCGGCCCGGACACCGACATCGCCGCGAAGGCCCGCCCGCCGTCGTGGACCGGCACAGCCATGCAGTGCACGCCGCTCTCCTCCTCGCCCAGGTCGAGCGCGTATCCCCGGGCGCGCACCCGGACGAGCTCCTCCAGCAGCTCGCCGACCGCCGTGATCGTCCGGTCCGTACGGCGGGGCAGTCCGGTGCGCCGGAACACCGCCTCCGCGTCGTCCCGCCCGGCCAGCAGGGCCTTGCCGACGGCCGTGCTGTGCGGCAGCACCCGGCGGCCGACCTCGGCGAACATCCGCAGCCTGCGGGGTGAGGGCACCTGGGCCACGTAGACGACGTAGTCGCCCTCGAGCACGGCGAGGTTGGCGGTCTCGCCGGACAGCTCCACGAGCCTCGCGAGGTAGGGCTCGGCCCAGACCGCGAGCATCCGCTCGGCCACGCCGCCGATCCGCACGAGCGCGCCGCCGAGGGCGTAGCGCCGGTCGGACTCCTGCCGGACGTATCCACGGGCCAGCAGCGTCTGTAACAGCCGGTGGATCGTCCCGTACGGCAGGCCGGTCGTGGCCGCGATCTCCGACAGACCGGCCTGGCCGCCGTGCTCGGACAGTGCCTCGAGCACGTCCAGCGCCCGGTCGACGCTCTGCACGCTCACTGCATCCTCCTCGGCGGCGGTGTCATCCTCGATGCGGGGACCGTCCCAGCATGCCGGGTTCTCGGTCGTGTCTGACAAATCAAGCCCTGCAGCATTTGTCAGACGCTCCCCAGCCCTCGCAGCGAGGCGTCGAGCACCTCGGCCGTGTGCGCGACCCGGATCTCCCCCTTGCCCGCCCTGCGCACGGAGGCCGCGATCTGCATCGTGCATCCCGGGTTGGCCGACACCAGCACGTCGGCGCCGGTGGCGAGCACCCGCTCGGCCTTGCGGTCGCCCAGTTGCCGGGCCGCCTCGGGCTGGAAGAGGTTGTAGGTGCCCGCCGACCCGCAGCAGATGGCGGACTCCTCGACCTCCCGCAGCTCCAGCCCCGGGATCGCGCGCAGCAGCTCACGCGGCTGGGCGCGCACGCCCTGGGCGTGGGCCAGGTGGCAGGCGTCGTGGTAGGCGACCGTGACCGGCAGCGGGCGGCGCTCGGCGGCCGGTCCCAGCTCGGTCAGGAACTCCGTCAGGTCGCGGGTGCGCAGCGCCCCGGCGCGGGCCGCCCAGGCGGGCTCGCCGGCCAGCACCTCGGCGTAGTCCTTCATGCTCGACCCGCAGCCCGCCGCGTTCACCACCACCGCGTCCACGCCGGCCCGCTCGAAGACGGCGATCGTGCGGCGGGCGAACCTCCGCGCCTCGGCCTCGCGGCCCGAGTGCAGCGACAGCGCCCCGCAGCAGCCCTGCCGGGGCGGGATCACCACGTCGCAGCCCTCCAGCGCGAGCACTCGGGCCGTCGCCGCGTTGACCTGCGGGAAGAACTCGCCCTGCACGCATCCGGTGAGCAGCCCGACCCGCGCCCTGCGCCGTCGCCTCGCCCGCACCAGCGGCGGCAGCCGTACGGGCCGGGGGACGGCGGGCGCCAGTTCGGCCATCGCGCCGAGGGAGGGGTTGACCCGTTCGAGGAACGGCTGCAGGCGCCTGCTCAGCCGCATGGGCAGCCGCATCGCCCGCAGCCTGCGCCGGTAGGGGAACAGCGCGAACACCAGCGCCCGGATCGCGCGCTCGTCCGGGCGGCGCACGTGCTCGCGCTCGACGACCGCGCGGGTCTGCTCGATCAGACGGTCGTACCGCACGCCCGACGGGCACGCGGTGACGCACGCCATGCAGCCCAGGCAGGCGTCGAAGTGGCCGGCCATCGCGTCGGTGAGCGGCGTGCCCTCGACGTGCTGGCCCATCAGATGGATGCGTCCGCGCGGGGAGTCCATCTCCTCGCCCCACAGCACGTACGTCGGGCAGGTGGGCAGGCAGAACCCGCAGTGGACGCAGTCCTTGATCAGCTCGGGATCCATCAGATGCCTCCGACGAGACGACCGGGGGACAGCCGGCGATCGGGATCGAACCGCTCCTTGACCCGGCGCATCAGCGACAGTGCGCCGACGTGCCCCCACCGGTCGAGGCGGCGCGCGGCCTCCCGCGGCGCGGTGAGCACGACGACCCGGCCCTCGCCGTCCGTCTCCATGTGGTCGCGCAGGTCGCCCGTGAAGGCGGCGACCCGGCCGGGCTCGGTGTCCGGCGGCAGCGCGACGTGGAACACGTGCGCGGCCAGGGAGCCGCGCACCGCCGCGCGCACCTCCGCCGCGCCCGCCGCCCCGAAGGGGCCGACGAAACTGCCGGCGAGCCGGTAGGGGATGTTCCTGACCTCCAGCAGGATCTCCCCGCCGCCCACGCCTCCGCGCCCGGTGCCGGGCGGCGCGTCCGGCACCCGCGGCTCGGGCAGGCGCCCCCACCACGGCGGCGGCTCTTCGGTCACCTGCGCGTCACCCAGTACGCCGGCCATCAGGGCGCACAGCGCCTTCGCGCGCTCGGCCGCGGCGGCGCCCTCCACCAGGACCGCCACCGTGCAGGGGCCCTCCACATCCGGCCAGTCCACCTCCACCGCGCTCGGCTCCAGCGGTGACTCGGTGACCGCCGGGATCGCCGCCTGCAGGGACGCCGCGACGCGCGTGGAAGTCGTGTCCAGCGTCTTGCCCTCATAGACGTAGGGCTCGACGATCTCCGTCACCGGACGCTCGACGGTGGTCGTCACCCAGGCGCGGGCGGCGGGCAGGGGATGCAGGCGGAACGTCGCGTCCGCGATGATCCCGAGCGTGCCGTACGAACCGGTGAACAGCTTGCCGAGGTCATATCCGGCGACGTTCTTGACCACCTTCCCGCCCGACCTGGCGATGGTGCCGTCGGCGAGCACGACCGTGACGCCGATGAGCAGGTCGCGGGCCGTGCCGTACCGGAACCTGCGCGGTCCGGCGATGCCCGTCGCCAGCAGCCCGCCGACCGTGGTGCCGGGCACCGGCACGTCGAGCGCGAGCTCCTGACCTTCCTCGGCGAGAGCGCGCGCCAGCGCCTCGACCGTCACCCCGGCCTGTGCGCGGACGACCAGGTCGCCCGCCGCGTGCTCCAGGACCCGGTTCATGCAGCACAGGTCCACGAGCACGTCGCAGCGTTTGGGCGGCGCGCCCCAGTGCAGCTTGGTCCCGCCGCCCGTCGCGACGACGGCCAGGTCGTGCGCGGCGCAGACCCGCATCACGGCCGCGATCTCCTCGGCCGACTCGGGCAGCGCCACCCAGCGCGGCCGCACGCCCGCGACCTCGTCTCCGTCGCCGGCCACGCGTACGGCCACACCGGTCGCCTCCAGCGCGTCCCGGACGTCCCGCGCGTCCATCAGAACTGCTCCGCCAGACCGGCGTCGACCAGGGGATGAGCGCCCTTGCGCACTCCCGGCGCCTCCCCGCACAGGCGTGGGGTGGGGAAGATCTTGCCGGGGTTGGCGAGCCCCCGGGGATCGAACGCGCACCGCACGAGTTGCATGGTGTCGAGGTCGTCCTCGGTGAACATCCGGGGCATGTAGCGGGCCTTGTCCACGCCGACGCCGTGCTCCCCGGTGATCGACCCGCCGTGCTCGACGCACAGGTCGAGGATGCGCCCGCTCACGGCCTCGGCGCGCTCGGCCTCGCCGGGAACGGAGTCGTCGAACAGCACGAGGGGATGGAGGTTGCCGTCGCCCGCGTGGAAGACGTTGGCCACGCGGATGCCGTACTCCTCCTGCAGCCGGTCGATCCCCGCGAGCACGCGCGGCAGCGCGGTCCGCGGCACCACGCCGTCCTGCACGATGTACGCCGGGCTGATCCGGCCCACGGCGGCGAACGCCGACTTGCGGCCCTTCCAGATGGCCGCCCGCTCCTCGGCGGAGGCGGCCACCCGGATCTCGAAGGCGCCGCTGTCGCGGCAGATCCGTTCGACGGCCGCGAACTGGTGCTCCACCTCGGCGCGCGGGCCGTCCAGCTCCACCACCAGTACGGCTCCCGCCCCGGCGGGGTAGCGGCAGTGGACGGCGGCCTCGGCCGCCTCGATCGCCAGCGCGTCCATCATCTCGATGGCGGCGGGCACGACGCCCGCCGCGATGATCGCCGACACCGCGTGCCCGCCGGCCTCGATGCCGGTGAAGGCGGCGAGCAGGGTCGTGACCGTCTCGGGCGCCCGCGACAGCCGTACGGTGATCTTGGTGGCGATGCCGAGCGTGCCCTCCGATCCGATGAACGCGCCGAGCAGGTCGTAGCCCGGGTCCTGGGCCGACAGCTCCACGATCTCCCCGTCCGGTGTGACGATCTCGGCGGCGAGCACGTGGTTGACCGTGAAGCCGTACTTGAGGCAGTGCGCGCCGCCCGAGTTCTCCGCCACGTTGCCGCCGATCGAGCAGACCTGCTGGCTGGAGGGGTCGGGGGCGTAGTAGTACCCCCGGTCGCGTACCGCCTCGGTGATCGCCAGGTTCGTCACCCCGGGCTCCACCACGGCCCGGCGGTTCGGGATGTCGATCTCGACGATCCGCCGCATGCGGGAGGTGACGATCAGCACGCCGTCCGTGCGGGGGAGGGCGCCGCCCGACAGGCCGGTGCCCGACCCCCGGGCGACGAACGGCACGCCGTGCTCGCCGCACAGCCGTACGACCGCGGCGACCTGCTCCGCCGTTTCGGGAAGCACGACCACCCCGGGGGTCGCCCGGTGGTGGGTCAGCCCGTCGCACTCGTAGGTGCGCAGCCGTACGGGGTCGGTGATGACGGCGTCCGGCGGGAGCACGGCCGCCAGCCGTGCCGTCAGCCGTTCGAGCTCGGACATCGGCTCCCGCTTCCCCTCACATCGTCACGGCATTCGCTCGTACGCCGGAAGCGTAAGGAACTCCGCGAAGTCGTCGTCAAGGGCGACCTCCTTGAACAGCGCCGTTGCCTGCGCGTAGAGCTTCTCGTCGTAGCCCGGTCCGGCGGCGATCCCGGCCAGCTCCTCCTCGATGATCCGCTCGACGAGCTCCCGTGTCACCACCGCGCCGGTGTCGGCCAGCGTGATGTCGTTGTGGATCCACTGCCAGACCTGCGAGCGGGAGATCTCGGCGGTCGCCGCGTCCTCCATCAGGTTGTGGATCGCCGCGGCGCCGTTGCCTCCCATCCACGCCGCCAGGTAGCGCAGGCCGACGTCCACGTTGTTGCGCAGCCCGGCCTCGGTGATCTCGCCGGGGGTCTTGGACACCGACAACAGGTCCTCGGCCGTGACGTGGACGTCCTCGCGCAGCCGGTCGAGCTGGTTGGGCCGGTCGCCGAGCACGCCGTCGAAGACCTCGCGGCAGATCGGCACGAGGTCGGGGTGGGCGACCCAGGAGCCGTCGAAGCCGTCGCCCGACTCGCGGGTCTTGTCGGCCCGCACCTTCTCCAGCGCGACCTTGTTGACCTCCGGGTCGCGGCGGGAGGGGATGAAGGCCGCCATGCCGCCGATCGCGTGCGCGCCGCGCTTGTGACAGGTGCGCACCAGCAGTTCGGTGTAGGCCCGCATGAACGGCGCGGTCATCGTCACCGCGTTGCGCTCGGGCAGCAGGAACTCCCGCCCCCGGGTGCGGAACTTCTTGATGACGCTGAACAGGTAGTCCCAGCGGCCGGCGTTGAGGCCCGCGGAGTGCTCGCGCAGCTCGTAGAGGATCTCCTCCATCTCGAACGCGGCCGGGTAGGTCTCGATGAGCACGGTCGCCCGGATCGTCCCCCTGGGGATGCCGAGCAGCTCCTGGGCCCGGACGAACACGTCGTTCCAGAGCCGCGCCTCCAGGTGCGACTCCATCTTCGGCAGGTAGAAGTACGGCCCCCGGCCCTTGCCGATCTGCCGCCGCGCGCAGTGGAAGAAGTAGAGGCCGAAGTCGAGCAGCGACCCGGACATCGGCGCGCCGTCCACCAGGATGTGTTTTTCCGGCAGGTGCCAGCCGCGCGGGCGGACCACGATCGTGGCCAGCTCCTCGTCCGGCCGCAGCGCGTACGTCTTGCCGCCGGACTCGAAGTCGATCGTACGGTCGAGGGCGTCGCGCAGGTTGAGCTGCCCGTTGATCGTGTTCTCCCAGGTCGGGGAGTTGGCGTCCTCGAAGTCGGCCAGCCAGACCTTGGCGCCGGAGTTGAGCGCGTTGATCGTCATCTTGCGGTCGACAGGACCGGTGATCTCGACCCGGCGGTCCTCCAGCCCCGGAGCCGGCGGGGCGACCCGCCACTCGGACTCCCGGACCTGGGCGGTCTCGGCAAGGAAATCGAGCATGCCGCCCGCGGACAGCTCCTCCTGCCGCGCCTGACGCGCCGCGAGCAGTTCCCCGCGCCTGGGGTCGAACTCGCGCTGCAAGGTGGCCACGAAGCCGAGGGCCTCGGGAGTGAGGATCTCGTCGAACCGGTCCAGCAGAGGGCCTGTGATCTCGACGCCTTCCGTCATTTTCCACCTTCCGGAAAACTAGTTCTGAATCGTGGAATCGACGCTACTTCAGGGTAGGGCCGGGGGTCAACGCCAGGGAGTTCCTCAGGGGGCGGTCCGGGGATTCCCCGATGGGAGACGGCGCACTCATGGCCGAAGATCGGGGCATGAGACAGAAGACGATGGCCGTCGCGGGGGCCGTCCTGGGAATGAGCCTCGCCGTGGCCGCCTGCGACGTGAGGCTGAACATCGGCGGCGGGCAGCAGGACACGATGTCCTACGACGTCAAGGACGCGGTCACGGCCATCGACGCCCACACGGGGGCGGGCGACATCGTGGTGACCGAGACCGGCAGGACCGGCGTCCACGTCACCGAGACCCGGCACTGGCGGGGCGACAAGCCCGGCGACGGCCACGGCGTGAGCGGTGGCACGCTCACGCTGGCCTACAAGTGCGACAACTGCTGGGTCGACTACCGGGTCGAGGTGCCGCGCGGCGTCAGGCTCAAGCTCGACAGCGGGTCGGGGGACGTCACCCTGCGCGACGCCACCGGCCCGGTGGAGGTGACCACGGGTGCCGGCGATGTCGACAGCCGCGGCCTGGCCGGCAAGCAGGTGTCGGTGAACACCGGGGCGGGCAACGTCAAGCTCCGGTTCACCGCCGTGCCCGATTCTGTGCGCGCGGAGACCGGTGCGGGCGACGCCCATCTGTGGGTGCCGGAGTCGACCTACAACGTGACCGTCGAGACCGGCATCGGGGACGGCAAGGTCAGGGTTCCCGTCGATCCCTCGGCGCCGCGCACGATCGTCGTGAAGACGGGAGCGGGCGACGCCGAGGTCAACAGGCTGTGACTACCCGAGCAACGGCTGGTTGCTGCGGAGGACCCCGGCGGGGTCGCGGCGGCGCTTGATCTCGCGCAGCCGGGCCAGCGTGTCCGCGTCGAACGCCGAGGCGGCCTTCTCGTCGCCGCCCAGATAGGTGAACGGCTTGCGGCCGGTCGTGTGCGGCGCCATCGCCCGCGCGATCTCCGCCAGCCGCGCCTTGACCGCCTGCCCGACCTCCGGAGACAGGACCGGGCCGATCATGCTCAGCAGGTACGGCTCGGCGATGTGCCCGCACGCCCCGCCGCCGTCGGCGGGCCGGCTCAGCGCGCCGCCCAGGTGGCGCACCTGCACCGTGGCCAAGGGGGCGACGTCGCCCACGGCCGCGAGGAGGTCGTCCGCCACGGCGTCGCCGAGCCCGGTCAGCAGTTCGCCGCGGCCCGCGCCGGGCACCGGCTGCGTCGGCTCGGCGCAGATGCCGCCCAGGGCGTCGAGCGGCATGGCCGCGCGGGTGTCGCGCATCAGGCCGGGGATGTCCTCGAACCGCCGCAGCAGGTCGCGCCCCTCCTCCTCGCCGCCCAGGAACGTCGAGTCCACCGCGACCGCGGCGAGCCCGCGAAGCGGCTCGGGCACCTGGGGCACCGGCGGGAACTTCACCATCGCGAACCAGACGGTCAGCTCCGCGGGCGCCGTCGCCGTCACCTCGCGATAGGCGGCGAGCACCTCGGGCGCCCGCTCGGCGGGCCACAGCATCCGCCCGCCGTACAGCAGCGGCGCCGGGTGCAGGTCCAGCTCCATCGCCGTCACCAGCGCGAAGTCGCCCCCGCCGCCGCGCAGCGCCCAGAACAGGTCGGGGTCGGAGTCGGCCGTCACGCGGGCCTGCGTGCCGTCGGCGCCGACCACCTCGAAGGCGCGTACGGCGCCGGCCGCCCAGCCGTGCCTGCGGGCGAACCACCCGAGCCCGCCGCCGAGGGTGTAGCCGGTGACGCTCACGACGGGGGAGCTGCCCGGCAGGCCGGTCAGCCCGTGCTTGCCGGTCGCGGTCAGCAACTCGCCCCACTGCACGCCCGCCTCGACGCGGGCGGTCCGCCGCTCCGGCAGGACCTCCACGCCGCGCAGTCGTCCGGTGCGCACCAGGATCGCCCCGTCGAGGCGGGTCGTGGCGCCGTGCCCGCTCGGCTGCGCCGCGACGGCGAGGCCGGCCAGCCTCGCGCAGCGGACCACGGCGGCGGCGTCGGCGGCGTCCTCGACCTCCACGACCGCGGCCACCCGCTGGTCGACCGCCCGGTTCCACGGCAGCCGCGCGGCCTCGAATCCGTCGTCGCCGGGGACGAGGACCTGCCCGCGTACCGTACGGCGAAGGTCGATTCCCAGGGTTGTCACGCTCTCCTCCTGCTGCGTCCGGCGGCGCCGGTCGGCCCCGCTCGCGATCAACCCTGCTACATCCCGTTTGGCGATGATTAGGAATCGGCTCGGAACCGTCTGGCCCTACGGTAGGAATCCGATTTCCGGTACATGTCTCGCGATGGGGAACGATGGACTTTCGCCTGTTCGGCTCGCTCGAGGTCACCGACGCCACCGGCCGGGCCGTCGATTTGGGCACGCCCAAGCAGCGGGCCGTGCTGGCCGTGCTCGCGCTGGAGCCGGGCCGCGTGGTCTCCCTCGACCGTCTCATCGACGAGTTGTGGTCGGGCGAGGCGCCGTCGAGCGCGACCGGGACCCTGCAGGGGTACGTCTCCCAGCTCCGCCGGGCGCTCGAACCGGACCGGCCGCCGCGCACGCCGCCGAAGGTGCTGGTCACCCGCGAGCCCGGCTACCTGCTGGCGGTGGCGCCCGGCCAGGTGGCCGTGGTCCGCTTCACCGCGCTGGCCGAGGTGGGCGGCGGCGTGCTCGCCCGGGGCGAGCACGCCGCCGCGGCCGAGTCGCTGCGCGCCGCGCTGGAGACGTGGCGGGGCGAGCCGCTCGCCGAGTTCACCGCGTACGAGTTCGCCCAGCCGGTCGTGGCGCGGCTGACCGAGCTGCGCGCCACGGCCACGGAACACTGGTTCGAGGCCCGGCTGGCGCTCGGCGACGCGGGATCGTGCGTGCCCGACCTCGAACGCCTGGTGGAGGACCACCCCTACCGGGAGCGGCTGTGGAGCCTGCTCGTGCTCGCCCTCTACCGGTCCGGACGGCAGGCCGACGCCCTCGCCGCGCTGCGCAGGGTCAGGGCGCTGCTCGCCGGGGAACTCGGCCTGGAACCCGGCCCCGAGCTGCGGCGGCTCGAGCAGGCCGTCTTCGGCCAGTCGCCGGACCTCGATGGCCCCGGGCTCGTCCTGCTCGCCCCCGCCGCCGCGCCGGTGGCGGCCGTTCCGCCCGGGACCGCGCCGGGACCGGTCGTCCACGACGGGCTCGTCGCCCGGCGCGAGCAACTCGGACGCGTGGCCGCCCGCCTGGCGGAGGCCCGGCGCGGCCGGGGCGGCGTGCTGCTGGTCGCCGGGGAGGCGGGCATCGGCAAGACCCGCCTGGCGGAGGCGGCGGCCGACGAGGCGGCCGCCCTGGGGATGGCGGTCGCCTGGGGCCGCTGCGCCGAGGACACCGGCGCTCCCGCCTTCTGGCCCTGGCTGCGGGTGCTGCGCGACCTCGGCCCGGACGCGGCGGACGCGCTGGCCGCCCTGTCCGGGGGCACGCCGGGACAGGCACCCGGCGGCGACCCCGGCGCCGCGCTGTTCGAGCTGCACGAGCGGGTGGCCGCCGCCCTGCGGGCGGCGGGGCCGGCGCTCGTCGTCCTCGACGACCTGCACTGGGCCGACGCGTCGTCCCTGCGCCTGCTCGCGTTCGCGGCCGGAGAGCTGCACCGGTCGCAGGTGCTGGTGCTGGCGACGCTCCGTCCGGAGCCGGGCGGCGACCCCGAGCAACTGCGCGACACGCTGGCCGCGCTCGCCCGCGAACGCGGCGCGGAGCGCCTCACGCTGCCGCCGTTCACCCCTGAGGACGTGGCCGCCTACCTGGCCGGACGCGACCTGCCGGACACGCGGCTCGCCGCGCTGCTGCACGAGCGCACCGGGGGCAACCCCTTCTATCTGGGCGAGCTGATCCGGCTGCTGGGCAGCGAGCACCGGCTCGACGCCGCCTCGGTCGGCGTGCCCGAGGGGGTGCGGGAGGTCATCGGCCGCCGCGTCGCACGGCTGCCGGAGGAGACCCGTGCGCTGCTGGAGGCGGCCGCCGTACTCGGCCGCGAGGTGAGCCTGGACGCGCTGGAGGCCGCCTGCGGCGTGGGCGCGGAGGAGGTGATGCCACGGCTCGAACCGGCCGTGGCGACGGGGCTGCTCGTCGAGGCGCCCGGCTTCGATTACCGGTTCTCGCACGCCCTCGTCCGCGACGCCCTCTACGCCGGTCTCGGCCGGGTGCGCGCGGCGCGGCTGCACCTGCGCGCGGGGGAGGCGCTGGAGACGCTTGCGGGGGTCGAGGCGTCCGTGCTCGCCCACCACTTCGTGGCGGCCGCCCGGGCGGGCGGCGCCGCCAAGGCGGTGGAGTACGCGGCCCTGGCCGCCCGGCAGGCCGCCGCCGGCTGTGCGTACGACGAGGCGGTGGACTGGTGGGGCAGAGCCCTCGCCGCCCTCGGACCGGCGGACCCCGCCCGGCGCTGCGCGCTGCTGGTGCGCCGCGGCGAGGCGCTGCGCGCGGTCGGCGACGTCGCCGGGGCGAGGTCGGCCCTGGAGGAGGCGATCGGCCTCGCCGCCGGGATCGGCGAACGCGCCACCCTGATCGAGGCCGTCACCGTGTTCGGCGGCATGTCGGTGTGGAACTGGCGCCACTACGGCGTCGTGGACGACGAGTCGGTCGCCCTGCTCGAGGGCCTGCTGAAGGAGCCGCTCGGCGACGCGGAGCGGGCCACCCTGCTGGGCACCCTGGGCTTGGAGCTGTACTACTCGCCGCGCAGGGCCGAGGGGGAGCGGCTGGCGGCCGACGGCGTGCGGCTGGCCCGGCGCACCGGCGACCCCCGCCTGCTGGCCCGCTCGCTCAACAACTACGTGATGGCCGCCTGGGTCTCCGAGCGGGAGGACGAGCGCCGCCGGGCGGTCGAGGAGATGCTCGCCCTTCCCCTGGACGCGCCGGCGGAGGCCGTCGCCCGCGTCTTCCGCATGGCGCACCTGCTGCGGGCGGGCGAGCTCGCGGAGTGGGACCGCGACCTGGCCCGCTGCACGCGGCTGGCCGACGAGATCAGGCGTCCCGAGATGACCGGGATGGTGCGGATCGCCGAGGCCGCCGGCCGGACGATGCGCGGCGACTGGGCGGAGGCCGAACGCCTCGCCGAGGAGTTCACCGCGCTGATCGCCGGGTTCAGCATGTGGGGCCTCGACTACCCCGGCCTGATCACCCTCTACACCTGCCGGCGGGGGCAGGGCCGAGTGGACGAGATCGCCGACCGGCTCGTGTCCCGGGCGCACGATCCCGACATGGTGCCGCTGCGCCCGGTCGCCGCGCTGGCCGCCCTCGACGCGGGCGACACCGCGCTCGCCCGGCGGCTGGCGGAGCGCTGGAGCGGCGAGATCCGCGACGACTGGACCGCCGAGTTCATCGTCGTCGTGTGGGGCCACGTCGCCGCCCGGCTCGGCGTGCCCGACCCCGCCGCCCTCTACCGCAGGCTCGCGCCGTACGGGGAGCGGCTCGTGGTCAGCGGCATGGGCGGCGCAGGCTGGGGCTCCACCCACCTGGTCCTGGCCGGGCTGGCGGACGCCACGGGCGAGCGCGGCCTCGCCCTGCGCCACGCGCGCCGGGCCCACGAGACCCACCTGCGCCTGGGACTTGACCACTGGGCGGGGGAGAGCACGCGGCTCCTGGCGGAACTGGAGGGATGAGCCGCCGTCATCCGAGGACGGGGTGGTTGCCGAGGATCACGCCGTGTGGGTCGCGGCGGCGCTTGATCTCGCGCAGGCGGGCCAGGATCTCGGCCGGGAAGGCGGACGCCGCCGCCTCTCCGTGGCCGAGGAAGGTGAAGGGCGTGCGGCCGCTCGCCACCCCCGCCACCGCGTCGGCGACGGCCGACTGCCGCCGCCGGATCGCCTCCGCCATGCCGGGCGCCGCGAGCACGCCGAGCGTGCTCAGCAGGTAGGGCTCCGCGATGTGGCCGCAAGCCCCGCCCTTCTCGTCCACCCGGGCGAGCGCACCGCCGAGGTGGCGGATCTGCACGTAGGCGAGCGGCGCGATGCTGCCGGGCCCGGCCGCGGCCAGCAGCGTCGCCGCCTCGGCGTCGCCGAGCCCGGTGAGCAGCTCGGAACGCAGCAGCGCGGGCGTGGGGTCGGTCGGCTCCGCGCAGATGTCCGCGAGGTTCGCCACCGGCATCGGGCCGCGCGTGTCGAAGACGGGCTCGGGAATCCGGTCGAACCGGTGCAGCAGCGCCCGCGCCTCGTCCGGGTCGCCGAGGTAGGTGACGTCGATCGTCACGGCCGACAGGCCGCGCAGTGGCTCGGGCAGCTCGGGCAGCGGCGGGAACTGCAGCAGGTGGAACCAGACCGTCAGCTCCTCGGGCGCCTCGGCCGTGGTGGCGCGGAAGGCGGCCAGCACCTCCGCGGCCCGCTTGGCCGGCCACAGGATCCGCCCGCCGTACAGCACCGGCGCCGGGTGCAGGTCGATCTCCATCGCGGTCACCACCGCGAAGTCGCCACCGCCGCCGCGCAGCGCCCAGAACAGCTCGGGGTCGCTGCCGGCCGTGACGGTCGCGTGCTCGCCTGAGGCGTTCACGACCTCGAACGCGCGCACGCTGTCGGCGGCGAAGCCGTACCTGCGCCCGAACCAGCTCAGGCCCCCGCCCAGGGTGAAGCCGGTGGCGCTGACGACCCCCGTGCTGCCCGCCAGGGGCGTGAGCCCGTGCTCGCCCGCCGCCGTGAGCACCTCGCCCCACGAGACGCCGGCCTCCACCCGGGCCACCCGCTCCGCCGGCCGTACGGTCAGGCCGCGCAACGCCGTGGTGCGCAGCAGGATCGCGTCGTCGAAGGCGGCCGGGGCGTGCCCGTTCGGCTGGGTGGCGACGCGCAGCCCGGCGAGGCCCGCGTAGCCGACCACGGCCGCGACGTCGTGCGCGTCCCGCGCCTCGACGACCGCCGCGACCCGCTGGTCGACGGCCAGGTCCCAGGGGCTACGGCTCTCGTCGAAGCCCTCGTCGCCGCGCACCAGCACCCGGCCGCGCACCACCCGGCGGAGATCGGCGCCGAGCGCCTTCACCTGGTCCATCTCTTCTCCTCCCCATCGTGGGTTCCTCGTGTGGACCCACCGTGGAGCACGGGGATCGGAGCGGGCATGGGCGCGGCTTGGAGACCGTCCAAGTCGCCCCCAAGTGGACCGTTCCGGCGGGGGTCGTCCCGGCTCTACGCTTGCCGGAGCGATCAGAGGGGTTTTGGTCATGAATTCGCTGTCCTTCCGGCTGCTCGGCCCTTTCGAGGTCACCGGCGGCGACGGCCGCGTCATCGACCTCGGCCCGCGCAAGCAGCGGGCGGTGCTCGCCGTCCTCGCCCTGGAACCCGGCAGGATCGTCTCCCTCGACCGGCTGATCGACGAGCTGTGGGCGGACGAGCCGCCCTCCAGCGCCACCGCGACGCTGCAGTCGTACGTCTCCAACCTCCGCAAGGTGCTGGAACCGGGACGGCGGCCGCGCACGCCCCCGGCCGTGCTGCTCACCCGCGAGCCGGGCTACCTGCTGTCCGTCGCGCCCGGCCAGGTCGACCTCGCGCGCTTCGTCTCCTGGGTGGAGGACGGCCGCAGGGCGCTCGCCCGCCGGGAGTACGCCGAGGTGCTCAAGCTGATCGACCGCGCGCTGGAGACGTGGCGGGGCGAGCCGCTCGCCGAGTTCGCGGCCTACGAGTTCGCCCAGCCCGTCATCGCGCGCCTGGCCGAGCTGAGGGCGGTGGCCGTCGAGGACCGGTTCGAGGCCAGGCTCGCCATGGGCGACGGGCCCTCGTGCGTGGCCGACCTGGAGCGGCTGGTCGAGGCGTACCCGTACCGCGAGCGGCTGTGGAGCCTGCTCGTCCTCGCCCTCTACCGGTCGGGCAGGCAGACCGACGCGCTCGGTGCGCTGCGCCGGGTGCGCGCCCTGCTCGACGAGGAGATGGGCCTGCAGCCCGGCCCGGAGCTGCGGCGGCTGGAGCAGGCCGTGCTGGAGCAGTCGCCGGCCCTGGACGCGCCCGCGCCCCTGGAGGCGCCCGTCGTCGCGCGGCCGGCCGCCGCGCCGCAGACGGACGCGCCGGAGGAGACGACGCCGTCCCTCCCGGCGGCCGAGCCGCCGCCGTCCGCGGCCCTCGTCGCGCGCGAGAACGAGCTCGTCCGTCTCGGCGAACGGCTCGGCGCCGTACGACGGGGCCGCGGCGGGGTGCTGCTGGTGACCGGCGAGGCGGGGATCGGCAAGACCAGGCTGGCCCAGCTCGCCGCCGAGGAGGCCGAGGCGCGCGGTGTCGCGGTCGTGTGGGGCCGCTGCGTGGAGGCCGAGGCGGCCCCGCCGTTCTGGCCCTGGCTGCAGGCGCTGCGCGAGCTGGGCGACCGGGGCAGGGCCGCGGCCCGGCTCCTCGCGGGCGAGGGCGGCGCCGCCGCCGATCCGGAGGCCGCGCTCTTCGAGCTGTACGAGGGCGTGCTGGCCGCGCTCGCCCGGTCCGGCACGCCGACGCTGGTGGTGCTGGACGACCTCCACGCGGCGGACGCCGCCTCCCTGCGGCTGCTGGCCTTCCTCGCGGCCGAGCTGCACCGCAGGCCCGTGCTGGTGCTGGCCACCGTGCGGCCGGAGCCGGGCAGGGAACCCGAGCGGCTGCGCGACACCCTCGCCGCCCTCACCCGGGAGCCCGGCACCGAGCGCCTCGCCCTCGCGCCGTTCACCGCGGAGGAGGTCGGCGCGTTCCTGCGGCGGCACGACCTGACCGACCCGGCGCTCGCCGAGGTGCTCTACCGGCGCACCGGCGGCAACCCCTTCTACCTCGGCGAGCTGCTGCGGCTGCTCGGCAGTGAGCAACGGCTCGGCGCCGCGTCGCTGGGCGTGCCGGAAGGCGTCCTGGAGGTCATCGAGCGGAGGGTCGCGCGGCTGCCCGACCCCACCAGGGACCTGCTGCGCCGCGCCGCCGTCCTGGGCCGCGACGTCAGCCTCGACGTGCTGGAGGCCCTCACGGAGACCCCCGCCGAGGAGGTGATGTCGCTGCTGGAGCCCGCCGTCGCCGTCGGCATCCTCGCCGAGGCGCCCGGCGGCTTCGACTACCGCTTCTCGCACGCCCTGGTGCGTGACGCGCTCTACGCCGGCCTCGGGCGCCTGGAGAAGGCCAGGCTCCACCTGAGCGTGGCGGAGGCCCTGGAGTCCCTGCCGACGGCGCTGGCCGCGTCGCTCCCCGGTGGCGACGGGACGGCGCGCCTGCCCGTCCTCGCCCACCACTTCGCCATGGCCGCGCGGGTCGGGGGAGCGGACAAGGCCGTCGGCTACGCCGCCGGCGCGGCCAGGCAGGCGACCGCGCAGCGCGCGTACGACGAGGCGGTCGAGCTGTGGGACAAGGCGCTGCTCGCCCTCGGCGCGCGCGACCCGGCCAGGCGGTGCCGCCTGCTGATCGAGCTGGGCCGGTCGCTGCGCGTCACCGGGGACGCCGCACGGGCACGGGCGGCACTGGAGGAGGCCATCGGGCTGGCGGAGGACACGGGCGACCGGGTGGCCCTGGTGGAAGCCGTGGCGGTGTTCGGCACTCTCAGCGTCTGGAACTGGCGGTCGTACGGAGTGGTCGACGACCACACGATCGCCCTCCTCGAAAACCTGCTGGCGGGCCCGCTGGACGACGCCCATCGGGCGGCGCTGCTCGGCACTCTCGGCATCGAGCTCAACTACGGGCCTCGCCGGGCGGAGGGCGAGGCGATGGTGGCGGAGGCCGTGGAGATCGCCCGGAGGATAGGCGACCCCGCCTTGCTCCTCCAGGTGCTCAACAACTACATGATCGCCTCGTGGGTGCCGGAGCGGGAGAACGAGCGCCGCCGCGCCGCCGAGGAGATGCTCGCGGTGCCCGATCTTCCCGCCGCGGCTGAGATCGTGGGCCGGGTGCATCGGATGGCGTGCCTGTTCAGGGCGGGAGAGCTGGCCGAATGGGACCGGGATCTGGCCCGCGCCGAGCATCTGCTGCAGGAGGTCAGAAGATCCGAGCTGACGGCCATGGTGCGCATCGCCCAGGCCGCGCGGCTGACCGTGGAGGGCCGCTGGGACGAGGTCGAGCGCCTCGCCGGAGAGCTCGGCGAGGTCTTCGGCGAGAGCAGCATGTGGGGCCTGGGCGTCGTCCGGCCGACCATGCTCTACGCCTGCCGGCGGGGACAGGGCAGGGTCGCCGAAATCCTCGAGGAGGTCATCACGGCGGCGTCGCAGCCGCACAACGACCCGCTACGTCCCATAGCCGTGCTCGCGGCGCTCGACGTGGGTGATCGCGAGCTGGCCGGGAACCTGATCGCCCGATGGGGCACGACGATCCCCGACGACTGGTCGGGGGAGTTCGTCGCCGTCATCTGGTCGTACGTGGCGGCTCAGCTCGGCGTTCCCGATCCGTCGGGCCTGTACGCCAGGCTGGCGCCGTACGCGGATCGGCTGGCCCTGCACGGCAGCGGCACGGCCGGCTGGGGCTCCATCCACCAGGCGCTGGCGATGCTGTCGGCGGCGATGGGCGACCGGGAACGGGCCCTCGACCACGCCCGCCGGGCCCACGAGATCCATCTCCGTCTGGGGCTGGACCACTGGGCGGAGCAGAGCGCGCGACTCCTCGCCGAACTGCGCCCATGAGAACCGGGCCCGCAAGAGAACTGCGCGCATAAGGGAGTGCGCACGTCCCGGGGGCCGTGTCACCATCGACGGGAGGCACCCGGGGCCGGGAAGGCATCGGGGTGTCCGACTGTTCTGTCTAGTAGAGATGACATATATGCGAAACGAGCCCGAAGACCTCGCCGTGGGCGATTACGAACTGGAAGAGCGCCAGGCGCTCCGCCGCGTAGCGGGTCTGTCGACAGAGCTCGAAGACATCACCGAAGTCGAGTACCGGCAGCTCCGGCTGGAGCGCGTCGTCCTGGTCGGCGTCTGGGCGGGCGGCACCGCACTGGACGCGGAGAACTCGCTGCAGGAGCTGAAGCTGCTGGCCGAGACCGCCGGTTCGCAGGTGCTCGAGGGTCTGATCCAGCGTCGCGACCGGCCCGACCCCGCCACCTACATCGGATCGGGCAAGGCGGTCGAGCTGCGGGACATCGTGGCCGCCAGCGGCGCCGACACCGTGATCTGCGACGGCGAGCTGACCCCCGGCCAGCTTCGCCAGCTCGAAGAGGTCGTGAAGGTCAAGGTCATCGACCGGACCGCGCTGATCCTCGACATCTTCGCGCAGCACGCCAAGAGCCGCGAGGGCAAGGCGCAGGTCGAGCTGGCGCAGCTGCAATACCTGCTGCCCCGCCTGCGAGGCTGGGGTGGCAACCTGTCCCGCCAGGTCGGCGGTCGCGCCGCCGGCGGCGTCGGCATCGGTGGCCGCGGCCCCGGTGAGACCAAGATCGAGCTGGACCGGCGGCGGATCCGCGAGCGGATGGCCAAGCTGCGGCGGCAGATCAAGGAGATGTCGACCGCCCGGCAGACCATGCGGCACCGGCGGCAGGCCCGCGAGGTGCCGGCCGTGGCGATCGCCGGATACACCAACGCCGGCAAGTCGTCGCTGCTCAACCGGCTGACCGGCGCGGGCGTGCTGGTCGAGGACGCGCTGTTCGCGACCCTCGACCCCACCGTCCGCAAGGCGCGCACGCCCGAGGGCCGCCTGTTCACGCTGGCCGACACGGTCGGTTTCGTACGGCACCTGCCCCACCAGCTCGTCGAGGCGTTCCGCTCGACGCTGGAGGAGGTGGCGGACGCCGACCTGATCCTCCACGTGGTGGACGGGTCGCACCCCGACCCCGAGTCGCAGATCGCGGCCGTCCGCGAGGTGCTGGCCGAGATCGAGGGCGCGCGGGACATCCCGGAGATCGTGGTCGTCAACAAGGCCGACGCCGCCGACCCCGTCGTGCTGACCCGGCTGACGATGAAGGAGCGGCACAGCCTCGTCGTCTCCGCCCGCACCGGGGCCGGGATCGGCGAGCTGATGTCCATGATCGAGCGGGAGCTTCCTCGCCTCGACCACGAGGTCAGGCTGCTGGTGCCGTACGACAGGGGCGACCTGATCGCGCGGGCGCACAGCGAGGGCGAGGTCCTGTCGCTGGAGCACACCGGCGACGGCACGATCCTGCACGCCCGGGTCTTCGCCGACCTGTACGCGGAGCTGGACCGGGTGGCCAAGCCCGTCGAGACCGTCTGACGCCTCTCATCGGCGGGTCACCTCCGCGTGTCGGTGGCCCGCCGGCGATTGCCCTTGCTACGATAAGGAAAGCCTAATGGGACCTTATGGCGTGGGTAACAACATGACACCAGGCAGTGTGGTCACCCTTTCCAAGGCGTTCGCGGACATCGGATCGGTCGCGTCGACCCTGATCTCGCCGCAGCGTGTGAGACGGCTGATGCGCGTCGATGCGCATGAGACCGGCGTACGTTTCTGTCGCTAACCCTGTACATCAAGCCCACCAGTGAAATACCGTAACTGAACTGAATCGCCCGGGTTCGAGATCCCGGCGGTAGGGTCATCGCACAACATCGGTGCGCGATGAGGCAGGAGACCCCCCAATGACGTCCGGACACGAAGCGGACCCGGCGGGCCAGGCGCCCGCAGGCGGGGGCCGTTCGTCGTCCCGGGGTGTTTGGCAGGTGGTCGGATGACCGTTCGCCTTCTCACCAACATCGGCCGGCTCTGGACCGGGCACGATGTGTGCAGCAACGCCGCGATCCTGGTGCACAACGACCGGATCGCGTGGGTCGGCCGCGCCGCCGACCTCCCACAGAGCGTTCCCGGAGTCGTGGACGACATCGTCGACGTCGACCACGTGGAGAACCTCGGCGGCGCGCTCGTCACGCCCGGCCTCATCGACGCGCACACCCACCCGGTGTACGCCGGCAACCGCTACGCCGAGATGGCGATGCGTTCCGGGGGATCCAGTGCCTCGGCCATCGCGGCGGCGGGCGGCGGCATCGGCTCGACCGTCACCGTGACGCGCGGCACCGACCCCTGGACGCTGTGCAACGGCGTCCGCGAGCGGCTGCGCGAGTGGCTGCTGAGCGGCACCACGACCGTCGAGGCCAAGACCGGTTACCACCTGACCCGCGACGGCGAGCTGGCCGACGTGCGGCTGCTGCGCGAGCTCGAGAAAGAGCCGATGATGCCGCGGGTCCACGTCACGTTCATGGCCGCCCATGTGGTGCCGCCGGAATACTTCGGCCGCCAGCGCGACTATGTCGAGGCCGTGGCCTCGTGGTGCGCGGACGCCGCCGGCGCCGGGGCCGACAGCGTGGACGTCTACTGCGACGACGGCCACTTCACCGCGGAGGAGGCCCGCTGGGTGCTGGCCTCCGGCCGCAACGTCGGGCTGCTGCCCCGCATCCACGCGGGTGCCTACAACCGGCGCGGCGCCGTCCAGCTCGCGGCCGAGATGGGCTGCGCCTCCGCCGACCTGCTCCACCACGCCTCCGACGAGGACGTCGCCCTGATGGCGAGGTACGGCGTGCCCGCCGTCGTCTGCCCGGGCGCGGCCCTGCAGGTGGGCCACCTCCCGCCGGTGCGCCGGATGCTGGCCCAGGGCGTCCCCGTGGCGCTCGGCAGCGACCACAACCCCGGCCACTGCGGCATCACCTCGATGTCCCTGGTCATCAGCCTCGCGGTGGCGGCGTTCGGGATGAGCGTCGGAGACGCCCTGCGGGCCGCCACTCTTGGCGGCGCGCAGGTCCTCGGCGCTCCCGACCGCGGCATCCTCGCCCCCGGCCGCCTCGCCGACATCGTCCAGTGGGACGCCGACCACGAGGGCGCGTTCGCCTGGTCGTTCGGCCTCAAGCCGCGCCGCGTCTGGCGGGGCGGCGTACCGGTCCAGTAATCGGTGGCCTGAACGTTCACGAAGGGGTTGCCGGGCGATCACCGCTGGGTAATCTCGCGATATGTCACCACCTGTCGCTGTCGTCACCGATTCCACGGCGTACCTCGGCGCCGAGGCGACCGGCAGATGGAACATCACCGTCGTACCGGTTCAGGTGCTCCTGGGCGATCGCGGGATCGACGACGTGACCCCGTTCGACGCCGGTCTTCTCACGCACGCACTCAAGGGCCGCTCGCCGATCGTCACCTCACGCCCGGCCCCCGAGCGCTTCGCGGACGCCTACCGCAGGGCCGCCGCGAACGGCGCCGCCGAGATCGTCTCCGTCCACCTGTCCGGCGCGCTGTCCGGGACCGCCGACTCCGCCCGTCTGGCCGCGCGTGAAGCCCCCGTGCCGGTCGAGGTCGTCGACAGCGGGTCGATCGCCATGGGCCTCGGCTTCGCGGTCCTGGCCGCCGCGCGCGCGGCCGTGGCGGGAGCCCCGGCCGCCGAGGTGGCTGATGTGGCCCGGCGGCGGGCCGCGGCCACGAGCACGTTCTTCTACGTCGAGACGCTCGACTACCTGCGGCACGGCGGCCGCATCGGCCGGGTGACCAACCTCCTGGGGTCGGCGCTGTCGATCAAGCCGCTGCTGCGCATGGCCGACGGCGAGATCGGCGTGCTGGAGAAGGTCCGCACCGCGAGCCGTGCCCTCGCCCGCCTGGAGGACCTGGCCGTCGAGGTGGCCGGGGACCGGCCGGTCGACGTGGCCGTGCAGCACCTGATGGCGGCCGAGCGGGCCGAGGCGCTCACCAAGGGGCTGACGGCACGACTGCCCAGGCTCGTACGGATGTGGGTGGCCGAGATCGGGCCGGTCCTCGGCGCCCACGTGGGCCCCGGCATGCTGGGCGTCACCGTCGCCCCCGCCGCCGCGGACTGAACCCCTCGGCAGCCGGCACGGTGGCCCCGGCCGTGCCGGAGGTACGTGGGCGTTTTCGTGCCAGGCTGTCCTGCCGCTCGCCGAAACGCCGGCGCCCCGGACGGCGCGGCCGTCCGGGGCGTCGGTCCGCCGTGCCAGGCTGTCCTGCAGCGCGGGCTGAAGCACACGTGTCCGTGCCGCGCCCTGGACCCGGGCGTGCTTGGCCGAGTGGTGCGTCCGGACCTCCCGCCCCTCGCCCGGCGGACACTCCGGGGTTCGCGGGGTTGTCCACAGAATCGCGTTCGGCGCCGGTCGGGGCCCTGGCACATGCCTACGGTCCATGGCGTGCGAAGCAAGGAGTTTCGCGGGGCCGCACGTGGCGTCGCCGGCGAGTCCCGCCTGCGCGGGCTGTTGCGTCCGCTCGATCCGGTTCCCCCGTCCGCCCGCCTGCGGTCGACGCCGTCCCCGCCCGGGCCGCCGCCGTCGTTCGGCGCTCCCCACATCGTCCGTACGGAGACGTACGTGCCGGAGCATCCGATGGAGGTCGAGGACGCTCCTTACCGGGGGGAAACCTTTGGGATGCCCGAGGAGGTCGCCGATCGGCGGGAAGAACGCGCGGAGGGGCCGGGGACGTCCGTGCGGGACCTGCGAACGCGCGGACGGGCGGCACTCGGCCGCGCCCTGCCACGGCTCGACCCGGGCATGCCCGGGCTGCGGGTGCTGGCGGCCGCCGGGCTGCTCGCCGCCGTCGTCACCGGGGTCCTGGCCTGGCGGTCGAGGCCGGTGGCCGAGCCCATCGCCCCGCCGCTCCCGGCCGCCGCGGTTCGCGACCTCAGCCCTGCTGCGGACCCCGGGGCGGCAGCAGGCGCGACCTCGCGTCCGGCCCCGGCCCGCGGAATCGGAGCCGGAGCAGGGCCTGGCGCGACCGCCTACGTCGCGGGCGCCGGTGGCGCCGTTGCCGCCACCCCCGGTCCATCGTCGCGAGTCGTGGTCTACGTGACGGGCAAGGTCCGCAACCCGGGGGTGTTCGTCCTCGTGTCGGGCTCGCGGGTCGCCGACGCTGTCGAGGCGGCGGGAGGTCTGCGGAAGGGCGCGAACCCGGGTGGGATCAACCTGGCCCGGCGTCTGGTGGACGGTGAGCAGATCGTCGCCGGAAGCCCGGCGACGGCCGGTGCGGGACCCGCTTCCGGCCCTGATCTGGGCGTGGTGGGGCCGTCTGGGGCCGGGGTGGTGAACCTCAATACCGCCACCGCCGAGCAACTCGACGCGCTGCCCGGGATCGGCGGCGTGATCGCGCAGCGGATCGTCGACTACCGGGACGCGCACGGGGGTTTCCAGAGCGTCGACCAGTTGAAGGACGTCCCGGGCATCGGAGACAGGAAGTTCGCCGAGATGCGCGACAAGGTCTCCGTGTGACCGCCGTCGGCCGCCCCCACGACCTCCCCGAGGGCCGCGACGAGCCGGGGCAGGATGAGCAGGGACGTGATGAATCGGGCCGCGATCAGCCGCGCCGTGATCAGCCTGGGGCCGGAAGGAGGGTCTCCGGTCCGGCGGCGCTGGTCGCTCCAGCGGCGGCCTCCTGGCTCACGGCACTGGTGCTGCTCGGCTGTCCCGCCGTCGCCGGTGCCGCCGTGGCGCTGGGCGCGGCTGTCACGGGCGCCGTCATCTGGGCGGTGGTGCGGAGCCGCGACCACATGGACCCCACCGGAGCTCCGGCAGGAGAGCATGGCCGGGGTGGCGTCGCCGAGGCAGGATTGCGCGCCGGCGGGGGATCCGCCGGCCCGACGGGAACGCCCGGGGCCGCCGCCAGGATCGCGCTCGCCGTGCTCGCGTCCGTAGCCGTTACGGCCGCGGTGACGGCGTTCACGGTCCACGGGGTGACGACCGGGCCGGTGCCGGAGCTGGCCCGCCGGGACGCCATGGTGACCGCAGAGGCCGAGATCACCGACGATCCGCGTATCCGGCCGCACCAGGGCGGGGTGTCCCGGCGGGAGACGGCGGTCGTCCGGGCCCGGATGCTGCTGGTGTCGGCCGCCCGGGAGCGGTTCGTCGTTGACGTGCCCGTCGTGCTGCTCGGTTCCGCAGACGGGTGGCGTCCGCTGCTGCCGAGCCAGCGGGTCAGGGTGCGCGGGAGGTTGGGCCCGGCCGAGCCGGGTGAGCCGGTCGCGGCCGTGATGCTCGTCCGGGGGCCGCCCGAGCCGATCGGCGCGCCCTCGGCCGTGCAGCGTGCGGCCGGAGTGCTGCGCGCGGGGCTGCGCGAGGCGAGCGGCGTGCTGCCGGACGACCAGCGCGGTCTGTTGCCCGGTCTGGTCGTCGGCGACGTGTCGCGCCTCGCCGAGGAGGTCCGGCTCGACCTGGCGACGGCGGGGCTCGGCCACCTCACCGCTGTATCCGGCACCAACCTCGCGATCGTGGCGGGCGCCGTGCTGATGCTCGGGCGCTTCGCCGGCCTGCCACTCGCCCTCCGGGCCGTGGTCGCGGTCGTCGCGATGATCGCGTTCTCGGTCGTGGCGAGGCCGTCGCCGAGCGTGCTGCGAGCCCTTGTCATGGGAACCGTCGCCGCCGTGGCACTCGGCACCGGCCGCACCCGGGACGGCGTGGCCGCCCTGTCGGCGACCGTGCTGGGACTGGTCGTGTTCGATCCCGGGCTGGCCCGGCAGTGGGGCTTCGCGCTGTCGGTGTTCGCGACCGGCGGCATCCTGGTCATCGCGCCCCGGTGGCGCGACCGTCTGACGGCGCGCCGGATGCCCCGCCTGCTCGCCGAGGCCCTGGCCGTGACCGCCGCGGCGCAGACGGCCGTCACGCCCCTGCTGGTGCTGATGTCCGGGCGCCTCGACCTGGCCGCGATCCCGGCCAACCTGCTCGCCGAGCCCGCGGTGGCGCCCGCGACGGTGCTGGGGTTCGGGGCCGCCGTGATCGCCCCGGTGAGCATGGACCTGGCCCGGCTGCTGGTGCGCCCCGCCGGGTGGGCCGTGGGCTGGATCATCGCGGTGGCGCAGCGCGCGGCGGACCTTCCGTTCGCCTCGGCGGAGTGGCTCGGGGGAGTGCCGGGAGTCGCCGCGCTCGCGGTGGCGGCCGTCGCGGGATGGCTCGTCCTGCGGGGCCGTGCGCGCAGGCGCCTGGTGGCGGCGCTTGCTGCCGGAGCGTTGCTCGCCGCCCTCGTGGCCATGCCGGTGGTCTCGCCCTGGCCGCCGCCGGGATGGCTGCTGGTCGTCTGCGACGTCGGCCAGGGGGACGCCCTGGTGCTGGCGGCCGGTCCCGGCCGGGCGGTGGTGGTCGACGCCGGGCCGCAGCCGGGCCCCGCCGACCGGTGTCTGCGCGCTCTCGGAGTGCGGCAGGTGCCGCTCGTGGTCCTCACCCACCCCCACCTCGACCACGTCGGCGGGCTGCCGGGCGTGCTGCGCCGCCGCGCGGTGGGGGCGGTGGTGGTGAGCCCGGGCCGCGTGCCGGAGGGCGAGGCCGATCGCGTCTCCGCGCAACTCAGGACGGCCCGGATCCCGGAATGGCAGGCGGTCCCCGGGATGCGGTGGCGACTCGGGCCGAGCGAGATCACCGTGCTCGCCCCCGAGCCCGGTGTGGCGCCGCAGGGCACCGGCGAGGGGGCGACGGCCAACAACGCCAGCGTCGTGCTGCTGGTCCGCTGGTCCGGACCGCCCACGGCACCACGGGACCCGCCGGCACCACGCGACCCGCCCGCAGCGCACGACGCAGCCGCAGTGCAGGGCGCAGCCGCGGTGCCCACAGTGCCTCGGGTGCCCGGAGCGACTGGGGTGCCCGGAGCGACTGGGGTGCCCGGGGCGGCGGAAGGGCCCGGCGCACCACCAGCGTCGGGATCGATTCTGGGGGCGGCCCTGCTCGCGGGGGACCTGGAGACGGAGGCGCAGGAAGCCCTGGTGCGGCGCGGGCTGCCACGGGTCGACGTGCTGAAAGTGCCCCATCACGGGTCGTCCCGGCAGGCGCCGGCCTTCCTCGCCGCCACGGGGGCGCGGGCCGCCCTCATCAGCGTCGGCGCGGTCAACGACTACGGGCATCCCGCCCCGCTGACGCTGCGGCGCCTGCGCTGGCTCGGCATGCGGCCCTACCGTACCGACCTGTCGGGGGACATCGCCGTCGTCGCCGCCCACAACGGCCTCGCCGTCGTCGTACGGGGCAAATGAGCGCGGGCCAGGTAAGGGAAGCGGGCGGCGCGGCCCGCGAAGAGGCTGCCGGTTTCTTCGTCATGCGTGTGTCCATCGCTTGTCGCCGGCGGCGGATGTGCCCCCGGCAGCGTGGGCGTGGCATGCTGCGTGACGTGACTCCTCCGCTCCCTGAAGGGAGCGGCTTCTCGCTAGGCCGCTTCCGCAGCGTCGCGAAGGGCAAGCCCTGCCCTGAGAATGTTGATCGCCGCGTTCACGTCGGCGTGCGCGGCATGCCCACACGCCCTACAGGCGAACGCGGCTTGGCTGAGGCGGTTGTCCTTCGCGCAGTGCCCGCAGCGGGCGCAGGTGCGGGAGGTGCCGGCGGGGTTGACTGCGATCAGTTCGCGACCGGCGCTTTCAGCCTTGTGCGCGAGCACACGCAGGAACACCCCCCAACTCGCGTCCAGGATGCTCCGGTTCAGCCCGGACTTGGCGGCGACGTTCCGCCCGGGTTGTTCGATTGTGCCGGACGCGCTGCGGGTTATGTTCGCGATCCGCAGGTCCTCGTGCACGATCACGTCATACGCGCGGACCTAGCGTGCTGAGCGAGGCGGCCTGCTTGCTGGTGGGGCGCAGCAGGAACTTGAACGACCGGCGCACACCCACCTCCCCGTTCAGTCCTACGTTCAGTAATCAGATCATCACACCGGGGAGGCGCGCACCTGACGAGTCACACGATCACCATGAAAGCACCGGCTATCTGATCCACCAGTGAAAGGAACTCGCGATGACCCCGGAGAGAAAATGGCGAACCCAGCACCCGTGACCCTGGTCGTCGGCGACGAGGAGTTCCTGGCCGATCGCGCCATCGGCTCCGTCGTGGCGGCGGTACGCGCCGAGGACCCGGGGGCTGAGCTGCACGATCTTCAGGGGAGCAAGGTGGAGCCGGGGGAGCTGACCGGGCTCGCCTCCCCCTCGTTGTTCGGTGACCGGTCGGTCATCGTGATCCGCGGGGCACAGGACCTCTCGAAGGACGTCATCGCCGAGATCGTGAAATACACCGCTCATCCCGCCGACGACACGGTCCTGGTGCTGGCCCACCCCGGCGGAGTCAAGGGTAAGGCCCTGGTGGACGGCGTGAAGAAGGCGGGCGCCGACGTCGTCACCGTGGCCAAGCCGACGAAGGCGGGAGAGCGGCTCGACTTCATCAAGGCCGAGGTCCGCAGGGAGGGCCGTTCGATCTCGCCCGCCGCCGCCCAGGCGTTGCTCGACGCCGTGGGCAGCGACCTGCGCGAACTGGCGGCCGCCTGCAACCAGCTCGCCTTCGACACCGAGGGCAAGAACATCGACGAGGCTGCGGTCGCGAAGTACTACCGGGGACGCGCCGAGGTCAGCGGCTTCACCATCGCCGACCTGGCGATCGAGGGCCGCCTGGGAGAGGCGTTGGAACAGGTCCGATGGGCCCTCGCAACGGGCGTGGCGCCGGTGCTGATCGTCAGCGCCCTTGCGGGAGGCCTGCGCTCGCTCGCCAAGGTGGGCGGGGCGCCCCGCAACCTGCGCGGCGGGCAGCTCGCGAGCCATGTGGGCATGCCGCCCTGGAAGGTCGACCGGGTGAAGCGCCAGCTGGCCGGCTGGGGGCCGGAGGGGATCTCCGCCGCCCTGCAGGCCGTGGCCACCACCGACGAGCAGGTCAAGGGCGGCGGCACCGACCCGGCGTACGCGTTGGAGAAGGCCGTCCACACGATCGTGGCCAGCCGGAACAAGCGCTGACTTCCGCCATCGGCCCGGGGCCGTGTCCGAGGGTGCCGTGGCGCCCGTCCGGAGCCGGTCGCGAAGGCTGGTTCACGCGGCTCGCTGTCCCCGCCTGTCGGCTCAGGCGCGGCCGGGGTTCTCCATGCGGAGCAGCATCCGCTTGAGCAGCGCCGCGAGGACGTCCTGGTCGTCCGGCCCCAGGACGCTCACCATCGCGTCCTCGACCTCGCCGCGCAGGTCCATCGCCTTGAGCCAGATCGCGCGGCCCTCGCTCGTCAGCTCCACGTCCACCCGGCGGCGGTCCTCCGCACTGCGGATGCGCCGGACGAGCCCCGCCTTCTCCAGGGTGTCCAGGCGGCCCGTCATGCCGGCGGGGGAGACCTTCAACTCGGCGGCGAGCTCCGACGGTGTGGCCCGGCCGCCTTCCCCCCGGGCGCCGAGCCAATGAAGGGTCTCGTACTCGAAGTCCTGCAGGCCCACCGCGGCCAGCGCGCTGTCCTTCGCCTGGGCCAGGTGCTTCACCAGGAACTGCATGCGGGTGACGATCGCCTCCACGCGTTCGTCGAAGGGCGCCTTCCCACGCCACCGCGCGATGTGCCGGTCCACCGAGTCGTCCACGGAACAATCCTACGCCAGGTAAAAATACGTTGACGAAAGCTTCGCTGGCGAAATACCTTCCTGCGCATGATTGCACGTCTGGTCGCCGGGCGGACGGTCGCGGCGCTCGCCACCGCCCTCATCCCCACCGGGCTCACCCTCGCCGTCATCAGGGTGACCGGCTCCGCCCTCGATCTCGGTGTCGTCCTCGCCGCCGAGATGCTGCCCATGCTCCTGCTGCTCCCGGTCGGCGGAGTGATCGCGGACCGTTTCCCGCCGAGGCGGGTGATCCTCGTGGCCGACCTGGTCCGCTGCGCAGCCCAGGTGACACTGGGGTCGCTGCTCCTCCTCGGCCGTCCCGGTATCGCCGTGATGGCGGGGCTCGCGGCGCTCACCGGAGCCGCGGTGGCCTTCGGCGTACCGGCGGTGTCGCCGCTGGTCGTCGGAGTGGTGCCGGCGGAGCGCAGGCTGCGGGTGAACGCCCACATCGGAGTGGCCGGCGGCCTCGCCCAGATCGCCGGCCCCGCGCTCGCCGGAGGACTGACCCTGTGGCTCGGGCCGGGCTGGTCCTTCCTGCTGACCGGCGTCCTGTTCGCCGGGTCCGCGGTCACGCTGGGCGGCCTGGTCACGGCTCCCCGGCCGGCGGCCGAACGCGATCACTTCCTCGGCGACCTGCGGGAAGGGTGGCGCGAGGCGCGGCGGCACCGCTGGTTCCTGATCAGCGTGGCCGGGCACGGCGTCTGGCACCTCGGGGCGGGTGTCCTGCTGACCCTCGGCCCGGTCATCGCCGTACGCAGCCTGGGCGGGGAGCCGGTCTGGGTGGTCGTCGCGCAGGCGGGAACGGTGGCGGCGGTGCTCGGCGTCTTCGTGGCCCCCAGGCTGCCGATCCGGCGGCCCCTCGCCGTGGCCGCGGCCGGGGCCGCGGCCTACGCGTGCCCGCTCGTCGCCTTCGCGTTCCCCACGGCGTTCCCCGCGCCGGCCGTGGTCGTCACCGCCGCGTACGTCGTCGCCATGCTGGGCGTGGGGATGCTGACGCCGCTGTGGGAGACGGTGGTGCAGCAGCGTGTGGAGCCTCAGGCCCTCGGCCGGGTGGACTCGTTCGACGCGCTCATCTCCTACGCGGCGCGGCCCCTCGGGCTCGCCGCGGCCGCGCCGGTCGCGGCCTGGGCCGGCGCCGCGGCTCCGCTGCTCACGGCGGCGGCGCTGGTGGCCGTGGTCAACCTGGCCGTGCTCGCCCTGCCCGAGGTCCGGCGGCGTACGACGGAGGAGGCGGCGCAGTCGCCCGTGCCCGCCTGACGTCCGGCGGCGGGTACGCGAAAACGCCGCATCCCCCGCGAGGGGAGATGCGGCGTGCGCTCGGTGGAGCTACTTGGCGGCCTGCAGGGCGGCGGCGCGCTTGGCGATCGCCGACTTCCGGTTGGCGGCCTGGTTCTTGTGAATGACGCCCTTGCTGACGGCCTTGTCGAGCTGCCGGGACGCGGCCTTGAGCGCGACGAGGGCGTCGTCGACGTTGCCCTGGTCGGCGGCCTCGCGGAACTTGCGGACCGCGGTCTTCAGGGACGACTTGACGGCCTTGTTGCGCAGCCGGCGCTTCTCGTTCTGCCGGTTGCGCTTGATCTGGGACTTGATGTTCGCCACGAAGAAAGCCTCAGTGTTAAGTCTTGGTCGGATGGGGCGCGCGGGCTGGTGAGAGGGCGCGCCACACGCAGTTGGACAGGATACCAACAGCCCGGGTCGCCGCTCAAATCAACGACGATGGGCCGCCCCGCTCATGCTATCGCGACGCGGCCGCCGTGGTCCGCACCTCGGCCCGTCCGCCCGACGACTCGACGGCCCCTCCGGCGCCGCCGCGTACCCAGGCCCGCTCGTACTCCCTCCAGTCCTCCTCCGTGGCCGCGAAGTCGACGTACAGGGCCAGGCCGAACTCGGTGCGCGGACCGTGCTCGCTGAGCGCGAGCCGCGCACCCTCGGCGGCGGCCTCGACGCTCTCGGCGTAGTCGAGGTACGCCACCCCGTGATCGTGGTACGCGGGAGCCCCGATGAGGAGGGTCTTGTCCTCGGGCACCAGGTCGAGGGCGAGCGAGGTCTGCCGTGCGACGTAGCCGCCGTACAGGGACGGCAGGGGCGTCCCGGAGTCGTACGTCATGATCGCCACCTGGTCGGTGAGACCGACGACCTGGCGGAAGTAGTCCGGCGTCCAGTACTTGTCGTGGCCGATGGCCAGGGCGGTGGGGGCGCGCAGGCCGGTCAGCGGCTCGATCTGCTGGGTGGCGACCGACAGCGGCCGGGCGCCGATGGCCTGCCGCGTCTCGCGCAGGACGCTGAGGAACGGCCCGTCCCCGTCGGAGACCGGTTCGAAGTCGTAGTGGATCCCGTCGAACCCGAGGGTGACCAGGTCACGGGCGCCCGCCACGACGCGGGCCCGCGTCGCCGTGTCGGCCAGGCTCAGGTGGGGCTTGCCGTTGTCGTTGACCGTCTGGCCGAGCCAGGCCGACACCCGGACGCCGGGCACGTTCTTCCGCCACCATTTCAGGAAATTTCCGGCGTTGGCGTAGCGGTCGGGCGGCAGGGTCCCGTCGTACTTGAACGGCCCGCTGTGGACGTACACGTCCCTGATCCCGCTCGCGCGCAGCCGTACGGCGAGGGCCCGCACGTCGGCCTCGGTGCGGCGGCCGTCCACCCACGCGTGGCCCATCCACAGGGCGTCGTGGCCGGTGGTCCCGGCCCATCCGGCGGGCGTGCCGGCGAACTGCAGACGCAGCGCGGCGGCGCCGGCCAGGGCGAGCGCGAGCGGTACGGCCACGACGACGGCGGTTAATCGCAGAACACGTCTGGTGGTCAAGGCAAGCATCCGGACATGCCACCATGGAGGGTGGCTGGTCCGCCAGCCTCGGGAGGGCCCGCCGAGCGCGAGGCGAGGCGGACGGCCCGCCCGATCAGCAGTCAATCATCTTGTCGAAACGGACCTCGGTGCGCACTCAGCCTGGCCAGACCGACCCCGCGTTGATCCGCAACTTCTGCATCATCGCGCACATCGACCATGGCAAGTCGACCCTCGCCGACCGCATGCTGCAGCTCACCGGCGTGGTGGACGACAGGTCGATGCGCGCGCAGTACCTCGACCGCATGGACATCGAGCGGGAGCGGGGCATCACCATCAAGTCGCAGGCCGTGCGGCTCCCGTGGAACGGCCACGTCCTCAACATGATCGACACGCCGGGCCACGTGGACTTCACCTACGAGGTGTCCCGGTCGCTCGAGGCGTGCGAGGGCGCGATCCTGCTCGTCGACGCCGCCCAGGGCATCGAGGCGCAGACGCTGGCCAACCTCTACCTGGCCATGAACGCCGACCTCCACATCATCCCGGTGCTCAACAAGATCGACCTGCCCGCCGCGCAGCCGGACAAGTACGCGGAGGAGATCGCGGGCCTCATCGGCTGCGACCCCGCCGACGTGCTGCGCGTGTCCGGCAAGACCGGCGTGGGGGTCAAGGAACTGCTCGACCACGTCGTGGAGAACGTTCCGGCGCCCGTCGGGAACGCCGACGTCCCCGCCCGGGCGCTGATCTTCGACTCGGTGTACGACACCTACCGGGGCGTCGTGACGTACGTCAGGGTGGTCGACGGCCACCTGTCCAAGCGCGAGCGCGTGCTGATGATGTCCACCGGCGCGCAGCACGAACTGCTGGAGATCGGCGTCATCTCGCCCGAGCCGATGCCGTCCGACCGGGGCCTCGGCGTCGGCGAGGTGGGCTACCTGATCACCGGCGTGAAGGACGTGCGCCAGTCGCGTGTCGGCGACACGGTCACCAACGCGACCAAGCCCGCCGCGGAGGCCCTCGGCGGATACGAGCACCCCAAGCCGATGGTCTACTCGGGGCTCTATCCGATCGACGGCGACGACTACCCCGAGCTGCGCGAGGCCCTCGACAAGCTGCGGCTGAACGACGCCGCGCTCGTCTACGAGCCGGAGACGTCGGCGGCGCTCGGCTTCGGCTTCCGCTGCGGGTTCCTCGGCCTGCTGCACATGGAGATCGTCCGTGAGCGGCTGGAGCGCGAGTTCAACCTGTCGCTGATCTCGACCTCGCCCAACGTCATCTACCGGGTGATCATGGAGGACGGCAAGGAGCACGTCGTCACCAACCCGTCGGAGTTCCCGGCCGGGAAGATCGGCCAGATCTTCGAGCCGGTGGTGAAGGCCACCGTGCTCGCGCCTTCCGAGTTCATCGGCGCGATCATGGAGCTGTGCCAGGGCCGCCGCGGGCAGCTCCAGGGCATGGACTACCTGTCGGAGGACCGGGTCGAGATCCGCTACACGCTCCCGCTCGGCGAGATCATCTTCGACTTCTTCGACCAGCTGAAGTCGAAGACCCGCGGGTACGCCTCGCTCGACTACGAGCCGTCCGGCGAGCAGGAGGCCGACCTGGTCAAGGTGGACATCCTGCTGCAGGGCGAGACCGTGGACGCGTTCAGCGCGATCGTCCACCGCGAGAAGGCGTACGCCTACGGCGTGGAGATGGCCAAGAAGCTCAAGGAGCTCATCCCGCGGCAGCAGTTCGAGGTGCCCATCCAGGCCGCGATCGGCGCCCGCGTCATCGCCCGGGAGAACATCCGCGCCATGCGCAAGGACGTCCTCGCCAAGTGCTACGGCGGTGACATCAGCCGTAAGCGCAAGCTGCTGGAGAAGCAGAAGGAAGGCAAGAAGCGGATGAAGATGGTCGGCCGGGTGGAGGTCCCCCAGGAGGCCTTCGTCGCCGCCCTCTCCTCCGAGGCCCCGGACAAGAACAAGAAGTAGGCGTCCCTGGTTTGACCAGAACTTAATTGGGATCGCGGAAAAATATGACCATCGGTTAACGTTTGGTCATGCGGATCCTCTCTGTGAACGTGGGCCGGGCCGTGGACGCCGACTGGGCCGGCAACCTGCGGCGCACCGCCATCGACAAGCGGAAGATCGAGGGCCGGGTCTCCGTGCGCGAGAACGGCCTGGCGGGTGACGAGCGCGCCGATGTCGCCAACCACGGCCACCCGGACCAGGCGGTGTACGCCTACGCGCGGGAGGACTACGACTGGTGGGAGCCCCGGATGGGCCGCGACCTGCGCGACGGCCAGTTCGGGGAGAACCTCACGACGGTCGGGGCCGACGTGACCGGCGCGGTCCTCGGGGAGCGGTGGCGGGTCGGCACGGCCGTCCTGGAGGTCGCCGCCCCCCGCGTCCCCTGCGTGGTGTTCCGCAACTGGCTGGACGAGCGCGGATGGGTGAAGCGTTTCACCGACGCGAACCGCACCGGGGCGTACTTCCGGGTGATCGAGCAGGGCGAGCTCGGCGCCGGCGACGAGATCGAGGTGCTCGACCGGCCCTCGGACAGCGTGACGATCGCCGAGTCGTTCCGGGCCTACCACGGTGACCGGGACCTGTTGCTGCGGATCCTCGCCCTCCCCGGCCACAGCGACAAGTGGGACCGGATCGCCGAGCGCGTGCTCGGGACCCGGACCGACGTGGTCCCGTCCTGATCACGAATTGCCCACGGCCCTCGGTTCCGGCTGTGGAGCGATCTACCGTGGCCGTATGAGACGGCTCACGGGTCTGCTCGCGCTCGGGTTGATCGCCTTCGGGGCGACCGGCTGCACGGTTCCCATCAACGGGATCACCGGCGTCAGCGTCGACCGGGACGGGAACCTCGTCATCGTCCTGGCCTGGTGCGGGCGGCAACCGGACGGCGTGACCGTCTACCACCACCGGTACGCGGAGGACCCCACTCCCGCGACGTACGACCCCGACGCGAGCGGGCCGCCCAATCCCTCCATCGACGACGCCTTCTACCTGGCTCCCCGGGTGGCGGGCGAGACGGCGTCCTTCCGGCTCGACGCTCCCGGGAACGGCTGGCGGGCCGAGCAGGAGATCCCGTCGTTCGACCCGGCCATCACCTACAAGGCGTACGGCGGGACGTTGGACAACAGTTATTCGACCGTGCATGTCGAGTTCCAGCTCGGCGACGCGGACAAGCTCAGGCGGAAACCGGGCAGCGTGCTCGTGAACGAGTACGACGAAGGGACGGACAAGGTCGTCGACGTGCTGATCCCGCAGGCCGAGTTCGACCGGCAAGGACGGACGAAGTACTGCCCTTCCTGATCAGGCGAACCGGGCGAGGAGCCGTTCGAGCGTAAGGAGCGCTCGACCGCACGCACATCTCGCTCGGCGCGCCGGGCGACTGCTCGCCTACCTCGGCCGTACGCCGTGATCGCCCAGTGCACGGGACTTCCGTAGAATGACGGGCCGATCCCCAGCCGCGTGAGGCGCCCTCATGTCCTTGACCGCACGACTGATCGCCGCAGCCGCCCTCGTGTCGTGCGCGGCGGGCTGTACGGCCGCGCCGGGTGAGGCGGAACCTCCACCGGTCGAGTTCACGCAGGACATGGCCGAGTCGACGCTCGCCAAGATCGTGAGCGGCGTGGCGGAGAACGGTGTCGCCGGGTTCTGCTCGCGGCATGTGCGCGGCACCGAGACCTGCGCGACGCTTCTCGACGGCGCTCTCCGTTCGTGCCTGCTGCCCGGTGGCAAGCCCGAAGTGAAACGAGCGGCGCGCATCCCGCCGAAAGATCGCTCGGAAGGCGGATGGCTGCTGGAACTGCACGGCCGGACTATGGACGGCCAGCCGTACGTGTCGGAGTTCTTCGCGGTCCGCCCTGGAAACGAGGCGCCCCTGGCGGCCTTCGGCGTCTACTGGACGGGCCTCGGACTCGACGGGTCTCCGTTCGGGCCGGACAACACCAAGGTTCCGCAGAACGCTTGCCCCGGTAAGTGATCCGGTCTCAAACGGTGCCGTCCAGAAACCCAGTGAGGGGACAGAGCCGCCTCGCGGCCCCGGCCCCTCGTCGTGCATCATTCAGCCTTGGGTGTCCCGATAGCAGGTGACGGTCGCGTCCGTGAAGCGCTGAAAAGTCGACGGCAGGGGGAGACCGGAGTCCTTCTGAGCCTGAAGCGCCTCCGGTTCCTTGCTGAAGGCGGCGGCTCACTACTCCCGCACACACATCCGGCAAGGTCAGGCTGATTCTCCCTGTTCGCGAGCGATCCGGCGGGCGGTGGCGATGCGTTGCCGGATCATCTCGGCCCACAGGTGTTCGCCGTGCCGGTAGCCGCTCCCGGCGAAGCGCCACTGGCCGACCGTCACCGTCTCCTGCTCGGCGGGATCAGGCAGGCCGCGTCGTTCCCGAGCCCGCTCGGCTTGGTGATCGGCCCGCACCTGGCGCAGCGCGCCGAGTGTGGTCGAGTAGTGGCGGCTCTTGGTCGAGAAGTGGCCCCGGTAGCCGAGCATGTGCGCCCACTGCCGCAGCCGGATCAGCTGGTAGGCCGGATCGTTCAGCGCAAAGCAGGCGTAGATCATGCGCTGGTGCGGCCATGCGCTGTCTCACCCGCAGGCGCACGTGTCGAGCGTCGGTGCGCTCACGCTGTCGATCGGAGATGTCCGGTCATGCCCGCGACAATGGCAGGGCCCAGGATCGTATGCATAACCATGCCATTGCGATCACCCCAATGATCAACAGAGGGATGAGTGCGTAATAGTGGGAGATGCTGGTAATCCCTGCGCTGATGACGCGCTCAGGATGGACCTGATCATAGACGATGTCCATGGAGTCGCCAGGATGAATCTCTGAAGCATCGATCGAATCCGACACGTCGGTTGTGACGTGTTCTCCGGTGGGAGTGGAGAACTTCACTACCACGAGATCTCCCCTATATCGGTAATGCTGTGCGTCGGCGATCGTTGCCTCGGCCCGAACCCCTCGCGCCAGAATCGTTCTCGTCTGGTTCATCTCGAGGACCGAGAAAACGGTGAGTGCCAGGAAAAGGAGCGAGAACACGCCGAACGTCACGGCTGTGACCGAAGGAAGACTCACAAAAGGATAAACGCGGACACCAGTGGGCGGAGTTCCATCAGTCCTCGCGCCAGATGGGTTCGAGCGCGTTCGGGTCGGGAGTTGCCCCAACGAGCCCATGCCCTTGCCCGCGGGTGGATGATCACGGCGTGGGACGCCTCCATGACCATCGCGCGCTTGGTGCCCATCGAGAGGCCGCCCTGGTCGTCGGGCAGATACCAGCGCCGCCGCAGGTCCGCCGCGTCAACGATGCGCCGAGCCTGCTTGCGCTCCTTGTCCACCCTGTGCGCCTGCTCTCGCGCCGTAGTTCATCGATCCACTGCTTCTGGGGTGCGAGCTCTTTCTTCTTTCGCTCTCGTACGTCGCCGACGAATCGCTTCCTTTATGAGGTACGACCGGGGGAGGGGAATCGTACGGGCCCTCCCCCGGGCCGAGGTGTCAGCGTAGGACGGAGTAGAGGGCGGTGGTGAGGGAGGCTTTGGCGTCGTCCTGGTCGATGGACCAGAGCATGGAGCCGCCGAGGCCCTTGAGGCGGATGTAGGCGGCCTTCTGCAGCATGACGGCGGGGTCGTCGTAGGACCAGAACTCGTTGCCGTCGTAGAGCCACAGGGTGCCGGTAAGCAGGTCGCGGTAGCGCTTGCCGGGCTTGTTGACGAGGTTCTTGTAGTCGTCGCTGCCGGCGGCCCAGGTGCCGGGGGCGGGGCCGGTGGCCGTGGCGTAGCGGCCGTCGCCGCCGGAGGTGACGCCGGTCCAGCCCTGGCCGTAGGCGGGGACGCCGATGACGATCTTCTGCTTGGGTGCGCCGCGTCCGACGTAGTCGCGTACGGTCTGGTCGACGCTGAACTTCACGTCGTTGGGGTCGCGCCGGTCGGTGAGCAGGTTGGCCTGGTGGCCGGTGCGGTTCTCCCAGGGGCCGTGCAGGTCGTAGCCCTGGACGGTGGCGAAGTCGAGCTGGTCGAAGACCTTGCGCACCTCGAAGCCGGCGTCGATCTTCGCGGCGGCGGCGGGGAGGAAGGCGGTGAGCTCGTCGCGCCGGTCGTGGGCCTTCATCTGGCGGCGCAGTTCGGCGAGGAACAGGGTGAAGTTCTGCTTGTCCTCGGGGCGGATGACGTTGCCGTCGTTGCCGGCGGAGCCGGGCCATTCCCAGTCGAGGTCGATGCCGTCGAACACGCCGGCGGCGGCGCCGGGGGGCAGGCCGGGCAGGTCGCCCTTGAGCCACAGGTCGACGCAGGAGGCGGCGAGCTTGGCGCGGGATTCGGGGGTGAGGACGGCGTCGGAGAAGTATTTGGAGCCGGTCCAGCCGCCGAGGGAGATCAGGACCTTGAGGCCGGGGTGGCGGGCCTTGAGCTTCTTGAGCTGGCCGAGGTTGCCCTTGAGTGGCTGGTCGTCGGTGTCGGCGACGCCGTCGACGCTCTGCTCGGCGGGCACGGGGCGCTGCCAGTCGGCCCAGGGGTCGGCGGAGTAGCAGGTGCCCTCGGGGCCGACGAACCCGAAGGCGTAGTTGAGGTGGGTCAGTTTGGCGGCGGCGCCGCTGGCGTCCACGTCCTTCACATGGAAGTTCCGTCCGTAGATCCCCCACTGGATGAAGTAGGCGACCCGCTTGTAGCGGTCGCCGCCGGTGGTGGCCTGGGCCGCCGACGGCACCAGTCCGGCCGCCAGGGTGGCGGCGGCCGCCACGGCGAGGGTCCTTCTCATGAGCACGCCGGCCTCCCGAGCGCTTTTTATAGGAAAGTTTCCTGTAAATTGCCGCGATCGTAGACCGCTGTGATCAGGGCGTCAATGGCAGGGCGTGAGTGGCGGCAGACTGGAGAGCGTGCCTTCTGTGCTTCCCGACGGCGATCCCGTCCCCGCGAGCGGCGAGCTGCCGTCCGGGGCCCTCGACGGGCTCGGCTCCCGTCCGTTCGGCTTCTACGTCCACGTGCCGTTCTGCGCGACGCGCTGCGGCTACTGCGACTTCAACACCTACACCGCGGCCGAGCTGGGCCCCGGCGCCGCGCAGCGCGACTACGCCGCCACCGTGGTGGAGGAGATACGGCTGGCCCGGCGCGTGCTGGGGGACGCCGCGCCGCCCGTGGAGACCGTCTTCTTCGGCGGCGGCACGCCGACCCTGTTGCCCGCCGCCGACCTCGCACGGATCCTCGGCGCCATCGGCGAGGAGTTCGGCCTGCGGCCGGACGCCGAGGTGACGACCGAGGCCAACCCGGAATCGGTGGACGAGACCTACCTGAAGGAACTGCGGGCGGGCGGGTTCACCCGGGTGAGCTTCGGCATGCAGAGCGCGGGCGAGCACGTCCTTGCCGTGCTCGACCGGCGGCACACCCCCGGCCGGCCCGCCGAGGCCGTACGGGAGGCCCGCGCGGCCGGGTTCGAGCACGTCAACCTCGACCTGATCTACGGCACGCCGGGGGAGAGCGACGACGACTGGCGGGCCTCCCTGGAGGCCGCGCTGGCCGCCGGGCCCGACCACGTCTCGGCGTACTCCCTGATCGTCGAGGACGGCACCCGGCTCGCCGCCCGGATCCGGCGCGGCGAGCTGCCGATGCCGGACGACGACGTGGCGGCCGACCGTTACCTGATCGCCGAGGAGATGCTGACGGCCGCCGGCCTGAGCTGGTACGAGATCTCCAACTGGGCGGCGGGCGACGAGGCCCGCTGCCGCCACAACCTGCTGTACTGGACCGGCGGCGACTGGTGGGGGGCCGGGCCGGGGGCGCACAGCCACGTCGGCGGCACCCGCTGGTGGAACGTCAAACATCCCGCGGCGTACGCCGCCCGCCTGGCGGCCTGCACCTCGCCCGCGCACGCCCGGGAGGAGCTGTCGGCGGAGGACAGGGCCGTCGAGCGGGTCATGCTGGAGCTGCGCCTCGCCTCGGGCTTCCCGCTCGCCGACCTCGCCCCCCAGACGCGTACGGCGTGCGCGCGGGCGCTGGCGGAGGGGCTGCTGGAGGTGGAGGCGTTCAAGGCGGGCCGGGCCGTGCTCACGCTGCGCGGCAGGCTACTCGCCGACGCCGTGGTGCGGGACCTGACCCCCTAATCCTGAGCCGTGACAAAGTCGATCAGTTCTTCCACACGGCCGAGCAGTTCGGGCTCCAGGTCGGCGTAGGTCGTGACCCGGCCCAGGATGTGCCGCCACGCCTCCTGAGGGTCCATCCGCCAGCCGAGGGCGTCGATCACGCCCTCCTTCCAGGGCACGCCGCGCGGCACGTCCGGCCAGGCGGGGATGCCGAGCGCCCGGGGCTTGACCGCCTGCCAGATGTCCACGAACGGATGCCCGACGATGAGCACGTCGTCCCCGGACACCCGGGCGGCGATGCGGCTCTCCTTCGAGCCGGGCACCAGGTGGTCCACGAGCACGCCGAGCCGCCTGCCCGGCTCGGGGCCGAACTCCTCGACGATGGCCGGGAGGTCGTCCACGCCCTCCAGGTATTCGACGACGACCCCCTCGACCCGCAGGTCGTGCCCCCAGATCTTCTCCACCAGCGAGGCGTCGTGGACGCCCTCGACGTAGATGCGGCTCTCCCTGGCGACCTGTGCGCGCAGGCCCTCGACCGCGATCGACCCCGAGGCGCTCCGCAGCGGCCCCTTCGGACCGGCCTGGGGGCGCACCAGCGTCACAGGTTTGCCTTCGAGGAGGAAGCCGGCGGGCGTCAGCGGGAACACCCGCCGGCGGCCGAACCGGTCCTCCAGCGTCACGGCCTCCTTGTCGCAGGCCACCACGGCGCCGCAGAATCGGCCCTCGGCGTCCTCGACCACGAGGTCGGGCTCGGCCGGGATCTCGGGGATCTGCCCCCGCCGTGGCCGCCGCCAGTCTCCGGAAAGCACGTCCCGCCCGTACATGCGGGGAACGCTAGCAAATCACGCCATGCGACGGCGGGCGGCGGAGCGGCGCGCGAGCACGACGATGGTCACGATCAGCGCGGCCAGGAAGCCGACGGTGGGCAGAGCCAGCAGTGCGATCGCGCCGCCCACCAGCATGCCGGCCCCGCCGGCGAGCTGCTTGCCGACGCCGAACCGGACTCCGTCGCCCTCGCACGCGAGCTGGTAGGCGCCCGCCTTCGGCACGCCGGCCTCGAACAGCAGCTCCCAGGTCGTGCCGTTGAGCGTGACGGTCTGGGAGACGGCAGGCCGGGTCAGCCGCACCCGCGGGTCGGCGCCGTCGCCGAGCTGACAGCGGACGTCCGTGGGCTGGTCGACGGCCGCGTAGATCGCCGGCTTGTCCGCGGGGTCGAGCGCGACGTTCACCGACTGCCCGCCGGAGAAGGTCGTCGTGGGCGCGGCGTCGCCGATCGTGGAGAACAGGCCGCCGGCGAACCCGCCGACGCCCGCCACCAGCAGGACGACGAAGAGCACCCAGGAGAGGAAGATCCACAGCAGCCGGGGCCGGATCGGCCGGGGACCGGCGTACGGCGGGGGGAAGGGGTGCGGCATCCGCAAGGTCACGTCGGCCTGCGGCATGGGGCGGGGCACCCGCATGGTCACATCGGGGGTCTGAATCTCGTGCATAGGGTGAAGAGTCGACCATGTGACTTGCGGCCGATTTGGAGCTCGCTTGTCCTGGTGCCCTCCGCGTTATCGCACCACGTGGGGTGGTAGCCGTACACTTGGCACTCGGGAACACAGAGTGCCAGAGTCGGTGTTTCCAGGCACAGGGAGGTGACACATTGCTCGACGACCGCAAGCTCGCCGTCCTGCGCGCCATCGTCGAGGACTACGTGTCCACCAACGAGCCGGTGGGGTCGAAGGCCCTGGCGGACAGGCACAACCTCGGCGTCTCCCCGGCGACGATCCGCAACGACATGGCGGCGCTGGAGGAGCAGGGATACATCACCCAGCCGCACACCAGTGCCGGCAGGGTGCCGACGGACAAGGGATATCGCCTGTTCGTCGACCGGCTGTCGCAGATCAAGCCGCTGTCCGGCGCGGAGCGCAGGGCCATCGAGACCTTCCTCGCCGGGGCCGTGGACCTCGACGAGATCGTCATGCGCACGGTCCGGTTGCTCGCGCAGCTCACCCGGCAGGTCGCGGTGGTCCAGTACCCCTCGCTCACCAGGTCGTCGGTGCGCCACGTGGAGATCGTCCCGATCGCGGAGCGCCGGGTCATGCTGGTGCTGATCACGAACACCGGGCGGGTCGAGCAGCGGGTGGTCGACCTGCCCGAGGCCATCGCCGACGACAGGATCGCGAACCTGCGCGCCGTGCTCAACGCGTGCCTGGACGGCTGTGGCCTGTCCCGGGTGCCGGAGACCGTGGCCGACGTCCCCGACCGCCTGCCTCCCGAGGACAGGCCGGTGGCGGCCACGATCCTGTCCGTGCTCCTCGAGACGCTCGTCGAGCGGCACGAGGAGAAGATCGTCTTCGGCGGCACGGCCAACCTCGCCGCCGCCGACCTCAGCATCGGCCTGCGGGACGTGCTGGAGGCGCTGGAGGAACAGGTCGTCCTCATCCGCCTGCTGGGGGAGACCGGCGGGCTGTCCGAACTGACCGTCCGGATCGGATCCGAGAACCCCTACAGCGGGCTGCGCGGCACCTCTATCGTGGCCGCCGGATACGGTTCGGGTGACAGAGAACTGGCCCGGCTCGGAGTGCTGGGCCCGACACGAATGGACTATCCGGTGACGATGGGTGCGGTGCGCGCGGTGGCGCGTTACGTCGGCCAGATCCTGGCGGGGTCATAAGTGTCCAACGACTACTACGCGACCCTTGGCGTACGGCGCGACGCCAGCCAGGAAGAGATCAAGAAGGCGTACCGCCGTCTCGCCCGTGAACTGCACCCGGACGTCAACCCCGATCCGGAGACCCAGGAGCGGTTCAAGGAGATCAACCAGGCGTACGAGGTGCTGTCCGACGCCGGCAAGCGCCGCATGTACGACATGGGCGCCGACCCGTTCGGCGGCGGCGCGGGAGCCGGGGCCGGGGGTTTCGGCGCGGGCTTCCCGTTCAGCGACATCATGGACGCCTTCTTCGGCTCGGCGGGCGCCGCGCGGGGGCCCCGCTCCCGCGCCCGCCGGGGCCGCAACGCCACCATCCGGGTCGAGCTCGACCTGGCGGAGTCGGCCTTCGGCACGACCCGCGAGATCGTGGTCGACACGGCCGTGGTCTGCGAGGTCTGCCAGGGCTCCGGGGCGGCGGCCGGCACGCACCCCGACACCTGCGACATGTGCCACGGGCGCGGCGAGGTCTCGCAGGTGACCCGTTCGTTCCTCGGCCAGGTCATGACCTCCCGTCCCTGCCCCCAGTGCGGCGGGTACGGCAGCGTCATCCGGCACCCCTGCATGGAGTGCTCGGGCGAGGGACGGGTCAGGACCCGGCGCACGATCAAGGTCAGGATCCCGGCCGGCGTCGAGGACGGCACGCACATCCAGCTCGCAGGCGAGGGCGAGGTCGGCCCCGGCGGCGGGCCTCCCGGCGACCTGTTCCTGGAGATCGTCGAGCGGCCGCACCAGATCTTCGAACGGCGCGGTGACGACCTGCACTGCACGGTCCACATCCCGATGACCGCCGCCGCGCTCGGCACCTCGATCACGATCGAGACCCTCGACGGCGCGGAGGAGATCGACGTACGGCCCGGCACCCAGGCCGGCCAGGTCATTCCCCTGTACGGCAAGGGCGTCCAGCGGCTCAACGAGACCGGCAGGGGCGACCTGCTGATCCACGTGAACGTCGAGACGCCGACCAAGCTCGACCCGCAGCAGGAGGAACTGCTGCGCGAGCTGTCGAAACTGCGCGGAGAGGAGCGGCCGCCCGGCAAGTTCTCCCCGGGTCAGCAGGGCTTCTTCTCCCGCCTGCGGGACGCCTTCAACGGCCGCTGAGCTGATCGCATGACAGTTCCCGTGTTCCTGTCGGACGCGGCCGGCCAGGCGACGGACACGATCGTGCTCGACGGGCCGGAGGGGCGGCACGCCGCCGCCGTACGCCGCCTGCGCCCGGGGGAGCGGATCGACCTGACCGACGGCGCGGGGCGGGTGGCCGAGTGCACGGTCACGGCGGCCGGGAAGGACTCGCTGACCGCCGAGGTGCTGCGCCGGTTCGAGGTGCCGCCGCCCCGGCCGAGGCTGGTGGTCGTCCAGGGCCTGCCCAAGGGCGACAGGGGCGAGCTCGCGGTCGAGATGATGACCGAGGCCGGGGTCGACGTGATCGTCCCCTGGGCCGCCGCCCGCTGCGTCACCCAGTGGAAGGGCGACCGGGCCGCCAAGGCCCTCGCCCGCTGGCGCGGCACGGCCCGCGAGGCGGCCAAGCAGGCCCGGCGCTTCCACCTGCCCGAGGTGACCGAGCAGGCCACGACCGCGGCGGTCGGCTCGCTCGTCTCCACGGCGGCGCTCGCGGTCGTGCTGCACGAGGAGGCCGCCGAGCCGCTGAGCCGCCTGCCCCTGCCGGAGGAGCCGGGCGACATCGTGATGGTCGTCGGCCCGGAGGGCGGCGTCACCGAGGAGGAGATCGCCACGTTGCGGGCGGCGGGAGCCGTACCGGCCCTGCTGGGGCCGACGGTGCTGCGCACCTCGACGGCGGGCGTGGCCGCGGCGGCCGTCCTGCTGTCCCGCTGCGGCCGCTGGTGAGGGTCAGGCGAGGAAGCCGACCTCGGGGAACGCCGGACTCGGCCGGTCGAACAGGCGGGTCTTGCGGCCCTTCAGGTGCAGGTCGAGGAACGCGGCCACGTAGGCGCGCTGGGCCGCGATCGAGCGGACCGGGTCGACGGTGCCGACGATCTCGGACGGCGTGCCCAGGCTGCTCGAGATCCGCGGGACCAGCGCCTGCAGGTCGGTGAAGGAGTAGTGCTCCGCTCCCGCGAGCCGCAGGTCGCGCTTCCAGCCCCGGCGCTGCTTCCTGAACGTCTCCCAGGAAGGGTCGTCGTCCCTGTCCGCGGCCAGTTGGAGGAACGGGCCGTCGAGGCCGCGCTCGGTCACCTCGCCGAAGAGCGAGCCGTCGAGGTTCACACCCGCCTTGACCCGGTGGTCGGCGTACATCAGCCGCGCCGTCGCCGCGCCGCCCATCGAGAAGCCCATGGCCGCCATGCGAGTGGTGTCCAGCGCCCCGGCCAGCCAGGAAGGCAGCCAGGAGGGCGGCCCGGTGTGCCGGGCGGTGACCACGTCGAGGACGAACCGCAGGTCCGCCACCCTGACGTCGAGGGCCTTCATCGCGTCGGCCGTGCTGTCCGCCCGCACCCTGGCACGCTCCAGCCGCCCGCCGGGGAACTCGACGGCGGACGCTTCGTAGGTGTGGTCGACCGTGACGACCACGTAGCCCCGCGAGGCCAGGTCCTCCGCCGCGAGCGTGCCCAGCGAGCGCGGCACCATGTAGCCGGGGGAGTAGAGCACCACCGGGTAGCCGCCGGCCCTCGGCCGTGCGGGCGCGTCCGTGCGGGCGTGCGTGCGGGTCGCCGCCCAGTCCACCTGGCCGGGCCGTACGCCGAGGAGGGCGGGCGCCGACGTGGCGTCGAGGTCGGCGGCGACCAGCGGCGGCAGGTGAGGGGACACCGGGCGCCCCTGTGCGCGGGCGGCGGGATACCACACGCTCACCATCAGCTCCCGGTAGGGCCGTCCCGTCACCCAGGGGTCGGGACGCGACCGGTCCACCAGGCGTACGGAGACCGTGCCGACCGGCAGCGGCCCCGACGGGGCGGGCAGGGAGAGCCGGATCCCGGTGACCCTCGAAATTCCCGGTGCTGTCGAAATTCCCGGTGCCGTCGAAACCCCCGGCATCGTCGTCACAACCGCCGGCGCCGCGGACGCCGGGACCGCGGCCACCAGGGTGAGGGCCACGGCCGCCCCGAGCGCGCCCACTCGCTTCCGCCACACTTCGGGCATGTCTCGCCTCTTTCGATCCTGATCTCTGTCAGTTGCGTGATCAGGATTTCAACGAGGAGGCGCGACGCCCTCCGGCCGCGTGACGATCTCCCGGTGCGACCCCCGGTGATCGGGCGAGCGCCTCGTCATACCCGGGGATGACGGGCGGGCCGGGTCAAGGAGTGGGCGTCTCGGTCGCCGAGTCGAGTGTGGCCGTCTCCGTGGGCGTCGTGCTCGGGGTGACCGTGGGCGCGGACGTCGTGGGCGGAGCCGTCGAGGGACGGCGCGAGGCCGAGGGCGTCACCGTGGGCGGCTGCGTCACCGACGTCGGCGAGCACGTCGGCGGGAGGGCCGCGTCGGGCTCGATCACCCCGGACTGGGGGGTGGGCGTGACGCAGGGATCGGACGGCGACGGCGACGGCCTGGTGGTCGCGCCCACCCTGTGCGTGGGCGACGGGGCGGGCCGTCCGCGGGACGGGCTCGGGGTGACGGGCACGATCACGACCGGACGTGAGGGCGCCAGGTTGGGCGGCCGGCTCACCGACGAGGTGTCCGTCTTGTCCTCGCGCTCGTCGCCGGCGGGGGCGATGCCCGTGGACTGCGCCACCTGGTCGCGCAGGCCGGGGACGACCATCACGACCGCGCCCGCCACGAGCACGGCCCCCGCGGCGGCCGCTCCGACGCGCCACCACAGCATGTTCCGCAGGCCGCGCAGACCGCGCCGGCCGATCCGCCCGCGGATGATCTCGAGTCCTTCGGGAGACGGCACGACCGAGTCCGCCTCCGCGCGCAGGGCACGGCGGAGCAACTCGCCGTACTCGTCGTCGGGCGGGAAGGTCATGAGAACTGCTCCAGTGCCATCCGTAGTGCGGCCATGCCGCGGGCCGTGTGACTCTTCACCGCGCCCTTGCTGATCCCCATCGCATGTGCGATCTCGGCCTCCGACAGGTCGCCGTAGTATCGCAGCACCAGCGCCTCGCGCTGGCGGGTCGGTAAGCCCCGGAGCGCCTCGATGACGGCCGAGCGCTCCAGTTCGCCGATCGCGCCGTTCTCCGCGCTCGGCGCGTCCGGCAGCCCCTTGGGCGCGTACTTCTCGACGACCGCGCGGTGCCGCAGGACGGAACGCGATCGGTTCACGACCGATTGACGAAGGTAGGCCAGTGCCTTGTCGGTGTCTCTCAGTCTGCGCCAGGCGCCGTGAAGGGCGACGAACGCATCCTGAACGACCTCTTCCGCGCTGGCCACGTCACGCACCAGCAGCACGGCGAGACGCACCAGTGACCGATAGTGAGCGCTGTAGAGCGCCGTCACGGCCATGTCGGCATCCCACCCGACGGGCACCGTCCCCAACGACCTGTCGGCCACGAGGGTCTCGGTGGTCACATCGATAGGACGCTCGTCATCCCCGGGGGGTTTACGTTCTTCCGAATCATGAGGGGGCATGGCCCAGCGGTGTCCTCGCCCGACACTAGGGGGGTTTTCTGGTGCAGTCTCGCACACTCACACTAGCCCGGGGGATCATTGCGGTCATCAACTACCGTCAACGGCTAGGCTTTCGCGCGTGAGCGACTGCCTCTTCTGCAAGATCGTGGCCAAGGAGGTCCCGGCGGACATCGTCCTGGAGGCCGGGCGGGCGCTGGCCTTCCGCGACATCAACCCGCAGGCCCCCACCCACGTCCTCGTCGTGCCCAAGGCCCACCACGAGAACGCCGCCGCGCTGGCGGCGGCCGACGACGGCCTCGCCGACGACCTGCTCAAGGCCTGCCACGCGGTGGCCGTACAGGAGGGCGTGGCCGAGACCGGTTACCGGATCGTGTTCAACACCGGGCAGGGGGCCGGGCAGACGGTCTTCCACGTCCACGCGCACGTCCTCGGCGGCCGAGGCCTCACCTGGCCCCCCGGCTGAGCGGCTAGCATGAGAAGGAACTAGGGAGGCGATCAGGGCCGCAAGGGCCGCCCATGTCCGAGTCACAGCACATCCACAAGACCCAGGCCAAGGTAGTCATCCCCGAGGGGCAGCCGATGGTCAGCCTCCTCGGGTCGGGTGACGAGCTGCTGCGGGTCATCGAGGGCGCCTTCAGCGCCGACATCCACGTGCGGGGCAACGAGATCACGATCACCGGCAGTCCCGAGGAGAGCGGCGTCGTCGTGCGCCTCTTCGAGGAGCTGGTGGAGTTGGTCGGGTCGGGTGCCGAGTTGTCCCCCGACGCGGTCGAGCGCAGCATCCACATGCTGCGGCAGGCCACCGACCGTCCGGCCGAGGTCCTGTCCCTGGACATCCTGTCCGCACGGGGCCGCACCATCCGCCCGAAGACGGTCAACCAGAAGCGGTACGTCGACGCGATCGACAGGCACACCGTCGTCTTCGGCATCGGCCCCGCCGGCACCGGCAAGACGTACCTGGCGATGGCGAAGGCCGTCAAGGCCCTGCAGAACAAGCGGGTCAACCGGATCATCCTCACCCGCCCCGCCGTCGAGGCGGGGGAGCGGCTCGGCTTCCTGCCCGGCACGCTCTACGAGAAGATCGACCCGTACCTGCGGCCGCTGTACGACGCGCTGCACGACATGCTCGACCCCGACTCGATCCCCCGACTGATGTCGGCCGGGACGATCGAGGTCGCGCCGCTCGCCTACATGCGCGGCCGGACGCTCAACGATGCCTTCATCATCCTGGACGAGGCGCAGAACACCTCGCCCGAGCAGATGAAGATGTTCCTGACCCGGCTCGGGTTCAACTCGAAGATCGTGGTCACCGGCGACGTGACCCAGATCGACCTGCCCGGCGGCCAGGAGAGCGGCCTGAAGGTCGTCCAGCAGATCCTCGAGGGCATCGAGGACATCCATTTCAGCAGGCTGACCAGCGCCGACGTCGTACGGCACAAGCTGGTGAGCGACATCGTCGACGCCTACGGCCGTTACGACGCCGCGATGGCGTCGGAGCCGCGCGCGATCAACAAGCGACCGCGGAACAACCGGCGGTGAGCACGACCATGACGGGTGAGGAGACCCCGTGAGCATCGAGGTGGCCAACGAGTCCGGCGTCGAGGTCGACGAGTCGGCGCTGGTCGAGCTGGCCGGGCACGTCCTTGGCCGGATGGGGATCAACCCGCTGGCCGAGCTGTCGATCCTGGTGATCGACGAGGCGGCGATGGCCGAGTTGCACGAGCAGTGGATGGGGGAGCCCGGCCCGACCGACGTGCTGGCCTTCCCCATGGACGAGCTGCGGCCCAACGTGGGCGGCCGGGACGAGGACGCGTCCCCCGACCCGGCGCTGCTCGGCGACGTGGTGCTGTGCCCCCAGGTGGCGGCCAAGCAGGCCGCCGAGGCGGGGCACAGCGCGCAGGACGAGCTGGAGCTGCTGTGCACGCACGGCATCCTGCACCTGCTCGGCTACGACCACGCCGAGCCCGAGGAGCACGCCGAGATGTTCGGGCTGCAGGACGAACTGCTCGGCGCCTGGCGGGAGGTGCGGCGTAAGCCGTGAGCAACGGCTGGCTGCTGTCCGCCGTCTTCCTGATCGTGGCCGGCGGCCTGCTGGCGAGCGCGGAGACGGCGCTGACCCGCATCTCAAGGGTGCGCGCGGAGGAGTTCGTCAAGGAGATGCGGCGCGGTGCGGTGCGGCTGCAGGCGATCGTCGCCGACCCGCCGCGCTACCTCAACCTGGTGCTCCTGCTGCGCCTGAGCTGTGAGCTCGTCGCCACGGTGATCACGACGCTGCTGTTCATCGACTGGCTCGGCGATCGCGGGCAGGCGTACGCCCTGGCGGCCGTGGTGATGATCCTGGTGAGCTACGTCATCGTCGGGGTCATGCCGCGTACGCTCGGCCGCCAGCACGCCGAGCCGGTGGCGCTGGCGAGCGCGCCCATCGTGTACGGCCTGACCCGGATCTTCGGCCCGCTGCCCGAGCTGCTGATCCTGCTGGGCAACGCGCTCACCCCGGGCAAGGGCTTCCGCGAGGGCCCGTTCACCTCGGAGGCCGAGCTGCGCGACCTCGTCGACCTGGCCGAGCAGCGCAGGGTCATCGAGCCCGACGAGCGCGAGATGATCCACTCGGTCTTCGAGCTCGGCGACACGCTGGTGCGCGAGGTCATGGTGCCGCGCACCGACATGGTCTTCATCGAGCGCGGCAAGACGCTGAACCAGGCGCTCTCGCTGGCCCTGCGCAGCGGGTTCTCCCGCATCCCGGTGGTGGGGGAGAACGAGGACGACGTGGTGGGCATCGCCTACCTCAAGGACATCGTCCGCCGCATCCAGGACACCGGCGACGGCGGCGTGCGCGTGGACGAACTCATGCGCCCCGCGACGTACGTGCCGGAGAGCAAGCCCATCGACGAACTGCTGCGCGAGATGCAGGCGCGGCAGATCCACCTCGCCATCGTCATCGACGAGTACGGCGGCACCGCCGGCCTCGTCACCATCGAGGACGTCATCGAGGAGATCGTCGGGGAGATCGCCGACGAGTACGACCAGGAGGCCCCGCGGGTCGAGTGGCTGGACGACGGGGCGGTGCGGGTGACCGCGCGGCTCCCGGTCGACGAGCTCGGCGAGCTGTTCGACACCGAGATCGAGGTCGAGGACGTCGACACGGTCGGCGGCCTGCTGGCGCACGCCCTGGGCCGGGTGCCGATCGCGGGCTCGGAGGCGGTGGTCGGCGGCCTGCGCCTGACGGCCGAGAACCTGGCGGGACGCCGCAACCGGATCAGCACGGTCGTCGTGCGCCGGGAGGAGCCGGCGACAGGCGACGAGGTCGTGGCCGCCGGCGCCGACCACGAGTGACCCGTCGCCGTCCGGACTGCAAGCGTCTTTCAACCGAGCTGCAAGCGCGCCCGGCCATTGTTGTCCCAGGCGCTCAGAAGGGGTTCGGGGCGCCTCGTTGGGGAGTCCGGCGCGCCGGGAGGGGGTTCGCGGCGCACCGGAGCCTCCCATGGGGGATCCGTAATCGGTGCGGGGCTCTCACCCGGTTCGGGTGGGAGCCCCGTATTGATTACACAATGTGATTACCCGCTCGCGGTCCGGGGAAGGAAAACCTCCGGCAAAGCGGGGAGGCGGGTATGCGCATCGTCCACGCGGCCGTCGCGGGCTGCCTGGTCCTGGCCACCGGTGCCTGCGGCACGGGCGCGGTCACGTACGCCGCCGTCCGGGCGCCCGGCAAGGCGGCGGACGCGAACCGTCCGCGGGCGATGCTCGGCAGGATGGACGGTCTTCCCGAGGAGTTCTTCAGCCACCCGCGGGCGCCCTGGCGTCCGCCGTTCCGTCCTCGCGCCCGCGCGTGCCGTCTGCTGTTCGACGCGGCCTCCGGCAGGCCCCCGCACGAAGGGCTCAGCGGCACGACCGCCGCCACCTATGAGGGCGCGCACGCGGGCGAGCTCGCCGGGGTCGGCGTCGCCGTCTACGACGGCGGCGAGGCGGCCGGGCATCTCGACGCGCTCCGTGACGCCCTCTCCCACTGCGCGACGGCCGACGGCGGAACGCCGTACGACCGCCTGACGGCCGCGCGGACGCCGCTGCCCGGCATCGGCGGACCAGACGCGGCGGGCCGGGCCCTGTCCGGGAAGGTGGGCGGTTACCCCTACCGGATGCACGTGGTCGTCGCCCGCTCCGGCCACACGCTGATCGCGCTCGTGCACGCGGGCCTGACCCCGCCCGACCCGGCCCGTACGGCCGAACTGACACGGCTGCTCGTCCGCGAGGTCGGTACGCTTGACGCGTGACACAGACGCTGGACCCCGAGGACAACAAGATCATCACGCTGGCCCGGTCGGCGCGGGCGCGCGGCGGCACCCCCGAGGGCGCCGCGGTGCGCGACGAGACCGGCCGGACGTACGCCGCGACCACCGTGGCGCTGCCCTCGCTCCGGCTCTCGGCCCTCCAGGCGGCCGTGGCCATGGCCGTGTCCAGCGGGGCGAAGGCCCTGGAGGCGGCGGCGATCGTCACCGAGGCCGACGACCCGGCGGAGCAGGACCTGGCCGTCGTCGAGGACATGGGCAACGGCACGCTGTTCCTGGCCGCCCCCGACGGTTCGCTGAAGGGCCGGTACATCTGACGTGGACGCCGAATCGAGCGGTTTCCGTGCGGGCTTCGCCTGCTTCGTCGGCAGGCCCAACGTCGGCAAGTCCACGCTGATGAACGCCCTGGTCGGCACCAAGGTGGCGATCACCTCGTCCAAGCCGCAGACCACGCGGCGGGCCATCCGCGGCATCGTCCACCGGCCGGACGCCCAGCTGGTGATCGTGGACACACCCGGATTCCACCGTCCCCGCACGCTCCTGGGGGAGCGGCTCGACAGCCTGGTGCTGTCCACGCTCACCGAGGTCGACGTCATCGGGTTCTGCGTCCCGGCCAACGAGCCGATCGGCAAGGGCGACCGGTTCATCGTCGACAAGCTCGCCGCGGTCAAGAAGACCCCGGTCGTGGCGGTCGTCACCAAGTGCGACCTCGCCACCCGCGAGCAGGTCGCGCACCAGCTTCTCGCGGTGTCCGCGCTGGCCGAGTTCGCGGAGATCGTCCCGGTGTCGGCGCAGGGCGGCGAGCAGCTCGACGTCCTCGCCGACGTGCTCGTCAAGCGGCTGCCGGAGTCGCCCCCGCTGTACGCCGGCGGGGAGCTGACCGACGAGCCGGAGCAGGTGCTGGTCGCCGAGCTGATCCGGGAGGCCGCGCTGGAGGGCGTGCGCGACGAGCTGCCCCACTCGATCGCGGTGGTCGTGGAGGAGATGCACCCCCGGGAGGGGCGCGACGACCTCCTCGACGTGTACGCGCACATGTTCGTCGAGCGCCCCTCGCAGAAGGCGATCGTGATCGGCCCGGGTGGCACGAGGCTCAAGGACGTGGGCACCCGCGCCCGGCAGCAGATCGAGGCGCTGCTCGGCACCCGCGTCTACCTCGACCTGCGGGTCAAGGTCGCCAAGGAGTGGCAGCGCGACCCCAAGCAGCTGCGGCGTCTCGGCTTCTACGACTGACGGCCGTCACCGGCGGCGCAGCAGCGCGGCGGCGGCCAGCACGGCCAGCGCGACCGAGGCCAGCAGGCCGGCGAACCAGCCGTACTGGATCGTCGGGTGCACCCGCAGCAGCCCGGAGACCTGGAAGTCGAGCCGGCCCACGAGGTCGCGCGGGTCGGCGAGGAACATGGCCAGCGCGAAGGCGGCCACCGCGCCGGGCAGGATCGCCAGCCCGGTGAACAGCCAGCTTCGCGTCGCGCCGAGCACGCCGAGCAGCATCGCCGTGATCCCGGCGCCCAGCACGAACCAGCCGGGTCCCGCGTCCACGCCGCGCACCGCGTGCGTGAGCGACGCGTCGAGGATGCCGAACTCGGCGGTGAGGCCCGCCCACGGGAGCAGCGCGGTCACGGCCAGCGCGAACCCCGCGACGAACACGCCGGCGGCCCGCAGGACGCCCGCCACGCTGGTGCCTCGCCTCGGTCTGCCGGGATACTGCGTGGATTCCGACACGATCACCAGGCTACGGGGCGCGGCGGCCGGTTTCAGCCCTGAAATCGCCGGTTGACGGGACGCCGGATGGACGGGCACGTGAGGCGCGCGCCGAGGCGGCACCTGGGGTGGCCGGTGGCATCGGTGCTGCGGCGGCCTCTGGTCCGGGTGGTGGCGGGGCGGCGGCCGCGGCCTCCTCGCCGCGCCGCAGCCGCTCCCTGAGCTGGACCGCGTCCGCGCCGAGCGCGCACACCTGCACCCCGGGGCCGGCCAGGGGCAGCGCCGCCCAGCCGTCCCCCAGCACGGCCCGCCGCTCCCGCTTGACGTCCGGCACGGAGGGCGGAGCCCAGGCGGGTCCCGCGATCAGGGTCGAGCCGACGCACCGGGCGTCCCCGTAGACGGCGGGGCCGCCGTCCACCGCCTCCTCGCCCACCAGGAGGTCCTGGCGGAGCAGGGGCCGTCCGGCCACGGTCGCGTCGAACCGCGCGTGGCCGCGTCCCGGCCGTTCGCCGTGCCGCCCGAAGACGATCTCCTCCCGCCAGAAGACCGTGGCGTCCTCGGCGAGCGAGAGCCGTACGACGAGGCGGTGAGCGCATCCGGCGGCGAGGACGGTCGGCTCGGGGGAGAAGTGCAGGGTGGCGCCCGCGCCGACCCGCGCCCGCACGACCATGATCGAGGGGGTGTCCGCGAGACCCGGCAGCACCAGCGTGGCGCCCACCGATCGGACCTCCAGCGAGGTGCCGGGGGCGACGTCCACGCCGAGTTCGAGGTGGTCCCCGCGCAGCGGGCCTGCGCCCGTCGAGACGAGATGGACCCGCCGCGGGCCGGTCTGCCGCAGCGTGAGCGGCGGGTCGGACCGCAGCGTCTCCAGCCGGGTCCGGCCTCCGCCCGCGGCCTCCGTCCTGATCAGCGCACGCGCGGTGACGACCGTCATGCCGGTCAGGACGCCGGAGCCTGCTGGACGGCGCCGTGAACGGCACCGTGAACGGCATGGTGGTGCGGCTCGCCGTGCTCGCGCCGCCAGGCGTCGACCATGTGCGTCACCCACTCCGTCACAGTGTGAGCGCCCTTGTCCTCCCTGATCGACGTGAACAGCACCGGCTTGCCGTCCCGTACGGCCGCCGCGTCGCGGGACATCACGGTCAGGTCGGCCCCGACCATCGGCGCGAGGTCGGTCTTGTTGACGACGAGCAGGTCGGCCGAGGTCACCCCCGGCCCGCCCTTGCGCGGCACCTTGTCGCCGCCCGACACGTCGAGCACGAAGATCTGCCGGTCGGCCAGGCCTCGGCTGAACGTGGCGGTGAGGTTGTCGCCGCCGCTCTCGACGATCACGAGGTCGAGCGGCCCGAACCGCTCCTCCAGCGTCTCGACGGCGTCCAGGTTGGCCGCGATGTCGTCGCGGATGGCGGTGTGCGGGCAGCAGCCGGTCTGCACGGCGAGGATCCGCTCCGGGTCGATGACCCCCGCGCGGCGCAGGAAGTCGGCGTCCTCGGTGGTGTAGATGTCGTTGGTCACGACCCCGAGCCGCAGCGACGGCCCGAGGCTGCGGCACAGGGCCGCCACCAGGGCGGTCTTGCCGCTGCCGACCGGTCCGCCGATGCCGAGGCGGAGCGCCCGCCCGTGTGGCTCGGCCGCGTCGTGGAGGTCGTCGTGGTGAGCGCCCATGTCGGGGTACCTGCTCTTTCTCGTGCGGTGGCCGGGGTGCGGATGTCAGGAGACGAACAGCTTCATCGGGTTGGTCAGGTGTCCCTCCGCCAGGAGGTCGAGCGCGGGCGCGCTGTGCCCCGGCAGCGCGCGCCATCGCGCCTGCCATGCCGCGTGCCCTCCCGGCTGCCGTCCGGGGGGCCGCCCGGGCTGCTGTCCCGGGTGCTCTTCCGCCCGGCAATCGTCCGGCTCCTCGTCCGCCGGGACCGCGTCGTCGAGCGACGCGCAGGCGGCGCGGGCCGCGTCGTCGAGCGCCGGGGCGAGGTCGGCGAGCAGGCGGTGGACGGTGACCGGGTCGAGGCCGAGGAGCCGTACGGCTGCCGTGGCCGGGCCGGTGACCGAGGTGTAGGCGGCGGCCAGCGCGGCCTGGCGGGGCGCGCAGCCCGCCGAGGCCGCCGCCGCGCCGAGCGCGACGGGGTGGTGCGGACCCTCCGGAACGGCCCGCGCGAGCGTGTCCAGGGCTGCCGAGGGCCACATCCGGCGGGCCGTGCGCAGCAGGAGCCGCCCCTGCGTGCGGGCCGCCTCCCGCTGGGCGGGCGAGGCGGTCCGGGCGTCGGCCTCGGCGTCCAGCCGCCGCCACAGTAGAACGCGGTGCGCCGCGTCATCCGCGGGCGGTGCGCCCGGGTCACGGGTGGCGCCGAGCTCCCGGTCTGCGCCGCCGCTGTCCGCGGCGGTTCCGGGGACGCCGCCGGGGGCGGTTTCCGCGGCCGTCTCGGAAGCGGCCAGTTCGCACCCGGCGGCGGCGAGGGCGGCGGTGACGAGGCCGGCGGTGGCGAGCCTGCCGCGCAGGAACCGCGCCAGGTCGCCGGTGCCGGTGACCGTGCCCCGCCGTACGGCCTCCTCCACACCGCCCGAGTGGGCGTGCCCGCCGGCCGGGAGCCGGGAGTCGGCCAGTAGCAGCAGCGCCGCGTCCCCGTCCATGTCAGAAGAGGAAGTAGCGCTGCGCCATCGGCAGCGACTCGGCCGGGGCGGGCTCGATCAGCTCGCCGTCCACGTGGACGGCGAAGGTGTCGGGGTCCACCCGGATGTCCGGCAGGGCGTCGTTGAGCGGCATCGCGTCCTTGCGCCGGGCGCGTACGTCGGCCACGGGCACCAGCCGCCTGCCGACGGCCAGGCGGCCGGCCAGGCCGTCCTCCAGCGCGAGCGGCGCGACGAAGTGCAGCGAGGTCGCGGCGGCGGTGGCCGGGGCCGCGCCGAACATCGGCCGGGGGAGCACGGGCTGCGGCGTCGGGATGGACGCGTTCGCGTCGCCCATCTGCGCGTACGCGATGACGCCGCCCTTGACGACGAGGTCCGGCTTGACCCCGAAGAAGGCCGGGCTCCACAGGACGAGGTCGGCGAGCTTGCCTGCCTCCACCGAGCCGATCTCCGCGTCCAGGCCGTGGGCGATGGCCGGGTTGATCGTGTACTTGGCGACGTAGCGGCGGGCGCGGAGGTTGTCGGCCGGGCCGTCGCCCGGCAGCGCGCCGCGGCGCCGCTTCATCACGTGCGCCGTCTGCCAGGTGCGGATGATCGTCTCGCCGACCCGGCCCATGGCCTGGGAGTCGGAGCCGATCATCGAGATCGCGCCCATGTCGTGCAGGACGTCCTCGGCCGCCATCGTCGTCGGCCGGATCCGCGACTCGGCGAACGCCAGGTCCTCCGGGATGGCGGGGTTGAGGTGGTGGCACACCATGAGCATGTCCAGGTGCTCGTGGTGGGTGTTGACGGTGTGCGGCCGGGTCGGGTTGGTGGAGGACGGCAGCACGTTGGCGTGGGAGGCCACGGTGATGATGTCCGGGGCGTGGCCGCCTCCGGCGCCCTCGGTGTGGTAGGCGTGGATCGCCCGGCCGCCGATGGCCCGCAGGGTCGACTCCACGAACCCCGCCTCGTTCAGCGTGTCGGTGTGGATGGCGACCTGCACCCCGGTGGCGTCGCAGACCCGCAGGCACGCGTCGATGGCGGCCGGGGTGGTGCCCCAGTCCTCGTGCAGCTTGAAGCCCGACGCCCCGGCCCTGAGCTGTTCGAGCAGTCCCTCCTCGCTGACCGTGTTGCCCTTGCCGAGCAGGGCCACGTTGACCGGGTAGGCGTCCAGCGACTCCAGCATCCGGCCGAGATACCAGGTGCCGGTCACGGTGGTGGCCTTCGTGCCCTCGGCGGGGCCGGTGCCGCCGCCGACGACCGTGGTGACGCCCGAGGCGAGCGCCTCGTCGAGGATCTGCGGGCAGATCAGGTGGACGTGGGAGTCGACGGCGCCCGCCGTGACGATCTTGCCGTTGGCCGCGAGGATCTCGGTGGACGGCCCGATGACGAGGTCCGGGTGGACGCCGTCCATGGTGTCGGGGTTGCCGGCCTTGCCGATGGCGGCGATCCGGCCGTCGCGCACGCCGATGTCGGCCTTGACCACGCCCCAGTGGTCGAGGATCACCGCGCCGGTGATGACGAGGTCGGCCGCGCCCTCGGCCCTCGTGGTGCGCGCCTGCCCCATCGACTCGCGGATGACCTTGCCGCCGCCGAACACCGCCTCGTCGCCCGCCCCGGCGGGCCCCATCGACAGGTCCTCGGTCACCTCGACGTACAGGTCGGTGTCGGCCAGGCGCACCCGGTCGCCGGTGGTCGGGCCGTACAGGGCGGCGTAGCGGGAGCGTTCGACGCTAGACATCGGTCCTCCCGTCGAGGGGCCCGGCCCACTCGGGACGAAGGCCCGGTACGACGCGGTGGCCGGCGATCGGGACCAGCGTGACGTCGCGCTCCACCCCGGGCTCGAACCTGACCGCGGTGCCCGCCGGGATGTCGAGGCGGGTGCCCCAGGCCGCCTTCCGGTCGAACTCAAGTCCGGGATTGGCGGCGGCGAAGTGATAGTGCGACCCGACCTGCACCGGTCGGTCGGCCGTGTTGACGACTCTCAGGGTGATCCGCTCCCTGCCGGGGTTCAGCGGCACGTCGCCGTCGCCGCATACGATCTCGCCCGGGATGCCGTGCTCACCGGTTCGCTCGCTTCGCTCGCTCATGCGATCGGGTTGTGGACGGTGACGAGCTTGGTGCCGTCGGGGAAGGTGGCCTCGATCTGGACGGATTCCAGCATCTCGGGCACGCCCTCCATGACGTCCTCGCGCCGCAGCACCTTGCGGCCGGCGTCCATCAGGTCGGCGACGCTGCGGCCGTCGCGGGCGCCTTCCAGGAGGAAGGACGCGATGAGGGCCGTCGCCTCCGGATGGTTGAGGCGAAGGCCGCGCTCCTTGCGCTCGCGGGCCACGCCCGCGGCGACGTGGATGAGGAGCCGTTCCTGTTCGTGTGGAGTGAGCCGCATGGCGGGACGATAAGTACCCGCCGTTTCCCCCGCGTTACCCGCTGATTTCGTATGCGTATCCGGACGGCGGTGAGCCCTCGCTAATGAGTTGTTAACCGCCGGGATTCCGGCGGGAAATACCGCGCGCTCACCTTGACGGCAGACGGATCGGCGCGGGGACCGCGGCGGCAAGGGAGAGGCATTTGCGTAACTCATTATGGCGCACCGGAGCGGTGTTCACGCTGGCGGCCGTGACGCTCGCGGCCTGTGCCGGACAATCGTCCACAAATGACACCGGCGCCTCGTCCGGCGGCTCCGACACCATCAAAGTGGGCATTCTCCACTCGCTCAGCGGCACGATGGCCATCAGCGAGGTCACGGTCAGGGACGCGGAACTGCTCGCGATCGACGAGATCAACGCGGCGGGCGGCGTGCTGGGCAAGAAGCTGGAGCCCGTCGTGGAGGACGGCGCCTCCGACTGGCCGACCTTCGCCGAGAAGGCCACCAAGCTGATCGCGCAGGACAAGGTCGCCACCGTCTTCGGCGGCTGGACGTCGGCGAGCCGCAAGGCGATGCTCCCCGTCTTCGAAAAACGCAAGGCGCTGCTGTGGTATCCGGTCCAGTACGAGGGACTGGAAAGCTCGCCGTACATCTTCTACACGGGCGCGACGACCAACCAGCAGATCGTCCCCGGACTCGACTATCTGAAGGAGAAGGGCAAGAAGAAGCTCTTCCTCGTGGGCAGCGACTACGTCTTCCCGAGAACCGCGAACAAAATCATCAAGGCGTACGCCGCGGCCAACGGGATGGAGATCCTCGGTGAGGAGTACACCCCGCTCGGGCACACCGAGTACAGCACGCTCGTCAACAAGATCACCGAGGCGAAGCCGGACGCGGTCTTCAACACCCTGAACGGCGACAGCAACGTCGCGTTCTTCAAGCAGCTCAAGAGCACCGGGATCAGCGCCGGCCAGATGCCGGTCATGTCGGTGTCCGTGGCCGAGGAGGAGGTCAGGGGCATCGGGGTCGACAACGTCGCCGGGCAGCTCGTGGCCTGGAACTACTACCAGACGACCGACACCCCGGCGAACGAGAAGTTCGTCGCCGCGTTCAAGGCGAAGTACGGCGCCGACAAGGTGACCTCCGACCCGATGGAGGCCGGATACAACGCCGTCTACCTGTGGGCCGAGGCCGTCAAGAAGGCCGGGACCACCGACGTGGAGGCCGTCAAGAAGGCCGCCGGCGGCGTGTCCCTCGACCGGCCCGAAGGCAAGGTCACCATCGACGGCGACAACCAGCACGTCTACAAGACCGCGCGCATCGGGGTCGTCCAGCCGGACGGCCAGATCAAGGAGGTCTGGAACTCCGGCGAACCGATCAAGCCGGATCCCTACCTCAAGACGTACTCCTGGGCCGGCGGCCTGGTCTGACGAGCCGACATGGAGGGAGTGCTCAACCAGCTGCCGATCGGGCTGTCGATCGGAGCGGTCCTGCTGCTCATCGCTCTCGGCCTGACGTTCACGTTCGGGCAGATGGGCGTGGTCAACATGGCCCACGGCGAGTTCATCATGGCGGGGGCCTACACGGCCTACCTGCTCCAGGGCGTGGGCTTCCTGATCGCCCTCCCGGCCGCGTTCGTGGTCGCCGGGCTCATGGGCCTGGTCCTGGAACGCACGCTGATCCGGCGCTTCTACGGCCGCCCGCTCGACACGCTGCTGCTCACCTGGGGCGTCAGCCTGATGCTCCAGCAACTGGCCAGGGACCTGTTCGGAGCGCCCAACGTGCAGGTCGCCTCGCCCGCCTGGCTGCGCGGCGGCATCGGGATCCTGCCGTACAACCGGCTGTTCATCATGGCGCTCGCCGCGGCGTCGGTGCTCGCGATCTGGGCGTACATGAACAGGACCGGGCAGGGGCGGCGCATGCGGGCCGTGATGCAGAACAGGAGGCTCGCGGCCACGAGCGGTATCGACACCGGGCGGGTCGACCAGCGGACGTTCTTCATCGGCTCCGGCCTCGCCGGGGTCGCGGGGGTCGCCCTCACGCTGATCGGGCCGGTCGGCCCGACGCTCGGGACGTACTACATCGTGGACGCGTTCCTCGTGGTCGTCGCGGGCGGCCTGGGCCAGCTTCGCGGCGCGGTGCTGGCCGCGGCCGGCCTCGGCCTGCTGAACTCCTACGCCGAGTTCTGGAGCGACGCCAGCCTCGCCAAGGTGGTGGTCTTCGTGGCGATCATCGGCTTCCTGCAGGTCCGGCCGCAGGGGTTGTTCTTCGTCCGGTCGCGGGCGCTGACATGACGGCCCCCGCGGTGTCCGTACGGCGGTGGCAGGGCCCGGCGGCGTTCGCGGCGGTGTTCTCGGCCGTGGCGGTGCTCGCCCTGGTGGCGGCGCCGCTGCTGCTGGAGCCGTTCCGTCTCGGCCTGCTGGCCAAGTATCTCTGCTACGCGATCGTGGCGCTCGGCATCGGCCTCGCGTGGGGCCAGGGCGGCATGCTCACGCTCGGGCAGGGGGTGTTCTTCGGCCTCGGCGGCTACGCGATGGGCATGTATCTCAAGCTCAACGACGCCGCCGGGGACCTGCCCGACTTCATGGTCTGGAGCGGGGTGGAGAAGCTGCCGGCGCTGTGGAAGCCGTTCGGCAACCCGGTCTTCGCGCTGGCCATGGTCGTCGTGCTGCCGGTCGCGGTCGCGCTGCTGCTCGGCACGCTGGTGTTCCGCCAGCGCGTACGAGGGGCGTACTTCGCGATCCTCACCCAGGCGCTCGCGGCGGCGCTGGTGATCCTGCTGGTCGGGCAGCAGGGGCTGACCGGCGGCACGAACGGCCTGACCAACTTCTTCGACTTCTTCGGCCAGGACGTGGCTGCCGACGAGACCCAGCGGGGCCTCTATCTGCTGGTCGCGGCCGTGCTCGGGGCGCTCTACCTGGGCGCCCGGCAACTCGTCCGCAGCCGGTTCGGGCGGCTGCTGCTGGCCGTCAGGGACGGCGAGGACCGCGTGCGCTTCCTCGGCTACGACCCGGCCACCGTCAAGACGCTGACCTTCGCCGTCTCGGCGGGCATGGCCGGCATCGCGGGGGCGCTGTTCGTGCCGGTGGTCGGCATCATCTCGCCGGCCCTGCTCGGTGTCGTCCCCTCGCTCGAACTCGTCGTCGCGGTGGCGGTCGGCGGCCGGTTCGCGCTGGCCGGCGCGGTGCTCGGCGCGGTCGTCATGGGATACGCGCGGACCTACTTCAGCGAGGAGCTTCCGGACGCCTGGCTCTACCTGCAGGGCGCTCTGTTCGTGCTCGTCATGACGCTGGCGCCCAAGGGCATCGCGGGCCTGGCCGCCAACCTCGTACGGAGAAGGGAGGCGCGGACGTGACCGAGGCGCACGTGCGATCCGCGTTACTGGAGATTCGCGGGCTGGAGGTCGCCTTCGGCGGCTTCCGGGCGCTCGACGGTGTGGACCTGACCGTCGGCCGGGGTGAGCTGCGCTTCCTGATCGGGCCGAACGGCGCGGGGAAGACCACCCTCATCGACGTGATCACGGGCCTGACCAGGCCCACCGGGGGCTCGGTGCGGTTCGAGGGGCACGACCTCCTGGGCCGCAGGGAGCACGAGATCGTCCGGCTCGGCGTGGGCCGCACCTTCCAGACCTCGGTGGTCTTCGAGGAGCTCACCGTGCTGGAGAACCTCGACCTGGCCGCGTCGTTCCGCCGCCCGCTCTGGTCGCTGCTGCGGCGCAGGCGCGGGGTGTCGGAGGAGGTCACGGCGGCGCTGGAGACGACCGGCCTGGCCTCACTGGCGGGCAGCAGGGCCGGGGTGCTGTCCCACGGGCAGCGGCAGTGGCTGGAGATCGGCATGCTGATCGTCCAGCGGCCCCGGCTGCTGCTGCTCGACGAGCCGGTCGCCGGCATGTCCTCCGCCGAGCGCGAGCGCACCGGCGAACTGCTCACCGAGGTCGCCCGCGACCACACCGTCATCGTGGTCGAGCACGACATGGACTTCCTGCGCCGCTACGCCTCCCAGGTCACCGTGCTGCATGAGGGCAGGGTGCTGACGGAGGGCTCGGTGGAGCAGGTGCGGGCCGACCCGCGCGTACAGGAGATCTACTTGGGACGGGCGCGGGAGGGTGCGGAGGATGCTGTCCGTTGAGGGACTGGAGTCGGGGTACGGCCGCGCCCGGGTGCTCTTCGGCGTCTCGCTGGAGGTGCCCGCCGGTCGCCTCGTCTGCGTGATGGGCCGCAACGGGGTCGGCAAGACGACCCTGCTCGACACCGTCATGGGCGTGCTCCCGGCGACCGGCGGGAGGGTGACGTTCGAGGGCAGGGACGTCACCCGGCTGCGCCCGGACCAGCGCGTACGGCTCGGCATGGGCTACGTGCCGCAGGGGCACGACACGTTCCCCCAGCTCAGCGTGATGGACAACCTCCTGGTCACGCTGGAGGCGTCCGCGCACCGGGACCGGGCGGCGCTGGAGGAGGCCCTGGAGGTCTTCCCGCGGCTCAAGCCGCTGCTCAAACGGCCGGCGGGCTTCCTGTCCGGCGGCCAGCAGCAGCAGCTCGCGATGGCCCGGGCCCTGGTCACCCGGCCGAAGCTGCTGATCCTGGACGAGCCGACCGAGGGCATCCAGCCGTCGATCATCCTGGAGATCGAGGAGGCCGTCGGACGCCTCCACGCGACCGGTCTCGCGATCCTGCTGGTGGAGCAGTATCTGGACCTCGCGCTGCGGCTGGCCGACGGGTTCGTGATCCTCGACGCCGGACGGGTGGTCCGCAGCGGCGCGGCCGAGGAACTGCGGGACGCGGAGGTTCACCGGCTGCTGTCCGTCTGACCCCGGCGCTTGGGGAGTGCCTGGCGAATGCCGTCCGTCGCGAGCCTGGGCCACGCGTGGCAGGGCGTGATCTGCCAGGCACGGCCTAAGCTGGAAGGGAGGAAGCGATCGCACGTGTGAACGCCTTTGGCCGCGCCGGAGGCTCCGCACCGCCCCGGCGGTGGGGGCCGTCCGGACCCGGCACTGCGCACGGCCCGACCGCTTCCTCCTGTCATGCGGAACCTGTGACGTGGAGCGTGTGACGTGGAGCCTGGCGCGCGGAGCGCCGGCTATCCGATCGCGACTCCCTCGACCCGCGCGCCCGCCGTGCCGTGCCAGGGGAAGTCGACGTCCACGCTCCGCACCTCGGCGGGCAGCCGGTAGACGCCGGCGTAGGTGACGCTCTCTCCGGGCGCCAGCGTTCTCTTGGCGGCCGTGCGGGACATGGACGTGCACACGCATTGCCCGCCGGAGTCGCGCAACGGGTAGTACCAGATCTTGGCGGACCGATCGAGCACGGTGACGCCGTCGGTGCCGCTCGGGGAGGGGCTGAACGTGCCGTGATACCGCTGATCCTGCTCGAACGCCGACTGCAGCTCAGCGTCGGACTGCCCGGTGTTGCGAACGGTCCAGACCAAGGTGGTCAGGCCTGTGGAGTCGCGATGCGCGCTGTTGACCTCGACCCGGAGATCCTTGGCGCCGTCGGCGGTGAACGCGGCGCTGCCGGACACCGGGGCCTCGCCGGGCGTCCACTGGAAGGGCTGCCCGCCCGAGGACCGACCCGTGGCCGACGATGAGGGCGACGAGGGCGGCGAAGGCGTGAACCGGACGGTGACCCGCCGGTTCTTGCGCCTCCCCTCCTCGGAGGCGTTGGAGGCCACCGGGTCCGCCGAGCCGTGGCCGGCGGTCCGGAAGGTGACGCCGCCCCGGGTGACCAGCGTCCTGAGCCGGTCGGCCACGGCCTTGGCGCGCCGCTCCGACAACGGCTGGTTGATGGCGTCGTTCCCCGTGGTGTCGGTGTAACCGTCGACCTCGACCGTGGCGTCCCCGGAGGTGTCGATCTGCCCGGCCACTTCCTTCAGCAGCGCGCTCGCCCGCGAGGTCAACTCGGCTTTGTTCAGGGCGAACAGCACATCGGCCGACAGCCGTACGGCGCGGCCGTCGGCGTCCTCGTCCACCGAACGTTCGTCGCCCTCGGCCCGGCTGTGCACGCTGAGCACCCGCGGCGGCGCCAGGTCCACCGACGCCGGGTCGATCGTCTGGTCCGCCGCCGGCCGGAGCGGGCCGTTCGTGATCGGCACGTCCTGGACCGGCACGGTCAGCGGCATCGTCACCGTCACGCGCCGTACGTCCGGCGGAGGCGCGGGGAACACCGCGTGGACGTCCACCGATTCGCCCGGCGCGATCGTCGTGCCGGCCAGCGAGGAGCACAGGCACGTGTGGTCGGTGGTGGACAGCGGCATGTACAGCTTGCTGCCCCGGCCGTCGAGCAGTCCGATGCCGCCGGCCACCAGCGAGCTGCTGTCCGCCCCCCTTCCGCCCTCGAACAGGCTGGTCGACAGGTCGAGCCCGGTCTGACCGTCGTTGACGACCTTGAAACGGCCGGTCACCGTGGTGGCCGACGTCCGGTTCAGCGCGACGACCTCGACGTGCGCGGGACCCTGCCGGTGTGCCATGGGCACCGCCCTGCCCAGGGTCCCCCCAGGGCTCGCGGCGCCGTCCGGGGCCGGGCTGCGGGCGGTGACGCCAGGCGTCTTCCGCTCGTCCGAGCCGCCGGTGGGCTCGACGTCGCCGGCGCATCCGGACAACGCGACGAGAAGGGCGGCCAGGCCGCCTCCCACGCGTGTGATCCCCTGCCGTTCGAGATTCGACCTGAGCATGATTCTCGTCCCCTGTTTCCCAAGAGCGCGGCATCCGCCAAGATTCTTACTCCGTCGGGCCGCCGACCGCGCACGGTGTGAGGATGGGATGGTGGACGAGGATCTCGTGGGCGGGACGGGGCGGTCCCGCGCGGAACTGCTGGCGGCGGCCCGCTCCGGTGACGGCGACGCCTTCGGGCGCCTGGTCGGGCCGTTGCGGGACGAGCTGCGCGCGCACTGCTATCGGATGCTGGGATCGGTTCACGACGCGGAGGACGTCGTCCAGGAAACGCTCGACCGGGCCTGGCGTGCCCTGCCGCGGTTCGAGGCCCCTGGATCCGAGAACCCTGGATCCGAGAACCCTGGATATGAGAATCCGGGCTCCGTACGGCCCTGGCTGTACGCGATCGCGACGAACAGATCGCTGACGCTCATCGAACGGCGCGGGCGGCGCGAGCTGCCCGCCGATCTGAGCCCGGGAGGCGCGCCGGCGGCCGAGGCGGCGTGGGTCGAGCCGTTCCCCGACCGGTTGACGAGCTGGACGGAGGAGCTGGGCCCGGAGGCGCGCGCCGTGGCGCGGGAGAGCGTGGAGCTGGCCTTCGTCGCCGCGCTGCAGCACCTGCCGGCTCGGCAGCGGGCCGTGCTGCTGCTGCGCGACGTCCTCGGCTACGGCGCAGGCGAGGTCGCCGGCCTACTGGAGACGACCGTCGCCGCGGTCAACAGCGCGTTGCAGCGGGCCCGCGCCACGCTCGGCCGCCTGGTCCCGCCGGCCACCCAGCAGCGGACCCTCGGCCTGCTCGGCGAACCGGTGTGGCGGGAGACGGCCCGGCGGTACGCCGCCGCATGGGAGGCCGCGGACGTGGACGCCATCGTGGCGATGCTGACCCATGACGCGAAGTACTCGATGCCGCCGCTGACGGCCTGGTTTCACGGGCACGACGACATCCGCGGCTTCCTGCTGGAGACGGCCGGGAACCGGCGCTGGCGCTTCCTGCCGGCGCGGGCGAACGGGCAGGTCGCGTTCGGCACGTACCTCTGGGACGACGACCGCGGCGTCTACGCCGCCGCGGGCCTGGACCTGCTCGCCCTGCGCGGACCGCTGATCGCCGAGGTGGTCTCGTTCCTGGACGCCCACCTGCCGGCGTTCGGCCTGCCGGCGGAACTGACACCCGGGCAGAGCGATGAGTCCGGCGGTCGCCGCGGGTTGTAGGTGCTGACAGGAATCATCAGCGCGACAACCCGGAAGGACCGAGCCGGATGACCGACGACCACGAGCGGATCCGCGACCTGATCGAGCGCTGGGCCGAGGCGGTCCACCGCGGCGACATCGACGGGGTGGTCGCCGACCACGCCGACGACATCGTGATGTTCGACGTGCCGCCGCCGTACGAGGGCGTGCGCGGGCTGGACACCTACCGCGAGACGTGGCCGCCCTTCTTCGCCTGGCAGGCACAGGGCGCCTGCTTCGAGATCGAGTCGCTGGACGTGACCGCGGGGGAGGACGTCGCGTTCGCCCACGCCCTGTTGCGCTGCGGCAGCCCGGAAGAGCTCGCGGCGAACCCGCGGATGCGCCTGCGGCTGACGCTCGGCCTGCGCAGGCAGGACGGCCGATGGGTGATCGCCCACGAACACCACTCGTTCCCGTACGTCGAGCCGGACGCCGATTCCGGCACGGCCGAGGAGGAGGTGCGCGAACTGCACCGCCGGTGGTTCGCCGGCACCGCCGCCGGGGACCTGGACGGCCTCATGACCGGCATCGCCGACGACGTCGTCTCCTATGAGCACGACGAGCCGCTGCAGCACCGCGGCGTCGAGGCGGTGCGCGAGGTCTGCGCGCGCGGCCTCGACGCCGCCGAGGACGGCGTGAGCTGGGACGTCCCCGACCTCACGATCCTGGTCAGGCAGGACCTGGCGGTCGCGTGGGGGCTCAACCACATCCGGGTCGAGCAGGCCGGCGGCGAGAGCGCCGCGACCGGGAGCACCGAGACGTGGTCACGCGGAACCCGCGTGTTCGAGAGGCGAGACGGCGCGTGGGTGATGATCCACCAGCATCTCTCCTTCCCGTACGACCCGGTCACCGGCGAGGCCAGGACCGGCCTGCGCCCGTAGTGGGATGCCGAGCACGGCTCGGCGTCCACGCCTCAAACGGCCTGAATCCGGCGAAAGGCGTCGGCGTGGGCGTTCGCCCATTGCTCGAAGGTGCGGGGTGGGCGTCCGGTCACCTCCCGCACCGTGGGGTGGACGTGTGACTCGTCCAGAGTGCCGTCGGCGAAGAACCGGAAGAACGCGTCGACGTACTGCGCGGGCATCTGCGCCTCCATCTCGGCTCGGGCCTCGGCGTTCGCCAGGCCTTCGCAGCGCAGATCCCTGCCGAGCACCGTGGCGAGGACGGCGACCTGGTCGGCGGGCAGCAGCGCCTGTGGGCCGGTCACTTCGTGGATCAGCCCGTCGTGCCCGTCGTCCAGCAGCGCCCGGGCCGCGACGGCGGCGATGTCGAAGGGGTCGACGGCGGCGGTGCGCACGCCGGCGAACGGTACGCGCACCACGTCGCCGGCCTCGAGCTGAGGGAGCCAGCGCAGGGCGTTGGACATGAACGACCTCGGCCTCAGGATGGTCCAGGGCAGGCCGGATGCCCGCACGGCCCGCTCGGAGAGGGTCATGTAGCGGGAGACGGCGTTGGTCATGTCCTCGAGCGCGGCCGAGCCGCCCGTCAGCAGCACGATCCGCTCCACCCCCGCCTGGCGGGCGCGGGCCAGCAGTCCGGGCATGTCGTCGTAGCCAGGCAGCAGGAACACACGGCGGACACCGTCGAACGCCTCGGTCAGGCTCTCCGGGCGGTTGAGGTCGCCGCCTACGGGCTCCGCGTCAGGGGGCAGGGCGGCGTCCCCAGGGTTCCGGACGAGCGCCCGCACCTGTTCGCCCGCCCCGAGCAGCGCCTCGACCAGTTCCGAGCCGACGTTCCCGGTCGCGCCGGTCACCAGGATCATTCACATCTCCGTTCGTCCGCAGAGGGGTCTACGCGGCCCGGATGAGTCCGGCCGCCAGGGCGATGAGCGCGACCGCGAGGAGCAGGGCGCCGGTCCGCGTGAGCGCCGTGCCGTACGAGCCCCGGCCCTCCTCGCCGATGCCGAGGTGGAGGAAGAACCCGCCCGACTGGGCCAGCACCCCGGCCAGCAGGGCCGCGCCGCACAGCCACTCCAGGCCGTCGGGGAAGCGGGCGCGGGGCAGGTACAGCAGATAGACGAGTGAGAGCACCAGGAGCACACCCGCGTGCGCGTGGCCGGCGCGGAAGAAGCGCTCGCGGAGGGCTCCGAGCCTGTCGCGGTCGGTGGTGACGAAACGCAGCAGCGCGTGCCCGCCGAACTCGACGGTGACGATCGACAGGATCGCGACGATCGGCAGGACTTCGGTGGGCTCCATCAGCGTGCCCCGGCGCCTGCGAGGGCCGCCGCCCGCTGCGGCGTGGGGTTGCCCGTCTTTCCCATGACATCTCCTGCTCACAAGACGGCACAGCCGCGGCACGCGGCGGACGCCGTTCGGTGGATCGTGGTTCACCGGAATCGTGGCAGGAGGCTGGGGAAGGCCGTTAGTGCCCCAGTAACCGGGCCGATGTGCATTTCGCATACGGCTAGATCCAGCCGGACTCGGTGGCGATCCGGATGGCGTCGACCCGGTTGCGCGCCCCCAGCTTGGCCACCGCTGAGGTGAGATAGTTGCGCACCGTGCCGTAGGTCAGGAAGAGCCGCTCGGCGATCTCGGCGGGCTGCGCGCCCGTGGCCGACATGCGCAGCACCTCCGTCTCGCGCTGGCTGAGCGGGCTCTCCGGCGCCTCCAGCGCGACCAGCGCCAGCGACGGGTCCACCGCTCGTCCCCCCGCCGCGACGGTCCTGATCGCCGCGGCGAGCTCGGCCGGCCGGATGTCCTTCGGAACGAAGCCCGCGACCTGGACGCCCAGCGCTCTGCGCAGGACGCCCGGTTTGGTCAGCGCCGTCAGGATCAGGACGGCGCATCCGGGCAGCGCCCTTCGTAGCTCGGCCGCCGCGGTCACGCCGTCCAGCCCCGGCAGGTCGATGTCGATCACGGCCACGTCGGGCCGGTGCTCCAGCGCCGCGGGCACGATCTCCAGGCCGGAGGCCACCCCCGCCGCCACCTCGATGTCGTCGTGCAGCGACAGGAGCTCGACCAGCGCCTCGCGGAGGATGTGCATGTCCTCCGCGATGAGGACGCGAATCACGCGCATCACCCTCCCCGCCCTCGAACGAACGGCCACGACCGGCATCCGATCGACAGGATCATGCCAGCGGTCTCATCTCCTGGAGAGCCGAGGTGCCCGCGACCGGGTGGAAGCCCTCCGGACCGCCATCGGGTTCGGCCGGTGCGGGGAACTCGGCGAGCACCTCGAAGCTGTCCTCGGCGCGGTGTCCCGCCGTCACCCGTCCACTGGTCCGCGCCGCGATGCTGTCGAGCCCGGTGCCGCGCCGTTCCGGCCGCGCCGGTTCCTCCCGTACGGCGGCGCCGTCGTTGACCAGCCGTAACCGTACGCCGTCTGCAGTGCCCGACACGGAGATCTCGCAGGTGCGGGCCTGACTGTGGCGCAGGACGTTGGTGACGCCTTCACGGAGCACCGCGGCCAGCGCGGTGTCGACCGCCGCGGGAAGCGGGCCCGTCTCGACGCGCACCACCGCCTCGATCCCCGCGTCCGCCAGCACCTCGCGGGCGGCGTCGATCTCGATGCCCAACCGCAGCTCGACCCGGCCGCCGGTGATGGAGTCGAGCTCGACCAGGGCCCGGTCGACCAGTGACCCGAGTGAGGCGATCTCGGTTCTGGCCCTGGCGGGGTCGGTGCCGAGCAGGTGTCCGGCCACCTCGCCCTTGAGGGCGACGGCCGACAGGCTGAAGCCGAGGATGTCGTGCAGGTCGCCGGCGATCCGCACTCGTTCGCGGCGCACCGCCGCCTCGGCGAGCTCGTGCCGGGCCCGCTCCAGCACGGTGAGCAGTCCGCTCAGCCGCCCGAGGCAGTACACCAGCCACATGATCATGATGTGGCCGCCGAAGTTGACCAGCGCGGCGGGGATGTCGTCGATGAACAGGTAGTTGCGGTCGATGCGGTGCAGGAACCAGGCGAGGTGCCCGCCCAGGACGACCCCGACGATCGCCCAGGAGCGCGGCGGCCGGACGCTGAGCAGCAGCTTGCCCGTGAAGACGCTCAGCAGGCGGTCCCAGGCGTCGGGGAAGACGGGCAGGGGCAGCAGGATCAGCAGGCTCTGCGCGACCAGCACCGTCCGCGACTGCGGGAGCACCTGGAGGACCACGACGGCGACGAGCAGGACGGTCGCGAAGGCGAGGGCCGGCCAGTCGCCGGGGCGGACGTAGGCCAGGGTCTTCAGGACGAGCACGCACTGGATGAGCAGGACCGCGAGCAGCACCCGTCGCGCCAGCCGCGGCGACTCGATCGGCGGCGAGATCTTCTCGGGGACATCGGCGCGGTAGGCGCCGGCCGTGGCACGCACCTCCGCCAGGGTGCGCCGCGCGAGTTCGATCCCTTCCCGGAGGGAGTGCCGCGCCTTGCCCGGTTCCTGCCGGGCCGCGGTCCGCATCCGGAACGCGATCGCCTGGAGTTTCCCGCCGAGCAGGTGCCGCAGCTCTCCGTCCAGCCGCAGCCGTTCCCTCGACAGGGCCGTCCGGGCCAGTTCCTCGCGGGTCTGGTGAAGTCTCGTGACGGCCATGACGAGCCTGGACAGGCCGAAGACGATGAGACCGTCGTCCGCCGTGACGATCATGTAGCCGACGCCTGCCTGGAACTCCAACCCGGGATAGGCGTCGAAGCCGGGGAGGAGGACCAACGCGCCGGCCGCGGTCACGCTGAGGACGAACAGCGGCCAGGCGATCCGTGTGGGGAGCGCGCACAGCGCGGCGGCGGCCACGGTCCATGGCATCCAGTCCCAGGACTCCCCGACGAACGGGAACGGCAGGAAGTAGAGCAGCACAACGGCGGCGAAGAGCCTGTATCGGACGGCTGGGCTCCAGCACCACATCGACAGCGCGGCGAGCGGCGGGTAGGACGCCATCGGGAGCAGCACGCCGAGCGGACCGGCGCCGTTGTCCAGAGCGCTGAACGCGCGGATGTAGACGAGGATGCCGAACGAGGCCCACAACATGCCCCTGGCCAGCCGGAGCGGAAGGTCGTCCGCGGTTCGCCCCACTCGCCGGGACCCTCCCGTGAACCGTGCGAAATGCACATCTAGCCGATGACGGGGACACTATCAGCCCCGCTTCCCCCGATGTCATGATCCCGTACGTCACGCGGCCGGCTCGGCGTACGAGAGCCCGGACCATCCGCGGCCGAGATCGTCCACGTCGGTGTGGCCACACCATCTCGCCCGCCGGCCCCTCGCAGCCCATGGAGACACCCATGCTGAAGAGACTGTCCCTGTCCGCCGTCTCGGCCGCGGCCGTACTGGCCCTGACCGGCGCGCCGGCCGCCGCCACGGCGCCGGTCGCCGCGCCGGCCGCGCGCACCCAGAGCGCAGCCGCCGACCCGCTCGAGCCGGGGCCTTTCCACCGCCGGCTCGACCCGCTGGTCGGCACCTGGAAGGCCACCAAGTACAACTACCTTCTCGGCGGCGACGGCAAGCCGGTCGTCTCCCGCGACATCACGGTCAGGACGCGGTGGATCGCCAAGACGGGCGGCCGGTTCCTGGAGGAGGAGGCCGAAGGCGTCCTCGGCGGCCACCCGTACTACCGGCTGGGGATCCTCGGCTTCTCCACCATCGACCGGCGCTACGAGTGGACCACCTTCGACAGCGTCACCCCCACCGCGATGACCTATCGCGGCCCCGCCCTCGCCGAGGGCGGCAATGTGCTGTCGTTGCCCGGGACGTTCACCGACCCCGGCGTGCTCGGCCCGGAGTACGTCGGGAAGACCATACCGATGCGCACAGTGATCACCATCAGGTCGAACGACCGGCACACCTTCGACCTGTACTTCACTCCGCCCGGCCAGTCCGAGCGGCTGGTCGACCGCGTCGTCTACACCCGGAAGACGAAGTAGGCCCGCCGGCCTACGTCAGATGTCGAGCTGCCACTGGTGCCAGGTGTCGAAGACCTCGAAGCCCATCGCCTCGTTGATCGCCAGCATGTACGGGTTCGCGACGGAGTTCCACGTGATCACACGCTCCACGGACGGCTCGCAGGCGCGGAACCAGGTGATGTTGGCGAGCTTGAGCACCAGGCCGAGCCGACGGCCGCGGTGCGGCGCGAGGACGGTGGTCGCGCCCTGACGGGCCCACCCCTCCGGCCGCTCGGCGTCCACCACGAGCTGGGTGAACCCCGCGGGCTCTCCGCTGGCCGTGTGCCGGGCGATCACCGTGTACGTCCGCTGGCCCGCACGCGTGAGCATCTCCTCGCGGGCGCGCACGCGGTCGGCGGTCCAGCGCTGGTCCTCCATCGCGAGGTCGCCCAGCGGCTCGTCGTTCATGCCCTCCGTCAGGTGGGCCATGTCGCCGAGCAGCTCGTCGGGGGTCGGCCCGGCCCACCGTTCCAGCGAGTAGTCCGTGGCGTGCCGTACTGCCCGGGCCCGCAGGAGTTCGAGGCCGGACCAGTCGGCCGTACGCAGGTGGAGCACCAGGCGGGTCTCGGTGGACGCCGGGGAGAACCCGCGGGCCTTGGCGAAGGGCGTGCCCGGCCCGTCCGCCGGGGCCTCGACGATCAGGACGCGCCTGCCCTCGTCACGCGCCCGGCCGACGGCGTGGTCGAGCAGCGCACCGCCGATTCCCTCGCGTCTGCGGCCCGGATGCGTCATCAGCCGGAGCAGGGCGAGATGGGTGTTGTCGTCCTGGGGGAAGTGGAGGACGTAGCCGCCGACGACCTGGTCACCGTCGATCTGTTCACCGCCGACCTGGCTGCCGTCGTCTTCACCGCCGTCGACGTGGCCGCCGTTGATCCGGCCGCCGTCGCGCGCCACCCACGCCTCGGCCCGTTCGCCGCCGGACCCGCTCCGGACGCTCGCCGTGAAGTGCCGCCACGACATCGCCGGACCCGGATGGTCGCATGCCCGCGCGATGTCGTACAGACCGGCCAGAGGGGAGTGGCCCGCCGGGCCGTCCGGGCCGTCTTCCCCCTGCTCGGCGTCGTTCTCGATGGGGGCGACGCGCTTCATGTGCATGCCGACAAGAATTCCGCACGCGTTGTCAGGAATGCGACTGATTTTCACATGGTGGAACGGCGGGTGAGGGCTCTATTGCATGTAGTTCTCGACCTCGTCGACCGGGCGGGGGGAGGCGAAGTCGGGGTCCTCGCCCACGTCGCGCCGGGCGCGGCGCTGGCGCAGCAGGTCCCAGCAGCGGTCGAGCTGCTCTTCCAGCGAGCTGATCCTGTTGTGCTCCTCCTCGGAGGTCAGCTCGCCCGCGACCAGTCGTTCGCGCAGGGAGTGCTCCTCGTCGACCAGCTCGCTGATCCGCTTCAGGATCTCGTCGTCCTTCATGTGGCCTCCTTCGTCACGAGTCACCCTAACCTGGGACTCCGTCTCGAAATGTGATCGGGTGTCTCGTCCGGTCGAGGGCGTCTGCTAGTCTGCCTGACATGCTGCGCGGACTCCTTCTTATCCGCCGCGGCGAGGGCCTGTAAGAGGCCGGCTCCCTCGCCGCGGTGCGAGAGTCATGCGCGTCGGCCGCCCTGGTTTCATCCAACGGCGCCCCTTTCCCGAACGAATCGACGGCAACGTCATGCCCGGGACTCGCCGTGCGCCCGACGAGGAGCAATCATGAATGAGCAGCAGCCCAGCCCCATGCCGTTCCAGCGCTACACGCCGTTCGAGCCCGTACGGCTGGCCGACCGCACCTGGCCCGACAAGGTCATCACCAAGGCGCCCCGCTGGTGTGCCGTGGACCTGCGCGACGGCAACCAGGCGCTGATCGACCCGATGGACTCCGACCGCAAGCTGAAGATGTTCGACCTGCTGGTCCGGATGGGTTACAAGGAGATCGAGGTCGGCTTTCCCGCCGCGTCGCAGACCGACTACGACTTCGTCCGCCAGATCATCGAAGAGGGGCGCATCCCCTCCGACGTGGTCATCCAGGTGCTGACGCAGGCTCGGCCCGAGCTGATCGAGCGGACCTTCGAGTCGCTGCGCGGCGCCCGCCAGGCGATCGTCCACCTGTACAACTCCACCTCCACCCTCCAGCGCCGGGTCGTCTTCGGCCAGGACAGGGACGGCATCACCGCGATCGCCGTCGAGGGCGCCAAGCTGTGCAAGAAGCTGGCGGCCGAGATGGAGGGCACGGAGATCTACTTCCAGTACTCGCCCGAGTCCTTCACCGGCACCGAGCTGGAGTACGCCGTCGAGGTCTGCAACGCCGTCAACGACGTGTGGCAGCCCACCCCCGACCGCAAGGTGATCGTCAACCTGCCGGCGACGGTCGAGATGGCCACCCCCAACGTGTACGCCGACCAGATCGAGTGGATGCACCGCAACCTGGCCTACCGGGACTCGATCGTGCTGTCGCTGCACCCGCACAACGACCGCGGCACCGCCGTCGCCGCCGCCGAGCTGGGCTACATGGCCGGCGCCGACCGCATCGAGGGCTGCCTGTTCGGCAACGGCGAGCGGACCGGCAACGTCTGCCTGGTCACGCTGGGCATGAACCTGTTCTCCCAGGGCGTCGACCCGGAGATCGACTTCTCGGACATGGACGAGATCCGGCGAGTGGTCGAGCACTGCAACCAGCTGCCCGTGCACCCCCGCCATCCGTGGGGCGGCGAGCTGGTCTACACGGCCTTCTCCGGCTCCCATCAGGACGCCATCAAGAAGGGCCTGGAGCACCTGGAGCGCGACGCGGCCGCCGCCGGGGTGCCGGTCGACCAGTTCACCTGGGCCGTGCCGTACCTGCCGATCGACCCCAAGGACATCGGCCGCACGTACGAGGCCGTGATCCGCGTCAACAGCCAGTCGGGCAAGGGCGGCGTCGCCTACATCATGAAGGCCGACCACCAGCTCGACCTGCCGCGCCGTCTGCAGATCGAGTTCTCCCGCGTCATCCAGGCCCGTACGGACGCCGAGGGCGGCGAGGTGACCGCGGCCGAGATGTGGGAGCTGTTCTCCGACGAGTACCTGCCCAATTCGTCCCACCCCTGGGGCCGCCTGGGCCTGCTGGCCCACCGGCACACCTCCACCGTGGACGACAAGGACGCGATCAGCGCCGACGTGCGGGTCGACGGCCAGATCCGGGAGATCGAGGGCGTCGGCAACGGCCCCATTTCGGCCTTCTGCGACGCGCTGGAGAACATCGGGGTGCCGGTGCGGGTCCTCGACTACACCGAGCACGCGATGAGCGCGGGCGCCGACGCCAAGGCCGCGTCGTACGTGGAGTGCGAGGTCGGCGGGCCGAACGGCACGCAGGTCCTGTGGGGCGTCGGCATCGACGCGAACACGACGAGCGCCTCGCTCAAGGCCATCATCTCCGCCGTCAACCGCGCCACCCGCGCCTGACATCCCCTGAACTTCGCAGTGAACGGCAGGACCTGCGGTCTCACTGCCCGTGACCTTGCACAAAATCGCAAGCGTATGCCCTGACGAGCCCAGAAGGCTGTCGTGAACACGCGAAAGGCGGCAACCGGGAAATCCCCGACTGCCGCCTTTCGCATGTCCCACGATTGACAGGGGCGTCAAGATTCACAGCCACCGGCACAATGGATCATGCTTGTGGTCGCGTCCGACCTCAGCAGGCGCCTGCGCTTCGAGCGTGACGACTCCGCGGCCCTGGTGAAGGAGGATGCCGCCAATGGCGATCCGGTCGCCAAGAGTCTCCTGATCCAGACGCGACAGCACCGTTCCGTGAGCGTGAACGGCAAGCTCTACACCACCGGATCGCTGTATGCGCCCGCGTTGCCCAAGGGGAAGACCTGGGCCCTGCGCGGCACGATCCCGAACGGCGGCGCCTTCACCGATCAGGTCGTCAATGTCTTCGAGCCGCAGACGCTGAAAACGCTGCTGTCCGACACCTACTCCAAAAAGATCGACCCCGGCTTCCGGGACAGCACCGGCCGTATTCAGAAGAACAAGAGGCTCTACAGGGGGAAAATCACCTTCGCCGACCTGTACGCCGTCTCGCCCACCTTCCGGGCGCTTCTCGGGCAGAAGCCCGACGCCACCCTCGCTCCCGCCCTCGTGTGGTGGTTCTTGTGGGTTGACAAGGACGGCACGCCTCTGAAGGTCGAATCCATCTGGGACACCTGGGTCAAGGGCGGGGCCGGCCGGCCCAACGCCAGGGGAGCGGCGAGAACCGAATACCTCGCCTGGCGGCCTCGCGTCACGATCAAGCCGCCCACGTCGTCGCTCGTCGCCAAGGTCGTGGGCCCGGCCAACGGCCTGCCCGAATTCGACGACGTCAGGGAGGCCATCCGAGACCTGCGGCGGTAGTCACAGGGGGATGTCCCGCCGGGTGGGCGACACGACGGGGCACAGCACGGCTCGACGCCGGACGCTCGGCCGCGCTCGCCGCCAAGCCCCTGCGGCGGCGGGGCCGGGGCGCTCGGCGGCCTGATATCTTTCACGAGTAAAACACTTGCGAAAGAACGGGGGATCATGAGGCCGGCGATGCGAGGGCGGCTGCCGTTGCGGGGAGTGTTCCGGATCGGCGGGCTGGGGGACGTCTGGCACAAGAACGCGCTCAGCGCGGTCATCACCCTCGCCGTGCCGGACACGGTCCTGCTCCTGCTCGACCGCCTGGACCTGGCCGTCTACACCTCCGCCGGAGCCATGTGCGCCCTCTACGCGCACGGCCTGCCGTACCGGGTCAGGGCCCGGACCCTGCTCGGCGTCGCGACGGGCATGGTCGTCAGCGTGGGCGTCGCGCTCACCGCGGCCGGGCTCACCCGGTCGGCCCCCGCCCTGGTCCTGGTGGCGGCGCTGCTGGCCGCCGCGCACAAGGTGGCGTGCGACGCCGCCCGGATCGGCCCGCCGGGCAACCTGATCTTCACGTTCATGAGCGCGACCTGCGCGTTCCTGCCGCAGCGGCTCGGGGAGATCCCCCTTCACCTCGGGCTCGTCGCGGCCGCCGCGGCGCTCGCCTGGCTGGTCTGCATGGCTCCCGCGCTCGTACGGCCCGAAGGGCCCCAGCGCACGGCGGTGGCCCGCGCCCTGGAGGCCGCCGTGCGGCTCGCCCACGCGGAGGGGCCGGCGGTCGCCCGCGACCGGCATGACGCGGCGGCGGCGGTGAACGCGGCGTGGCACACGCTGCTCCCGTCACCCGAGGGGCCGGGCAGGCGCGCGCTCGAACGCCTCCTGGCCCGGGTGGAGGCGTCCCTGCCGGCCGTGTCCCGCGACGAGGCGGGCCTCTTCGCGAGCTGGGCCGCCGACGTGCGCCGCAACCGCCCGGTGCCCGAGGTGGGTCTCGGCGAGACGGGGGCCGCCGGGCTCGCGGGCATCGCGCTGGAACGGGCGGCGCCGGGCGGGCCCAGCCTGCTGCGCATGTTCCACCCCGCCTCCCCGCTGTTCCCGATCGGCGTGCGGGTCGCCGTCGGGTCCGCCCTCGCCGGGCTGGTCTCGCTGGCGGCGGGAGTCGGCCACCCCTACTGGGCGGTCGTCACGGCCGCGTCCGTCTTCCAGGCCAACGCCACGCTGTCGTGGCAACGGGCCCTGCAGCGCGCCCTCGGCAGCGTGGTCGGCCTGCTCGTCTTCACGGCGCTGCTGCCGATCGGCCGTACGGGCGCGCTCGCCCTGGTCCTGCTCACGCTGGCCCTCCAGTTCTGCACCGAGGCGCTGATGACCCGCAACTACTGGCTGGGCACGGTGTGCGTGACGCCGATGGCCCTCCTGCTCACCGAACTGCCCGGCTATCAGCCCGCGTGGCGGTTGATCAGCGACCGCTGGCTGGACACGGCCGTGGGCGTCGTGGCAGGCCTGCTCGGCTGCCTGCTGGTGACCAACCGCCGTAGCGCCGGGCGGATCGACGCGGCGCTGCGGCGCGTGGCCGGCGCCCAGGCGGCCGCCCGGCGTCTGCTGGCGCTCGGCACCCGTGAGCCGGGGGAGACCGCGCGGGTCCGCGGCCTGCTCGTCGACGCTCTGGTGGAGCTGCGCCGGGCCGCGGACGTGGCGGCAGGCGAGTGGTGGCAGCGCGCGCTGCCTGAGGAGCAGGTCGCCCGGGCCGAGCACGAGGGGCACCGCCTGCTGGCGAGGCTGGCCGCGCCGGCTCGGGATAGAGTCGGCTGCGAACGGACCCAGGGCTGAGGATCGGGGCGTGGAGGACATCGCCGACGAGGCGCCGGAGAGCGTCGCAGAGGACGTCGTCGCGCAGGTGATACGCCAGTGGCGGCGTGTCCACCCCGAGCTGGACACCGCGCCGATCGCCGTGATCGGCCGTCTCACCCGGTGCGTCCTGCTGCTTCAGCAGGCAGGCGACGCGCCCCTCCGGGAGTACGGGCTCACCCGGCCGGAGTTCGACGTCCTCGCCGCCCTGCGCCGGCTCGACCGGGAGCTCACCCCGGGCCGGATCGCCAGGGAGACCTTCGCCTCGGGAGCGGCCGTCACCAAGCGGCTGCGGGTCCTTGAGGAGCGTGGGCTGGTGAGCCGCCGACCCGGTGACCGCGACCGGCGGGTCTCCCACCTCGCGCTCACCGACGAGGGGCGCGTGCTCACCGACCTGCTCCTGCCGCGGCAGCTGCGTTACGAAAGCGATCTCCTGGCGGCCATGGGCGCCGACCGGCGGCGGGAGCTGGGGGACCTGCTCGGCGAGCTGCTCCTCCTGCTGGAAGGACGCCTCGGCACCCACCAGCTCTGACCCGCGAGCCGGCCCGATCCCGCACGGCGCACCGGGCCGATGCGGTCGAGACGGTTACCGCGGATCATTGGACCGGAGACGACAACCGAGCACGCCGATACGACCACGGTCAGATCCGGAAGTGTGGCCCCCGCTCCGACGACCCGGCGTGTGCGGCGGCGGCATCGTTGCCCCCATGAGTGCAACGACTCCGTCAATCACTGGTGCCAACCCTGTCTTTCCGGGACGCTGGGTGGGCGGCGCATCCCTTGTCGCCGGGCCTTTGCTGCTGCTCACCGGCGTACTGCTGCGCCTGCGTTTCGACTTCTTCTTCCCCGCGCAACTGAGCGCATACGCGCACCATCCTGACCTCATGACGGCCTCGTACAGCGTCGTCGCCGCCGGATGGGTGCTGCTGTGGCCGGGAGTCGCGCTCCTCGCCGCCAGGATCGGTGAGACATTCCGGGAACTGGCGGTGTGGGGCGGGGCCCTCACGATCCTCGGCCTGTTCGCCCGGGCGTTCCACGCCGGTGTGGACCATCTCGGCCTCCACCTGGTAACCGTCCATGGAGTGACGTCGGCGACACGAACGGTGAGCGAGACCTACGGAGCGTTCCATGTCTTCAGCACGTTGAACGCCGCGATCATGGGCGGCTGGGTTCTCCTGGCCGTCGGCGCCTACCGCTCGCGGGTGCTCGGACCGGTGCGGGCGACGGCGCTGGCCCTCGCGTCGGCGATGCCGTTGGGCGTGCTGAAGGGAACGACCCCCTGGTCGGTGGCCGCTGCCGCAGGGCTGTGCGTCGCGCTCGTCCCTCTGGGCGTTGCCGCGATGCGCACCGGGCCGGCACCGCGAACGGCCACGGTCGTCGGAAGGCTTGTCATGGTGGGCGTCGTGGGCACCGCGATGTTCCTCTTCGGGCAGGCCGGATGAGTGGCCATCGGTATCGTCGTGCGATGCACACAGCGCGGTGGCGTCTCCGGACAGGCCCGCATCTACTGATACTCGATGCCTGCGTGGCGGTCGTCGTGGCCGCCGCGTATGGGGCGCTGGCCGGCCAGGACGCGTCTGACGGCCTGCCCGGGTTCTCCGGCCCTTCCTGGATGGCGTGGCCGATCGCCGCCTGTGTCGGAGCGCCGCTGGCCGTTCGGCGTCTTTGGCCACTGCCCGCCCTCGCCGTGGTTGTCGGCGCATCGGCGGCGGCGACACTCCTCGACATCACCCGCGACCCCTACATCCCCGCGGCCCTGGCCGTCTACGCGGTGGCGCTCGCCGAGCCGACGCGCCGGGCCTCGGTGGCGCTGGCACTGACCCTCGCCGTCTCGGCAGCCGCGGTCGTCACCGGGGAGGCGGTCCTGACACCGTCCGGCCCCTGGCCTGAAGCCGCAGCGACGGCAGCGCTCGTGTGGCTTGTGGTCGGCGCCGCGTGGGCCGCGGGCCGCGTCGTGCGTGAACGGCGACGTCGAGCCGCCCGCAGGGACCGGCGCCTGGCCGAGCAGACGCTGGCCGAGGAACGCCTGCGCATCGCCAGAGAACTGCACGACATCGTCTCGCACAGCCTCAGCGTGATCGTCGTCAAGGCCGCGGTCGCCAACCACGTGGCCGAGGAACGCCCCCAGGAGACGCGCGACGCCCTCCAGGCGATCGAGCAGACCGGCCGGGAGGCGCTCACCGACATGCGGCGCGCCCTGGGAGTGTTGCGCGGCGACGCCGCCGGGCAACGCGCGCCAGACCTCGGCACGGCTCCCCCTCCCGGGCTGGACGACCTGCCGCCCCTCGTCCGGCGTGCCGAGCAGGCGGGAATTCGCACCGGGCTTCGCACCCGACTGGCCGCCCCTCTCCCCGCGGGCACGGCGCTGACCGTCTACCGGATCGTGCAGGAGGCGCTGACAAATGTGATCAAGCATGCGGGCGGTGGAACGCACTGCCAGGTGGCGATCACGGCCGACGCGCGCGGAGGCGTACATGTCGAGGTGGTGGACGACGGAGCCGGGAACGCGCCGGCGTCCGGCCGGGCGGGTCTCAGCGGCGGTCACGGTCTCGTGGGGATGCGCGAACGCGTGATGATGTACGGGGGGACGCTGGAGGCCGGGCCAAGGCCCGGCGGCGGGTTCGCCGTGTCGGCTCGTCTCCCGCCCGAACCCGCTCATGACACAGCCATCAGCCCGAAGGAGGCGACCGCGTGACCGATCCGATCCGGGTTCTCGTCGCCGATGATCAGCCTCTGCTCCGAGGCAGCTTCCGGGTGCTGATCGACACCGCCCCGGGGCTGACCGCGGTGGGCGAGGCCGGCACCGGCGCCGAAGCCGTCGAAAGCGCTCGTCGCCTACACCCGGACGTGGTGCTGATGGACATCAGGATGCCCGACATGGACGGCATCGAGGCGACACGGCGCATAGCCGGATCTCCCGCGACGGTCGCGACACGCGTCCTCATCCTCACCACCTTCGATCTCGACGAGTACGTGTACGGGGCCCTGCGGGCCGGCGCGGCCGGGTTCCTCCTCAAGGACACCTCCCCCGAGGTCCTGCTGACGGGCATCCGCACCGTCGCCGCCGGAGAGTCCCTCCTCGCGCCCTCGGTGACCCGGCGCCTGATCGCCGAGTTCGCTCGTCTTCCCTCTGCCCGCCATGCCCCGGTGCCCGCGCTGGACGCCCTCACGGCACGCGAGCGCGAGGTCCTGGTGCTCGTGGCACGCGGCCTGTCCAACGCCGACATCGCCGAGTACCTGCATCTCAGCCATGGCACCGTCAAGACGTACATCGGCCGGCTGCTGAGCAAGCTGCGGGCGCGTGATCGTGCCCAACTGGTGATCAGCGCCTACGAGTCCGGGCTCGTGAACGCCGCTCATCAATCGACCGACTCCTGAGCGAGGCCAGGGAACCACGGCCCGCATGCCGCCTACTCGGGCAAGCCGAGCAAGCGGCCCAGGCAGGTCATGTTGTGCTCGAACAGTTCGGTTCGGTGGCTGATCGTGTTGTTGAACTGGCCGAAGAGCTCGAAGCTGACCATCCCGAACAGGCCCGTCCACGCGGAGATCGCCCGTGTGACCACGTCGTCCGGCACGTCCGGCATCAGCGACCGTACGATCTCCGCGTCCTCGGCCAGGATCGCGGGCGGCGGCGGGCAGATCGGGGGAGGGACGAGCCTGCCCGAGCGGTGGGCGTCGGCGACGATCCGCCCGTACACCGCCGTGTCCCGCACCGCCGGTGCGATGGTGTCCTGCGGAGCGGCGTAGCCCGGCACGGGTGAGCCGTACAGCAGGGCGTACTCGTGCGGATGGGCCAGGGCCCACTCGCGTACGGCCCGGCAGACGGCGAGCCAGCGTCCGAAGAAGTCGTCGCGGGCGCATGCGGCGTCGGCGCGCTCGACGGCCTCTCCGAGGGCGTTGTATCCGTCGATGATCAACGCGGTCAGCAGGTCGTCGCGGCTGGGGAAGTAGCGATAGATCGCCGAGGAGACCATCCCCATCTCGCGGGCCACCGCCCGCAGGGACAGGCCCGTGGCCCCCTCCGTCGCCAGATGTCGCCGGGCGATGTCCGTGATTTCCCTGATCAGCTCCGCTCTCACCCGCTCCCGCGCGGTCCTGCTCGCATTCATGGGGTCAGGCTAACAGAGCACCTGAGCGATTAGAGAGCGCTGCTCTTGACGAAGGTCGCCCCAATGAGAGAGCATTGCTCTCGAAACGGAGCAATAAACGCAAGGAGTGGCGATGCTCACCGTGGCCAAGGGAATGATCCCCGCAGTGCAGTTCTTCCTGGAGCTGGGCGTGCTGATCTCGCTGGCCTACTGGGGGTTCACCCTGCAGGCGAACGTCCTGGTCAAGATCCTTCTGGGTCTCGGTGGGCCGGCCGTGTTCGCCACGCTCTGGGGATTGTTCATGGCGGGCGGCAAGGCGCCGCACCAGCTGCACGGGATCGCCCGGGCCGCCTTCGAGGTCGTGTGGTTCGGTGCGGGGGCGGCCGCGCTGGCGGCCTCCGGACTCGTCACCGCCGGTGTGGTGTTCGCGGTCGCGTACGTCGTGGACGGCGTGCTGCGGCTGCTGACGGATCAGGTCTGAAGGAGAAGTGATGGGCAGGCATGTGATCGTCGGAGCGGGACAGGTCGGCGGCGGGCTCGCCGACGCGCTGGCGGAGCGCGGGCACGAGGTGACCCTTGTCACCCGCTCGGGCTCGGGCCCCGAACACCCCGGGATTTCGCCGGTCGCCGCGGACGCGGCCGACGCCGCCGTGATGCGGCGGCTCACCGAGGGGGCCGACGCGCTCTACAACTGCGCCAACCCGCGCTACCACCGGTGGCCCCTGGACTGGCCGCCGATCGCGGCCTCGCTGCTGGCCGCCGCCGAGTCGTCCGGGGCCGTCCTGGTCACGCTGGGCAACCTGTACGGGTACGGCCCGGTGGACGGGCCGATGACCGAGGATCTGCCGCTCGCGGCGACGGGCACGAAGGGCTTGGTCAGGGCGCGGATGTGGGAGGAGATGCGGGCCGCACACGAGGCCGGCCGGGTGCGGGTCACCGAGGTGCGCGGCTCGGACTACTACGGGCCGCGGTCGTCCGACCAGTCCTACCTGGGGCCGCGGCTCCTAGAGCCTCTGCTCGCGGGCAGGCCCGCCACCGTCGTGAGCGACCCCGACATCCCGCACAGCTGGACGTACCTGCCCGACGTCGTGCGGGCGCTGGCGGCGGCCGCGGAGGAGGAGCGCGCCTGGGGCCGGCCCTGGCACGTCCCGACCGCGCCGCCCCTGACGATGCGGCGGTACGCCGAGATGGTGTGCGAGACCGCGGGCGTCCCGGCGCCGCGCCTGCGGCGGCTGCCGGCGTGGATGCTGAAGGCGGGGGGCCTCGTGTCGCCGTTCCTGCGCGAGCTGGGGGAGACCCGTTATCAGTTCGACCGGCCGTACGTGCTCGACTCCTCCGCCTCCCAGGCGGTCCTCGGGTTCGCGCCGACGCCGGTCGAGGACGGGGTGAAGGAGACGGTGGCGTGGTGGCGGGGGCGCTGAAAGGCGCCGGAATGACGGCGATAGTCTCCCCGGCATGAGAGTCGGGATCATCGGCCTGGGAGACATCGCGGAGAAGGCCTACCTGCCGGTGCTGGCGGCGATGCCGGGCATCGAGCCGCTGCTGTGCACCCGCGACCGGGCGGCGCTCGACCGGCTCGGCGACGCCTACCGGATCGGCGCGCGCTTCACCTCCGTGGACGGCCTCGCCGAGGCCGGGATCGACGCGGCCTTCGTGCACGCGGCCACCTCCGCGCACGTCCCGATCGTGACCACGCTGCTGGAGGCGGGCGTGCACGTCTACGTGGACAAGCCGCTCGCCTACGACGCCGCGGCCTCCGCCGGGCTCGTACGGCTGGCGCATGAGCGGAACAGGTCGCTGATGGTCGGGTTCAACCGCAGGCATGCCCCCGCGTACGCGGCCCTGCGCGACCTGCCGCGCGACGTGGTCGTGATGCAGAAGAACCGGCGTGACCTGCCCGGCGACCCGCGGACCGTGGTCTTCGACGACTTCATCCACGTGGCCGACACGCTGCGCTTCCTCGCCCCCGGTCCGGTCACCGACACCGCGATCAGGACCAGGGTGCGGGACGGCCTGCTCGAACACGTGGTGCTGACGCTCGGCGGCGACCACTTCACCGCCGTCGGCGTGATGAGCCGCACCAGCGGCGCGGCCGAGGAGATCTGCGAGGTCATGGGCGGCGGCGGGAAGCGGCGGGTGGTCAACCTCGGCGACGTGGTGGACCTCGGCGGGGACGAGGTCCTCACGAGACGCGGCGACTGGGTCCCGGCGACGCGGCAGCGCGGCATCGAGCAGATCTGCCGGGAGTTCCTCGCCGCGGTCCGGGAGGGGCGGATCCTCACGGCCGACGACGCCCTGACGACCCACGAGCTGTGCGAACAGATCGTGACGGCCGCGACGGCCTGACCGCCTCCCGGAAGCCGCATATTCCCGGGAGGCGGTCATCGTCGCCGTCTTCGCAAGCGGCGTCAGGGGTAGAGGCCCCGCATCCGGTGGGCCTCGGCCACCCGCCCCACCCCGATCGCGTGGGCGGCCTGGCGGAGCGTGAGGTCGCGCTCCGCGGCCAGGTCCGCGACCGCCCGGTAGGCGTTCTCCATCAGGTCGCGGAGCTTCACCTCGACCTCGCCGGCGCTCCAGGAGTACGCCTGGGTGTTCTGCACCCACTCCAGGTAGGACACGATCACCCCGCCGGCGTTGGCCAGGATGTCGGGGACCACGGTGGTCCCGTTGCCGGCCAGGATCAGGTCGGCCTCGGGCGTGGTGGGCCCGTTGGCGCCCTCCACGACCAGGCGGGCCCGTACGCGCGGCGCGTTGTCCGCCGTGATCACGCCTTCGAGCGCGGCAGGCACCAGCACGTCCACGTCGAGTTCGAGCAGCTCGTCGCGGGAGAGCGGGTCGGCGTCGCGGTAGCCGTGGACCGTCCCGGTCTCGGCCGCGTGGGCGCGCAGCGCGGCGACGTCGAGGCCGGAGGGCCGGACGACCGCGCCGCCCGCGTCGGAGACGGCCACGACACGGCAGCCGGCGTCGGCGAGATACTGGGCGGCGAGCGCGCCCACCTTGCCGAAGCCCTGCACCGCCACGGTCGTGCCCTCGGGGGAGTGCGCCCCCCTCGTCTGGGCCAGGGCCTGCAGCGCGGCGATCTGCACGCCGCGCGAGGTCGCGCCCGCGCGGCCCAGCGAGCCGCCGAGCGCCGTGGGCTTGCCGGTCACCACGCCAGGGACGGAGTAGCCCGCGTTCGCGCTGTAGGTGTCCATGATCCAGGCCATGGTCTGCTCGTCGGTGCCCACGTCGGGCGCGGGGATGTCCTTCTCCGGGCCGATGAGCGGCAGGATCTCGTTGACGTAGCGCCGTGTGACGCGCTCGAGCTCGCGGGTGGTCAGCGCGGCCGGGTCCACCGCGACGCCGCCCTTGGCGCCGCCGTACGGGATGCCGACGAGGGCGCACTTCCACGTCATCCACATGGCGAGGGCGGTGACCTCGGCGAGGTCGGTGGCGGGGTGGAAGCGGATGCCGCCCTTGGCGGGTCCGCGCGACAGGTTGTGCTGCACGCGGTGACCCTGCACCACCTCCAGGCGGCCGTCCTCGCGCCGTACGGGCACGGAGACCGTCAGCGAGCGGCGGGGCGTGGCGAGCATGTGGTGCATGCCGTCGTCGAGGCCGAGGAACCGGGACGCCTCGGCGAGCTGGAAGCGGGCGGCGGCGAGGGCGCGCTCACCCGCTGAGGGGGCATGGAGGCCGGGGATCGGAGACCGAACCCCCGACGCCGTTGTCGGGAAGTCCGTGATGGTCATTCTGTTGTTCTCCTGTCGGAAGGGTGGCCGTCCCCCGGCCCCCGTGTGCCGTCGTCGTTGACGGCAGCGGAAGGCGGACCGGGAGGAGCGACATCTGGATCAAACCGTGCGCCGGGTGGTCGCGATATAGGCCAATACGGAGATCGCCGGGCGGGATTTCGCCGTTCCGGCGCATAGGCCGGCGCACGCACCGTGAACGGCGGCGGACGGACGAGCACAAGTCGCGCTTTGCCATCCTTTTGCAGTAGACAGGGTTTGTGCCGGAACTTGTGCTGGGCCCGCTGCTGCGCCACGTGGACGCGGCCGCCGCGACCGTCTGGGTGGAGACCTCCGAGCCCTGCACGGTCCGTGTGCGGGCCGGCGACGCCTGCTCCGAGGAGCGCACCTTCACCGTGCACGGCCACCACTACGCCCTGCTCGACGTCGGCATCGAGGGCCCGGCGGCCTACGAGGTGGAGCTCGACGACCGGCGGGTGTGGCCGGAAGAGGGCCTGCCGCCCAGCGTGATCCGCCCGCTGACCCGCCTCGACCGGCTGATCTTCGGTTCCTGCCGGACGAGCGTGCCGCACGAGGAGCCGTATGTGCGCACGCACGGCCCGGACGTCCTGCGGGCGTACGGCCTGCGCCTGATGGAGTCGCCGGACGAGCGGCCCGACCTGATCCTGCTGCTCGGCGACCAGGTGTACGCCGACGAGCTCACCCCGGACATGAAGGAGTTCATCGCCGGGCGCAGGGACGAAGGCCCCGAGGAGGTCGTCGATTTCGAGGAGTACGCCGAGCTGTACCGGCAGGCGTGGTCCGACCCTCCGGTCCGCTGGCTGTTGGCCACGGTCCCCACCTTGATGATCTTCGACGACCACGACGTCAGGGACGACTGGAACACCTCGAACGTCTGGCGTCAGCAGATGGCCGAGGTGCCCTGGTGGGAGCGGCGCATCGTCTCGGCGCTCGGCTCGTACTACGTCTACCAGCACCTGGGAAACCTGCCCCCGGCCGAGCGGGAGGCCGATCCCGTGCTCGCCGCGCTGCGGGCGGGCGGCGGCGACGAGGCGCTCGACGCCTTCGCCCGGCGGGCCGACAAGGAGCCCGACTCGGTGCGCTGGAGCTACCACAGGGACCTGGGCGGCAGCCGGCTGATCGTGCTGGACAGCCGCAGCGCCCGGGTGCTGGAGCCGGGACGCCGGCGGATGCTCGACCCCGGGGAGTGGGACTGGTTCGACAAGCACGCCACCGGCGACTTCGACCACCTGCTCGTCGGGTCCTCGCTGCCGATCCTGCTGCCCGCCGGGATCCACCACGTCGAGAGCTGGAACGAGGCGGTCTGCGACGGTATCTGGGGCCGCCGGGCGGCGCGGTGGGGCGAGCGGGTGCGGCAGTTTCTCGACCTGGAGCACTGGGGGGCCTTCCGCAGGTCGTTCGAGGAACTCGCGCAGGTGGTGCTGGAGGTTGCCTCGGGCGGCCGTGGCAGGCCGCCCGCGACCGTCCTGCTGCTGTCGGGCGACGTCCACTACTCCTACATGGCGTCCGTACGGCGCCGGGGCGGCGGGCGCGTCCACCAGATCGTCTGCTCGCCGATCCGCAACCCGCTGAGCCGCACGCTGCGCTTCGCGAACATCGTGGCGTCGTTCGGGCTGGCGGGCGTGCTCGGCGGGGTGCTGGCCAGGACCGGGGGCCTTCCCCGGCCGCCGTTGCGGTGGCGCATCAGCAAGGGACCCTGGTTCCCCAACATGATGACCGCCATCGACCTGGCGCCCGGGGAGGCCACGGTGACGTGGTTCACCGATACCGGCGATCAGGACACGGTGCGGATCAGGCCCGAGCCTCCCGCAGCACCGCGCTGAGCTGGTCCGCCGCCCAGGCCAGATCGTCCCGGGAGACGACGAGGGGCGGCGCGAGGCGGATCGTCGAGCCGTGCGTGTCCTTGACGAGCACGCCGCGGCGCATGAGCGCCTCGCTGATCTGCCGTCCGGTGCCGAGCGAGGGGTCGATGTCGATGCCCGCCCACAGCCCGCGCCCGCGCACCGCCACCACCCCGGGGCCGAGATCCGCCAGGCGCGCGTGCAGGAACGCACCGAGCTCGCGCGCCCTGGCCTGGTACTCGCCGGTCCGCAGCAGCCCGATCACCGCGTCGCCGACGGCGCACGCCAGCGGGTTGCCGCCGAAGGTGGAGCCGTGCTGGCCGGGCCCGATCACGCCCATGACGTCGGCGTTCGCGACGACCGCGGAGACCGGGACCACGCCGCCGCCGAGGGCCTTGCCCAGGACGTACAGGTCGGGGACGACGCGCTCGTGGTCGCAGGCGAACGTGTCGCCGGTGCGGCCGAGGCCCGACTGGATCTCGTCGGCCACGAACAGCACGTTGTTGTCGGTGCAGATCTCCCGGACCGCGGCCAGGTAGCCGTCCGGCGGGACCAGCACGCCGGCCTCGCCCTGGATGGGCTCAAGCAGCACGGCCACCGTGTTCTCGTCGATCGCCTCCCTGACCGCCTCGGCGGAGCCGTACTTGACGATCCGGAAGCCGGGGGAGAAGGGGCCGAAGCCGTCCCGCGACTCGGGGTCGGTGGAGAAGCCCACGATGGTCGTGGTGCGGCCGTGGAAGTTGTCCTCCATCACGACGATGTTGGCCTGGTCGGGGGCGACGCCCTTGACCTCGTAACCCCACTTGCGGGCGACCTTGACGGCGGTCTCGACGGCCTCCGCGCCGGTGTTCATCGGCAGGACCATGTCCTTGCCGCACAGCTCGGAAAGGCCGGTCACGAACGCGGCGAACCGGTCGTGGTAGAACGCCCGGCTGGTCAGCGTCAGCCGGTCGAGCTGCTCGCGGGCCGCCGCGAGGATCGTGGGATTGCCGTGGCCGAAGTTCAGCGAGGAGTAGCCGGCCAGGCAGTCGAGATACCGCTTGCCCTCCACGTCGGTGACCCAGGCGCCCTCGGCCGAGCTGATCACGACGGGCAGCGGGTGGTAGTTGTGCGCGCTGTGGCTCTCGCTGAGCCGGATCAGTTCCTCGCTGTTCATCGAATCTCCCTGTTCGGCCGGATCTCGAGGGTGCAGCACTTGGGCCCGCCGCCGGCCTTGCGCAGCTCGCTGAGGTCCACCGGGACGACCTCGAAGCCACGGCGCTTGAGTTCCAGGACCAGCCCGGTCGCCTCGGCGTTGACGACGACGTTGCGGCCGTCGCTCACCGCGTTGAGGCCCAGCACCTCCGCGTCCGCGGACGTGGCGATCACGGCGTCGGGGAACAGCCGCCGCAGCACCTTCCTGCTGCCCTCGCTGAACGCCTCCGGATAGTACGCCACGTTGTGGCCGTCCAGCGGAAACAGAGCGGTGTCGAGGTGGTAGTACCTCGGGTCGACCAGGCGCAGCGTGACGACCGGCCGGCCGAGGAACTCCTGGGCCTCCATGTGCGCCGCCACGTCGGTGCGGAAGCCCGTCCCGGCCAGGATCATCTCGTCGAGCGTCAGGTAGTCGCCCTCGCCCTCGTTGGTGAAGGACGCCTCCAGTGTCTCGTATCCCCGTTCGACGAACCACCGCAGGTAGGCGGGGCCCTCGGCGGCGCGTTCCGGGTGGGCGAACCTGGCCCCGTAGACCCGTCCGTCCACGACGAGCGCGCCGTTCGCGGCGAACACCATGTCCGGCAGGCCCTCGATCGGGTCGATCAGGCTCACGGTGTGGCCCAGGCTCTCGTACGCCTGCCGGAGGCTCTCCCACTGCCGCAGCGCCCTGGTCGTGTCGGCGCCCTTCTCGGGATGCATCCACGGGTTGATGGAATACGAGACCGTGAAGAACTCGGGCCGGCACATCAGGAAATGCCGGGCCGTGCCCGTACGACCACTTTCCGTGGTCTCGGTGGCTGGCGCGAGTGTCATCGTCGACTCCAAGCGGGAAACCGGGTGAACGGGACTTCAGCGTAGGAATCGGAAGGCGACAATCCAATGCGCCCGCGTTGCGATCACGTGTGGATCGGTTGCGTCCTTCACCCGTTTTCCAGCGATCCGTTAATCAGCCGCGACAGCACGATCGAGCTCTTGGTGCGGACCACGAACGGCTCGGCCGCCAGGCGTTCGATCACCCGCTCGACGTGCCGCACGTCGGTCGCGCGGATGTGCAGCAGCGCGTCGGCCTCGCCGGTGACCGTGCAGGCCGAGACGACCTCCGGGTGCCGGGACACGGCCATGCCGATCTCCGCGGGTGAGGTCTTGCCCCGGCAGTACAGCTCGACGTACGCCTCGGTGGTCCAGCCGAGGGCCGACGGCTCCACCCGGGCGCTGAAGCCGGTGATCGCGCCGCTGGCGATGAGCCGGTCGACCCGCCTCTTCACGGCCGGAGCCGACAGCCCGACTTGAGCGCCTATCTCGGCGTACGTCGCCCGGGCGTCCTCGACGAGGGCCCGGATAATGGCGCGATCAAGCTCGTCCAACCTCACATGGATCTGTATACAGCCGCCGGGCCCGGCATGCCCCCGCGCGGGGCATGCGGCCGCGCCGCGCCACGCAGCACAGGGCGCGGGCCCCCTCACCGGGCCCGCGCCCTGTTTCCGGCGGCGGCGGGTCGTCAGGCCGCCGCCTCGCAGATCAGCTCGGCCGCCCTGGCCAGCAGATCCGTGTAGACGGTCGGGTCGTCGGCCTCGATGACCGGGAAGCCCACCCCGAAGTCGCCGTTGACCCACCGCGCCCGCACGCCGGGATTGGCGACGTCGGTTCCGTCGTACAGGAACACGTGGGGGCTGCAGGTGACCCGGCCGTGCCTGGCCGTCTCGAACTGATCCATCACCGCCCGCCTGGCGCGGCCGTCGTCGAGCGCCTCGGCCAGCACCTCGACGTCGACCGCCCCGGTGGAGGCCGCGACGTCGAGGATCTCGTGCCGCAGCGAGATGCACCGGCCCTCGGCCCAGAAGGCCCGGCGCAACGCCAGGTCGAGCTGTTCCGAGGCGTGCAGGCTCTGCGCCTTGGCCGCCTGCACGGCCTCCAGCGGCGGCAGCATCGTGACCGGGTAGGTCCAGTCGGGCCCCTGCCACAGCCGCCAGCCGGCGCCGGGGTCGAGCGCGCCCACCACCGACACCTCCGAGTCCACCCCCGGGCGCTCGTTCACGGTCCGGTTGAACAGCTCGAGCGGGAAGCAGCGGTGGTCGAACCACAGCCGTCCCTCCAGGCCGAGCCGCCGCCGCGCCTCGTGCAGGCGGTGAACGGCCAGGTGGGCGAAGGAGCAGTTGAGGTCGGAGAAGACGACGATCGTGTCGGGCGACTCGGGCAGCCGCGGGTCTCTTGTCACCTCGGATCACCTCCGGTCGGTACGGCCGTCCGCTCGGGGAAAAGCAGGCACAGCGCGGCGTAGAGCAGCGCCGCCGTGCAGAACGGCACCAGGCAGCTCAGGTCCACCCCGCCCGCCAGGCCGGCGAGCGGGCCGGTGTAGATCGTGTTGTCCACGAACAGCAGTCCCAGGACCACCGCGGGGACGAACGCCCCCAGGGCCCGGAGGTTGAACCCCCCGGTGAACCAGTAACGGCCACGGTGGCCGGGCCGGGCGAAGCCGTACAGGTCGTCGGGGTCGTACCGGCCCCGCCGCAGGGCGAACCCGACCAGCATGATCGCGCTCCACGGCGAGACGAGAACGAGCAGGATCAGCACGAAGGTCGAGATCGACTCGACGGCGTCGAAGACGATCGCTCCGACGTAGAGCGTGGCGACGCCGAGCACCCACATCAGCCACGTCGCCGCGGCACGGGAATCTCCGACGCGGCGCAGCCGCCACAGGATCGAGTTGGCCGAAAGGCCCGCCGCGTACAGGCACAGCGCCGCCTGCGGCAGCGTGCCGGCGAAACCGAACGCGATCACCACGACGGCGAACCAGCGGGGGACCACGTCGGCCACGCCGAGGATCCAGGGCGCGGACCCGTCCTTCAGCATGGTGGTGACGTAGGCGCCGCCGATGAGCGCGAGCGCGTTGCTCACGTACATCGCCGCGCCGTTGTACGCGACCGCGGCCCGGTCGCGGGTCCGCGGCGACAGGTAGCGGCTGTAGTCGCCCTGGAACGTCGAGTACGACACGGGCAGCGTGGCGCTGAAGGACACGGCCAGCAGCCAGGTCCGCCAGAAGTCGCCCAGCGCGTACGGCCCGCCCGCGTGCCCCGGGTCGAAACGGGGCAGCAGCACCACGACCAGCGCCAGCAGCACCAGCCCGCCGATCACCGTCATGGCCTTGTACGTGGCCAGCAGCGCGCCGTATCCGTACACGGCGACCACCACGACGGCCAGCGCCATCAGCGGCATCGTGACGGCGAGGCCGGCCGGGCCGGCAGGGGTGCCGAGCACCCGCTGTCCGGCCGCGAGGATCGCCGTGGCGCCCGTCCAGACCGCGATCGAGAAGAACCCGATCGCGACCACGATCGTGATGACGTTGGCGACGACCCGGCCGCGCACGCCGAAGTGGGCGCCGCTGGACACCGGGTCGTTCGCGCCGGTGCGCTTGCCGAACAGCACAAGCGGTGCGAACACCGCCGTGCCGATCAGCAGCCCCACCAGGATCGCCGTGACGGAGGCCGTCCAGCTCAGGCCGAAGCTCACCGGCACCGAGCCGAGCACCACCGTGCCGAACGAGAACTGGGCCGAGTGCCAGATCCACAGGAACTCGCGGGGCGAGGCGGTGCGCTCGCCGTCCGGGATCCGGTCGACGCCGTGCGCCTCCACCCGGGTGCTCTGCCCGGTGCTCTGCCCGGTGACCTGGGCGGGCAGCTCGCGGGTGGTCACGGAGCACCCGCCTCGGGCCGGACGGCCTCGGCGTACGCCGCCGCCTCCTCCGCCGACCGAGGAGACGCGGCGTCCTCGGGCAGCAGCGTCACGCGCAGCGACCCACACGGAGGGCCGGCCACCTGCCGCCCGGTGAGCAGGTCGAACGTCGAGTGGTGCAGCGGGCAGGTGATCCGCAGCGTCCGGCTGTTGAGGTAGCCGTAGCGCAGCCGTCCCCTGCGGTGGGGGCACTCCGCCTGGGTCAGCACCCGCCTGCCCGCCGCCTCGATGAGCAGGAGGTCGGGCGCTATCTGGCGCAGCGAGACGCCCTGCCCCGCGTTGCCGGTCATGCGGGCACCTTCCTCGCCCTGTCCACCGCCGCCTCCGTGGCCTCCGCGATGACGGCGCTGGTCAGCGTGACGCCGGCCCACACCTTCGCCAGGTCGACCTCGCGGTGCTCGCCCAGCGCCCGGATCGCGGTCTGCATCTGCTTGGAGTGGAAGCTGTCGATGTACAGATGTTCTGTGTAATACCTGTCGTTGCGGATGCCGAGCCGTTTCGCCGCGGCCGCGAAGGGCTTGAAGGCGTACAGCACGCTGGCCTCGAAGTACGCGTACGCGCCGAGGAAGTACTCCGGCGCCGGCGCCCGGTCGGCCAGCCAGTGGAACAGGTTGACGTACGCGAAGCTGGCGTCCCCGGCCCGGTCCACGTAGTGCTCCAGGTCGGTGGGCATGCCCAGCTCGGTCACCAGATCGCGGTAGAGCCGTGAGTGCTCCATGTCGTCGTTGCCGCAGCCGAACTCGTCGATGAGCACGCGCAGCACGGCCATGCGCGACTTCGACGGCAGGCGGCGCAGGATCCCGATGTGGGACTGCGACTCCACCAGGCCGTCGACGGCGAACTCCGCGACCACCGTCTTGAACTGGTCGAGGGTGGCCTCCTCGGCGAGGAAGCGCTCGTCGCCGGAGGGGTTGGCCTGCTCCTTGGCCAGCAGGTCGTGGAGCGCGTCGATCAACTCGATGCGGAACCCGAAGCGAGGAGCGCGCTCCTCGTGCTCGGCGGCCAGTGGCACCACCCAGTCGCGCTCGATCTCCCACAGCTCGGCGTACCGCTCCGGCGTGAGGACCGAGCGGTTGCAGATGTAGAGCCGCTTCTGGGCGGAGTCGCCGGACCGGATCTGCGTCATCCCCGTCCCTCCGCTTCCCCGGCCACCGCGGCGCTGTCGATGACCCCGCGCCGGTGCAGCTCCTTCTTCAGGTGCCGGTACCAGTCGTCGCTGAACAGGCCGTACCGCTCGCACGTCGCGTCGATCCGCCGCTGCCGCTCCGCGGTCGGCCGGGCCAGCATCGCGTTGGCGAGGCCGGGCTCCAGGTTGGCCAGGGGGCCGATGAACCCGGCGACCCCGCCGGGCCCCGTCACCTCGTGCAGGAGGTTCTCCCAGCCCTCGAACACCGGGATCCCGGGGACCGCGGCGACGAGCTTCCTGGTGAACTCGGCCGACCCGCTGGACTCCTTGACGCCGACGACGTCGGGCAGGGCGCAGACGCGCACCAGGGTGTCCAGTTCGATCTGGTTGCCCGACAGCGCCTTCTCGTTGTAGACGAACAGCGGGACCGGCACGGCCTCCCGGATCGCCCGGTAGTGCTCGTAGATCTCCTCCTGCGTCAGGTCGGGCGAGAAGGGGGTGGTGACGGCGATGGCCGCCACGCCGAGCGCCTGGGCCTCCTTCGCCCTGGTGATCACCTCATCGGTGGTCGGCGACTGGACGCCGGCCAGGACGGGCAGCCCGTCCGCGTGGCGGACGGCGCAGGCGACGACGTCGTGCCACTGCCGATCCGACAGCTTCCATCCCTCGCCGGTGGACAGCGCGGGCATCAGCCCGGTGACCTCGCTCCGGAGGGAGTCGATGAGCCGCCGTACGCTCGGCTCGGACACCTCGCCCGACTCGGTCAGGGGCGTGACCATGGGGACGATCGTCCCCGAGTGCTTCGCGTGCTTCGCTGGGTACACGGGTCACCTCACAGGTCGTCGACGTCGACTCGCAGGGCCAGGGAGCGCTCGTAGAGCCGCTCCAGTGGCGCCGGGAACACCGGTTCCTCATCGGCCGGTTTCGCCGGCTCCACGGGCCGGACCGGGAGGTCGGGGCGCAGGCTCAGCCGGGGGCTGGCCGTCACCACGACCGTGTCGCGGCGCATCGCCATCGCCACGAGCAGCCGCTCGTGGAGGGGGAGGTCGGTCAGGGCCTTGGCCTCGAGGGCGAGGCGCAGGTCCTGCTCGTCGTAGCCGATGCGGTCGATGGCCATGTCGGTGTGCAGGTTGTCCATGAACGGGTAGTACTCGTCCTGCGTCTCGCGGGGGTACCGCCAGACCAGGTCGTCGCACCGCCCGACGTGCTCCAGGCTCATCAGGACCCGGTCGCCGGCCAGGTGCTCGGTGAAGAAGCGCTTGCACCCCAGCCGGACCTCGTCGTCGCGGCTGTGCATGCCCATGAACAGGGCGGCGTCGAGGAAGGGCTCACCGCTCATAGCCGAGCAGCACCTCACGCATCCGGTGCATGGCGCAGGCGAAGGTGCCGGGCCGGCGGGCGAGGGCGACGCGGATGTAGCGCTCGCCCTTCGCGGGGTCGTTCCAATAGAAGTACGTGCCGGGCAGGACGTAGATCTCGTCCTCCAGCAGCCGCTGCTGCAGCGCGCTCGCGGTGAGGTCCTCCGGCTTGATGCGGAACCACGCGACGCTCGTGTTCACCACGGGCTCGACGTACTCGAGGATCGTGCCCTCGACGGCCTTGACGGCCATCGCCCGGTTGTCGGTGATGACGTCGCGCACCGAGGCGAAGTTGTCCTCGATGGAGTCCTCGACGTACTGGGTGAGGAAGTTGAGGACGAACGGCGAGACGTTCAGCAGGACGGCCGTCTGGATGTTGTAGACGTCCTCCTTGATGTCGTCGCTGACCGTCAGCATCGCGCACTTGGCGTCCTGCACCGGCCAGGTCTTGCCGGTGTCCTCCAGCGCCATGTACGAGACGCCCGACTCCTCCAGCAGCTTGTAGATGTCGATGCGCCCGATCCTCTCGTCGCACAGCGCGAACGACGCGAAGCACAGGTCGAGCATCAGCAGCTTGCCGTGGTCCTTGCAGTAGCGGATGACCTCGCGGAATCCGTCCATCCCGTACTGGAGGAGGCTGAATCCGGTCGGATTGTTGGGGTCGACCAGATAGAGCGCGTCTGTTTCCAGCGTGCTCAGGTTCGCGTAAATGCTGGCCGGATCGGCGAGCGACTCCTCCGGTAGCGCGGTGAGTTCGACCCGCATGTGCTTGAGCAGGTCGACGAGATTGTCGAAGCACGGCTCGATGAGGCCGACCGACATGTTCCGCTGCATCAGGTACATGGCGGCGACCATTGTGGAGACGCTGGCCGAATACGACAGCCACGTTTTGCCGGCGGCCGCCGCGGTGGGCTGCCTGTGCAGCCGGAAGAAGGCGTCGATGAATCGCTGCTCGAAATACGCCTGCTGGTTTTCCTCGGCCTCGTACCACAGGTCGGGGAGGCGGGAGACGATCTTGTCCTGGCCGGCGGACTGACGCTGGTGGGTGTGCGCGTCGGCGAGGTTCCACCGGGTCTTCAGGGCCTGAATCTCGTGCTGGGTGAGGTCGACGAACGCGGTCACGTCCGGCGTCCCCGACGCGCTGAGCGGTGTCTCTTCGTTTTGCGTACCGACATTGTTCATGGCAGATCCCTTCACTGGTGCGGAACATGGAGTAGCGCAAGAGTGGTGCGGGAAGACATGCGTCGGAGGCGGCGGCTTCGCCGCGAGCTCCTTCTTACGGAGAAGCGGGGAGGAACGTCACTCCCGTTTTTGCCCGTGCCGGGCATCGCGATAGAAAGGTACGTCCCACTTACGGCGGAGTCAACGGGTGAGACGGGAAATGCTTCTTTCCGGATTTCCACAATGGTCCGGGTTTCGCGTCACCGGATGCTTACTCTGGGTAATCCAAATTCGCGTCGATTAACTCAGGAATGGGGGTCGTCCATAAAGAATCGGCGCGCGTCGATGTTCCGGCGCGCGCCGATGAAAGAGCCGGTCGCGTGCTGCGCCGACGGGCCGCCCGGGTCCGCCGGCGTTCTGTGTCCCCGGGAGAGGGCTGTGCCGTGTTCCCGGGAGCTGTGCCGTGCTCCCGGGGGCCGTCCGGGGTGCCCGGGAGAGGGCTTCGGTCAGGCGGCGGCGCGCTTGAGGATGTCCTCGAACACGCTCGGGTCGTCGGAGGAGACGACGGGCCAGCCGATGCCGTACGAGCCGGCCCAGCCGACCTCGATTCCGGGGTTGGCGTGGTCGGTGCCGTCCGGCAGGAACAGGTGCGGGCTGCAGTTCACCCGGTCGGTCGCCGCGATGGCGGCCTGTTCGGACAGCGTCCTGCGTGCCCGGCCGTCGTCGAGCGCGGCCGCCAGGGCGTCCACGTCCACCACGCCGGTGGACGCGGCGGCGTCCAGGATGACCTTTCGGTGGCTGATGCACCGCGACTCGGCCCAGAACGCCCTCCGCAGCGCCAGGTCGAGCTGCTCGGACGCCGTGAACCCCTGCTCCTTGGCCGCCTGGACGGCCTCCAGCGCGGGCAGCGTCGTGGACGGGTACAGCCAGTCCTTCGCCTGCCACAGCTGCCATCCCGCGTCGGGTTCCAGCGCGGCCATCCGGCCCACCTCGCTGTCGGTCCCCGGCCGGGGGCTGGGCGCGTCGTTGAGCAACTCCAGGGGGAAGGCGCGGTGGTCGAACCGGACCCGGTCGGTCAGGCCCAGCCGTTCCCGGGTCTTGTGGAGCCGGTGCACGGCTATGTGCGCGAAGGAGCACCAGATGTCCGAGAAGATGATGATGGTGCCGGGTTCCGGGGTCAGTGTCGTCGTCATCGACGTTCTCCTTGTGTCGTGCCTCGTGGCGCTCAGGCCGCGCCGGCGCTGAGCGTGGCCCCCTCGTGCTGGGCGAGCACGGCCTCCACCAGCACGTCCTCGTCCGGCAGCCACGGCGTCATGGAGGGCACCTCGCGCAGGGTCTTCACGAGCGTCTCGGTGCGCTCCACGACGGTGGCGCCGTGCGAGCTGAGGATGTGCCGGGGAGCCAGCCGGAGCAGGTCGTCCAGCACGGCGTCGAACTTGGCCGGGTCGGCCAGTGCGGTCCAGGGGGCGTTGGCCCTGGTGAACAGGGCCATCCCGGCGAGGTAGTCGCTCTCCGGGACGTCCTGGGCGTCCTCCGCCGGGGTCGGCAGGATCGCGCCGAAGCTGTCCGCGCTGAACAGCGAGCGGGTGGCGTGGTCGTAGAGGGCCAGCGTCGAGGGGGAGTCGTAGGCGGGTGGGCGCAGCAGGGAGACGATCCTGCCCCCGAGGTCGAGCGTGCGGCCGGGGTTGACCTGCAGGACGCGGTTCGGGGGCACGTCCCACTCCTCGCCGAGCCGGGCGACGGCCAGGCCGTTCGTGACGACCTTGGCCTGCGGCGCCGCCATGAGGATCTCCTTGAGATTGCCCGCGTGGTCCCTGTCGTCGTGCGTGAGCACGATCCAGCGCAGGTCGGCCGGGTCGACCAGGGACCACAGGGCCTTCTCGAAATAGCCGCGGTCGATCGCCATGCCCGTGTCGACGAGGATCGGCTGCGGGCCGCGGATCAGGTAGGCGTTCACCGGCAGCAGGCCGGCGCCGGTGATGGGGAGGGACGACGGCAGCGTGGTGACGCCGGGTGTCGCCTCGTATGGGCTGCGCAGATAGGAGGTCATGGAGGGGGGTCCTTTCCGCGGTGGGTTCGCTCAGGTGAGCTGGACGAGCACCGAGCCGACGATGAGCAGGGCGAGACCGGTCAGGCGCGGCGCGGTGAGCGGGCGCCGGGGCAGCCGCAGGAGGCCGTAGTTGTCGATCACGGCCGAGGCGACCTGCTGGCCGGTCACGGTCAGCGCCACGGTGGTGGCGGCGCCGATCGTGGGGATGAGCGTGAAGGTCGCGGTGACGTACGCCGCGGCGCAGGCGCCGCCGAGCCAGCCCCACCAGGGCATCGTGCGCAGCCCGCCGAGCTGCGGCCGGGGGGTGCGGCGCGTCGCCAGCAGGACGATCAGCACCACGGCGATGGTGATCGTGGCCACGATGAAGCTGATCATGGCGGTGGTCACCGGCTGGTGGATGTCCTTGCGGAGCGCGGCGTTGACCGCGCCCTGCACCGGCAGGACGGCGCCGGCCACGATGCCCAGCAGGATCCAGCCGGTCTGGCCGAGGCCGCCGGTCCGGCGTACGGCCGCCGGTGCCGTCGCGGCCGGGGCGGTGACGGTGGCCGTCCCGCCACGACCGGAAGTGCCGGGAGCGCCGCCGGGCGCCGGTCCCGCCGGGGCCGGCGTCTGCGCCGGGCGCTGTCCCCGGATGATGACCGTGATGCCGGCGAGGACTGCGAGCGCGCCGAGCGCGATGCCGACGCTGAGCGGCTTGCGCGCGATGCCGAGCAGGCCGAACAGGTCCAGCCCGAGCGACGCGAACATCTGGCCGGTCACGAACAGGCCCGCCGCGGCCAGCGCGCCGAGCCGGGGGAAGAGCAGGATCCCGCTGGTGATGTAGAGCGGGCTGGCCAGACCTCCGAGCAGGTGCCAGAACGGGACACCGGGCACGAGGCGGACGGCGCCGATCGCCCCGACGGCGACCGCGAGGAGCGCCAGCAGGGCCGTCGCCACGCTCAACTGCAGGGTCGAGGCGCCGTACGGCGTCCCGACGGCCTTGTTGAGCTGGAGGTTCACCGAGGCTTGCACTGCCAGTAAGCAGCCGACCAGCAGTGCCGAGGCGAGGAACAGGGCATGCATCGCGATCCCTCTTCTGAAAGAACCGGATTTCGAGAAACCGGGCCAGAAACGGACAGGGTGTCCGGATGAGCGTAAGGCAAAAGTGGACGCTCTGTCCACATCGTTCCGCCGGGGGACTAGGATGTCCTCATGAACAACGGGTTGATGGATCCCGGCGGGAACCGGAGAAACGGCCGTGTTCCCCCGGAGGGGATCACGCCGGCCGGCGCCGGCCGGGAACTGCCCGTGCTCGACCTCGAACCGGGCCGCCCGGCGCCGGTGCGGGAACGGGCGGACGCCGCGCGCAACCGCATGCGCGTGCTGAAGGCGGCCGAACAGCTCTTCGCGACGAGGGACGCGCGGCACGTCACGATGGACGAGATCGCCAAGGCGGCGGGGGTGGGGCGGGCCACGCTCTACCGGCGCTATCCCGACCCCGCGTCGATCGCGACGGCCCTGCTGGACGAGCACGAGCGGCAGGTGCAGGGACACATCCTGAACGGCCCGCCGCCGCTCGGCCCGGGTGCCTCACCGGCCGACCGGCTCGCCGCGTTCTACATCGCCATGATCGACCTGCTGGAGCGTCACCTGCACCTCGTGCTGGGGGCCGAGACCGGGAGCGCGCGGTTCGGCACCGGCGCCTACCGCTTCTGGCGCACACACGTGCGGATGCTGCTGACCGAGGCCGGGGTGCCGGACCCCGAGGGAACGGCGGACGCCGTGCTGGCGCCGCTCGCGCCCGAGGTCTACCAGTTCCAGCGGCACACCCTGGGCCTGTCGCAGGCCCGCGTCACCGAGGCGCTGGTGTGGAGCGCTCGCCGGCTTGCGGGAGGCTGAGCGATCCGGGCTCGGGCCGCGGGCAGTAGCCGCCGATCCCGCGCTCCAGCAGGTCGAAGGCGCGCTCGGCGTGCTCCCTGACGTCCGCCCTGATCAGCGCCGCGTCCTCGCCGGCCATCTGCCGCATCGCGAAGTGGCGGGTCAGCGCGCGGACGGTGGCGCAGATCTGCGCCGCCACCAGCCACGGCGTCAGGTCGTCGGGATCGGCGTCGGTCTCCTCGGCGAGCGTCCGGGCCAGCCGCTCCTCCCGGTTGACCTCCAGCATGCGCACCCGTGACTGGAGCGCCAGGCTCTCCCGCACCCGCTGCGTGAACAGGTCCAGGCCCTCGCTCATCCCGTAACGCCAGTCGCCGGCGTCGAGGGCCTCGAAGAAGTCGCGCCGCACCGCCTCGACCGCCGTCTCGCCCGCGCGGCGCTCGCGCACGGCCCGGGCCAGCATGTCCTCGCTCTCCTCGCTGCGGTCGAGGAACAGGTCCTCCTTGGTGCGGAAGTAGTTGAACACCGTGTTGACCGACACGTCGGCGGCCCTGGCCACCTCGGCCACCGTGACGTTGTCGAACCCCCGTTGCAGGAACAGTCCCATCGCCATGTCGGCGATCCGCTGCCGGGTCTCCCGCTTCTTCCGCTCCCGCAGGCCCTCTTCCACGCCTCGATTGTAAGGGCGAGCACAATCTTTAAGTGACACCAAAATTGGTGTTACTCTACCCGGCATGATTCACGCCAGAGGGCTCACCAAGACCTTCGGCCCGGTCGAGGCCGTCCGGGGGATCGATCTCGACGTCTCCGCGGGGGAGATCGTCGGCTTCCTCGGACCGAACGGCGCGGGCAAGACCACCACGCTGCGCATGCTGACCACGCTGCTGCGCCCCACGTCCGGCACCGCCACGGTCGCCGGCGCCGACCTGTTCGCCGACCCAGCGGGCGTACGCCGCCGCATCGGCTACGTCGCCCAGGGCGGCGCGTTCGCCCCGTTCTCCCCGGTGGGGGAGGAGCTCGTGCTCCAGGCCCGCCTGTACGGCCTGAACAGGGAGCAGGCCCGCGAACGGGTGACCACCCTGCTCGCCGAGCTGGACCTGCCCGGGGTCGAGGAGCGTACGACGGTCACGATGTCGGGCGGCCAGAAGCGCCGGCTGGACATCGCGATGGGGCTGCTCCACCGGCCCGAGCTGCTCTTCCTCGACGAGCCCACGACCGGGCTCGACCCGCAGAGCCGCGCCAACCTGTGGGACCACGTGCGGCGGCTGCGCGAACGGGACGGCCTGACGGTCTTCCTCACGACCCACTACCTGGAGGAGGCCGACGCGCTCTGCGACCGCGTCCTGATCATCGACCACGGCCGGATCGTCGCCGAGGGCACCCCGGACGAGCTGAAGTCCGAGCACGGCGCGCGGACGCTCGACGACGTCTTCCTCGCCGTCACCGGCCGCGAGCTGCGCGAGGGGGCCGCCGCGTGACCGCCCTCGCCGCCCTGACCGGGCACTACCTGCGCGTCTCCTTCGGGAACAAGTTCAGCCTGGTCTTCAGCGCCCTGCAGCCGTTCCTCTACCTCGTGTTGTTCGGCCCGCTGTTCGACCGCAGCGGCGTGGGCTCGTGGGCCGTCCTCGTGCCCGGCCTGCTGGTGCAGCTCGGGTTGACGAGCGCGGGAATGGCGGGCTTCACCATCGTCTTCGACCAGCGGTTCGGTGTGCTCGAACGGCTGCGGGTCACGCCGGTGAGCCGGGTGACGCTGCTGCTCGGCCGGGTGCTCAGGGACAGCGTCGTGCTGCTGGTCCAGGCGGTGGCGATCGTCGTGGCCGCGTACGCGCTGGGCCTGCGGGCGCCGCTCGCGGGGGTGCTGGGGGCGCTGCTGCTGACCACCGTGCTGTCGGTGGGCATGGCGTCGCTGTCGTACACGGCGGCGCTCACGCTGCGGCAGGAGCTGTTCGCGCCCGTGATGTCCACCCTGGTGGTCCCGCTGATGCTGCTGTCGGGCGCGCTGCTGCCGATGTCGCTCGCCCCCGCCTGGCTCGACGTGGTGTCGCGGCTCACGCCGTTCAGGTACGCGGTCGAGGGACTGCGCGCGCTTTTCGCCGGTTCCTACGCGTCGTCCGCCCTGGTCTGGGGGGTCGTCGTGTCCCTGGCCTTCGCCGTCCTGGGCGTTACCCTGGGCACCAGTCGTTTCCAAAGGGAAAACGCCTGATCAGGGCTAGGAAAAGGCATTCGAAGTTGATACCGGTTTGCGGGCGCCGTCGGGCACGCGGACGGTCACAATGGGTGCGTGGCGGACGTCAACTTCACCCTCGTCCAGCTGCGTTACTTCGTAACCGCGGCCGAGCTCGGCAGCATGACCGCGGCCAGCAGAGAGCTCATGGTGGCGCAGTCGGCCATCTCGGCCGCCATCGCCCAGGTGGAGCGGGAGCTGGGCGTCCAGCTCCTGATCCGCCACCACGCCCGCGGGCTTTCGCTGACCCGCGCGGGTGAGCGCTTCCTTGTCGAGGCCAGGGAGTTCCTGTCCCACGCCGCGGCGCTCGCCCAGTCGGCGCGGGGCCTCGCGGGGTCGCTGACCGGTGAGCTCGCCGTCGGCTGCCTGACCACGCTCGCGCCGTTCTACCTGTCCCGGTTGCTGCGCGAGTTCGCCGAGAGGTATCCGGGGGTGCGGGTCAGCGTCGCGGAAGGCGAGATCTCCGCCATGGAGTCGGCCCTGCTCGACGGACGGTGCGAGGTCGCCCTCGTCTACGCCATCGACCTCGCCCTCGACCTCGACATCCGGACGCTCACCCGGGCCAGGCCGTACGCGCTGCTGCCGCCGGAGCATCCGCTGGCCCAGGCGGAGACGGTGTCGCTGGCGGACCTGGCGGCCGAGCCGATGATCCTGCTGGACCTGCCGCGCAGCCGCGACTACTTCCGGGCCATCTATCCCACCGAGCCGCGCGTGCGGTTCCGCACGTCGAGCTACGAGACGGCGCGCTCACTGGTGGCGGGCGGGCACGGCTACTCGATACTCAACCAGCGGGCCGAGAACGACCAGACCTACGACGGCGGCCGGGTCGCGTGCGTCCCGATCAGCGACGACGTGCCCGCGCTCGACGTCGTCCTCGCCTCGGTGCGCGGCGTGCGGCCCACCGCCCGGGCGGTCGCCTTCGCCGAGACCTGCCAGGCGTTCTTCTCCAGGAGGTAGTTCACCCGAGGTCGGTGAGCAGTTCCTCCAGGAAAGCGCCGGTCTGCGTAGCCGGCCGGGCGTCCACGCACACCTCGTTCATCACCTGCGTGTACGCCTCGGTGTCCTCGGGCTTGTCCAGATAGAGGGCACTGGTGAGCTGCTCCAGGTAGACGACGTCGGGCAGCTCGGGCGCTTCGAAGCGCAGGATCGTGAAAGGCCCCCCGCACGCGGCGTGCCCGCCGTGGTCGAACGGCACGATCTGCAGCGTGATGTTCGGCTGCTTGGTCACCTCGATGAGGTGTTCCAGCTGGGCCCGCATCACCTTCCGGCCGCCGATCGGGCGGCGCAGCGCCCCCTCGTCCATCACGGCCCACAGGGTCGCCGCCTCGGGCCCGGTCAGCCGCTCCTGCCGGCGCATCCTGAGGTCCACGCGCCGGTCGACGTCGTCGGCGGACCGCCCCGCGTTGCTCCGCAGGACGAGGGCCCGCGCGTACTCGGGCGTCTGCAGCAGCGTGGGCACGAACTGCAACTCGTAGCAGCGGATGACGGACGCCGCCTCCTCCAGCCCGACGTAGAACTCGAACCACCCCGGCAGCACGTCGCTGTACTTGTGCCACCATCCGGGGATGTTCGCCTGCCGCGCCAGGTCGAGCAGCACGGCACGGTCGTCGGCGTCGGTGATGCCGTAGAGGGTGAGCAGGTCGGCGACGTCCCGCTCCTTGAAGCCGACCCGGCCGAGCTCAAGCCGGCTGATCTTGGCGTGCGACCCGCGGATGGCACGGGCCGCCTCCTCGGGGGTGATGCCGCTCGCCCGGCGCAGTCGCCTGAGCTGGGCCCCGAGCAGAAGCCGCAGGGCCGTCGGGCCGCCGCGGGCGATCCCGACCGGTACGGGGGCGGTGCTGCCCGCCTGTGCGTTCACGATCGCTCCATCGGCGGCGCTCCCGGAAAAATCCCTAGTGAAACAATCGGGTTGATCATCCTACCGGACCGGGGTGAGGCCGTCTTTTCTGGGAACTTCCACGGAAAGTCGGGGACGCGCGACATTTGCACGTGCACGCGTGCTTGCATCCGCAAGGCACAGGGCAAGATACACGACGGCAGGGAAATTCACATCATGTAATGGGTGAGACCTGAGGGATCGGCGATGACAGCAGACCTGGCGGGCCCGGGAGCCGCGACAGCGCCTCCGTGGTTGACCTCGATGTTCGAGCGGGAAGATATCGCCGGCGTATCCCTGCCTCCGTCGGCGACGTGCACCTTTCACGGGCGCACCACGTCCGCCGCCGCGGCCCGTGACTTCACCGCCAGGACGTTGTGCGGCTGGGGCCTACCCGGCCTCGTGCCGGACGCGCAGCTTGTGGTGTCGGAGTTGGTGACGAACGCGCTGAGGCACGCTCCCGGCGACCCCGCCGACGCCCCGCCGATCCGGCTGAGGCTGGTGAAGCACCGGTTTCATATCGGCTGCGGCGTGAGCGACGCCAGCGCCCGGGTGCCCGCGGTCTCGCCCTGGAGCGACCTGTCGGAATCGGGCCGGGGGCTGCATCTGGTCGAGGCGCTGACCGCGGCGTGGGGATGGATCCTCACCCGCGGCGGGGGCAAGGTCGTCTGGGCGCTGTTCGACGCCTCGCCCGCCTCCTGAGTGGCCCCGAATCCGTTCGCCTGCCGGGCGGGTCCGAATCCGTTCGCCTGCCGGGCGGCCCGCCGAACTGGGCGGGCCGCGCCGTCGACCTCGGCTTTGAGCGCGCCGAGCACGCGGATGCGGATCACCGGCCGCTCAGGGGCCGTCGTGCCAGGGGCCCGCCGGGTCAGCCCTGCTCGGCCTCGCCGGTGACCTGCTCGGCGGCCTCCTCGGGCGACTGCTCCAGGTCCTGGTCGGCCTGGGCCTGCGCGGAGGCCTTGTCCAGCCTGACCCAGCTCGTGACGCTCTCGATGGCGAACAGCACGAGCAGGTACGTCGTCAGGACGGCCGCCACGGGGGTCAGCCATCCGGCGGCGGCGGCCACGCCCAGGACCAGCAGGCGGACCTCCCAGCCGAGCCCGGCCTGGTAGAGCCAGGCGGGGGGCCAGATGCCCTGCCGGGTTCGGTAGACGGTGTCGTACGTGTGGTAGCCGATCACGTAGATCAGCACGAACAGCAGCCACTTGGGCGTGTCCTCGGCCAGCCCGAGCAGGGTGATCGTCACGAACTCGGCCGCACGCAGCAGCGGGGGAGTGAGCCAGTCGAAGCGGCCCAGGTGGTCGCGGCCCGCGGTGGGCAGGACCAGCACGAGCAGCACGGCGACGGGCACGAGCAGGATCGGGCCGTCGGTGAGGACGCCGGCGACGGCCGGCGCCACGATCGCGATCAGCGCCACCACGGTCGCGGGCACGGGCGGCAGCAGCCGGCCCAGGGAGCCCTTCAGCGCGGTGGCGAGCGGGCCGTCGTCGCGGTAGGCGAGCAGGCGCGCGGTCTGGACGCGGCGGCGCTCCTCGTCCGGGTCCGGAAGCGGCGTGGTGGCCTGCGGCTGAGTGATCATGCGAGCGACCTCAGGAGACGTCCGGTGAGGGTGTAGGTGGCCGCGACGCCGCCCCAGACGATCAGCGTGAGGAACGTCACCCGGGGGTTGAAGAACGCGGCGGTGATCGCGATCGCGGCGAAACGCTCGCCGATGGGGAACACGATCATCTTGCGGGCCCAGTGGACCGGGCGGAACTTGCCGGCCTTGGTCCACAGCTTCAGCAGCCCGCGCACGCCGGTGCTCCGGCTCGCCCTGCGCTGCTCCAGCGCCTCCCGCAGCGGACGGTCGTCGGCGACCGTCAGGTCCAGCGTGGGCAGCGGCACGGGCGCCTTGCGCCGGTTGGCCGCACCGAACGAGAAGTCCAGCAGGTGCTTGACCGACTGGAGGGCCAGCGCGACCAGCGCCAGCGTCCAGACGCCCTCGCCGTCGCCGAACTGCCCGGACACCGTCGCGCCGACCGCGAGTCCGACGAAGACGGCGTACTCCTTGAACCGGTCGAACGTGGCGTCCAGCCAGGCGCCGAGCACGCCGAACTTGCGCGCGTAGCGGGCGACCTGGCCGTCCACGCAGTCGAAGACGAACGCGAAGTAGATGAGGACCGCGCCGGCCACCGCCCCCCAGCGGGTGCCGGTGGCGAACGCGCCGGCCGACAGCAGGCCGAGAGCGATCGAGATCAGCGTCACCTGGTTGGGCGTGAGCCCCCGGCGGGCCGCCCAGCGGGCGATGAAGCGCGAGTAGGTGCTGACGAAGAACGTGGTGAAGAAGCCGTCCGCGCCCTTCACGGCGTTGTTCAGCCGGGCCCGGTCCTCGTCGAAGTCCGCCATCTCGGCCAGCGCCTCGTCGGCGTCGGCCTGACTGCGGATACGGCGGAAGAACAGGTCGCGGCGGCCCCGCCGGCCCACCGACACGCCGCGCCGGACCAGGCCGAGCACGAGAAGCTCGGTCACGTCGTCCTCGGGGCCGAACAGGTGGGCCATGTCCGCCAGTTCGCGGGCGACCTCGGCGAGGGTCTGCAGGTGCCGCTGGTGGAGGTGGAGTGGTCCGAGCAGCGCCGCGTTCGGCCGGGTCACCGCGTGGTAGGCGGTGCCGACCGAGACGATCCGGCTCCGGCCGATGCGGGTGCGCTGGGGCAGCCCCTCGATGACCTTCTCGCCGATCTCGGGCTCCGCCTCCTCGATCGGCACCTCCTCCTCCGGAGGCTCGTTCTCGTCCCGCTCCTGCCGCTCCTCCCGGACGACCAGTGCGATGGCCCCCCGTTTGGCCTTGGTGATCTGGTAGATCAGCTCGTCGTGCACCAGCGAGTCGGCCGGCAGGATGAGCAGGTTCTCCTCGGCGCCCTCGACCGCGTCGGCCAGCGCGCGCAGGTCGCCGGCGACGTCGGGGCTCTCCACCACCCGGCCGTACGGCCTGCGGTAGGCGGCGGCGTCCCCCGGCCGGGCGATCGTCGTCGGCTCGGGGTCCAGAGCGGCGGCCTGCGCGAGCAGCCTGTCGTACGCGGAGGGGGCCCCGGGCAGCGATTTCAGCGTGATGGCCGCGGGCAGGGCGGGCTGGCCGCCGGGCGGCGGGGGACTGATCGGGCCGGGCGGGGCGCCCAGCAGGACCACGCGGGTCATGGCAACCTTTCACGCAACGGGGGGAGATCAGGCCCTCAGGCTTGACCGGCGCGGGGAAGTCCGCCGGAAGCCAAAGCTTAGTGACCTTTCGGTTGAACCGATGCACCCCAGGTTTACCGTACGGTCCCTGGATGTACAGCTTGGAGAGGGTTCGTCGCCCGGCATCGTCGCCGGATCATTACCGAATTTTCACCATTCATGACCATCAACGGGGCGAATGCCCGTCTGGCGGGGCGGACGCCTGCGCGCACCCATACGATGGCGGGGTGAGCCTCTACCGGGACGAGGGCGTCGTGCTGCGCACCCAGAAGCTGGGTGAGGCCGACCGCATCATCACGATCCTCACCCGGCGCACCGGCAAGGTCCGCGGCGTGGCCAAGGGCGTGCGCAGGACCATGTCGCGCTTCGGCGCGCGGCTGGAGCCGTTCTCCCACGTCGACCTGCAGCTCCACAGCGGCAGGTCGCTCGACGTGATCACCCAGGTCGAGACCCTGCACCCGTACGGCGAGGCGATCGTGGCCGACTACGCCAGGTACACCGCGGGGACCGCGATGCTGGAGACGGCCGACCGTCTGACGGTGGGGGAGAAGGAGCCGGCGCTGCGCCAGTTCCTGCTGCTGGTCGGCGGACTGCGCACGCTCGCCGAGGGCGGCCACGAGGCCCGTCTGGTGCTCGACGCGTTCTTCCTGCGCTCGCTGGCCGTGGCGGGCTACGCCCCCGCGCTGTCGGAGTGCGCGCGGTGCGGCGCGGAGGCCGTGCGCGCCTTCGCGATCGTCGCCGGTGGCGTGGTGTGCGGCGCCTGCCGCCCGGCCGGCGCCGCGGTGCCCGCCGCGGAGACGATCGCGCTGATGATCGCCCTGCTGCGCGGCGACTGGGCGGCCGCCGACGCCTCCGAGTCCCGGCACCGCGCCGAGTGCAGCGGCCTGGTCGCCGCGTACCTGCAGTGGCACCTGGAGCACGGGATCCGCTCGCTGCGTCACGTGGAACGGGAGTGGCCTGCTCAGGTGACCGCGAGCGAAGCGAGGATCATCTGAGCGGCCCTCGCGGGCGTCCGGGGGTGTCCTCGGTAACCTCGGCGTGAGGTGGGGAACGCACGGAATCCGCACGGGATCCACACGTCTCGCGCGCCTGAGGACCGGTCCGGACGCAATACCCTCGGTACATGGTCCGTCCTCCCTCTCCGCACCCGTCCGGGGTCACCCCGCCCGCCATCCCGCGCGACCTGCTGCCGCGGCACGTGGCGATCGTCATGGACGGCAACGGCCGCTGGGCCAAGGCGCGCGGGCTGCCCAGGACCGAGGGGCACAAGATGGGCGAGGCGTCGCTGTTCGACGTCATCGAGGGCGCCATCGAGATCGGCATCCCCTACCTGTCGGCGTACGCCTTCTCCACGGAGAACTGGAGGCGCTCGCCGGACGAGGTGCGCTTCCTCATGGGGTTCAACCGCGACGTCATCCGCCGGCGGCGCGACCAGCTCAACGCGATGGGCGTGCGGGTCCGCTGGGCCGGGCGCCCCGGGCGGCTGTGGAAGAGCGTGATCAAGGAGCTTGAGGACGCCGAGCGGATGACGGTCGGCAACAGCACGCTGACCCTCCAGTTCTGTGTGAACTACGGGGGCCGCGCGGAGATCGTCGACGCCGCTGTGCGGCTCGCGCGCGACATCGCCGAGGGCCGGGTCAAGGCCGACAAGGTCTCGGAGAAGATCTTCGCCCGCTACCTGGACGAGCCGGAGATCCCGGACGTGGACCTGTTCCTGCGTTCGTCCGGCGAGCAGCGCACCTCCAACTTCCTGCTCTGGCAGTCCGCGTACGCCGAGATGGTCTTCCTCAACCAGCTGTGGCCCGACTTCGACCGCCGGGACCTGTGGCAGGCCTGCGAGATCTACGCCAAGCGCGACCGCAGGTATGGCGGGGCCGTTCCGAACGAGGTGGCGCGGAACCGGGACGCCGGGCGGTAGCGGGAGCCCGGCGTCAGGAGGCGTCGCGGCGGCGGGCCCGGTACGCGGCGACGTGCATGCGGTTTCCGCAGGTCCGGCTGTCGCAGTAGACCCGGGAGCGGTTCCTCGACTCGTCCACGAAGACGTGGGAGCAGTCGGGCGCCGCGCACGTGCGCAGGCGATCCCGCTCGTTTTCCACGAGCACGTGGGCGAGGGCGACGCCGCAGTCGGCGGCCAGGTGCTCGGCGACCGACGAGCCCGGCGCGAAGTAGTGGACGTGGAGAGGGTGGCCGTCGTGCTCGGCGAGGTGCGGCGTGATGCGGGTGCGCTGCAGCAGCGTGTTGAGCAGGCCGACCGCCGTCGGCTGGTCCGGCGCGGTGAACACGGCGTGGAACTCCTCGCGCAGGGCCTGGACCTCGGCGAGGTCCCGCCGGGTCACCGTCCCGACTCCGCTGACCTCTCGCCTGCGGACGAACTCCTCCAGGTCGCCGACCTCGGCCAGCCCGTCGCGCTCGCCGGCGCCGGTGTTGATGAGGTCCACCACCGTCGCCAGCGAGTACACCATGTCATGGCTGAACGGCACGCCATCTCCCTTTTGTCGCGGCGGTCCCTGTCGCGGCGCAGGCAGCGTACCTCTCAGGGAGCCCGTGCGGGGCGGGGTCAGCTCTTTCCGGCCGCCTCCGCGCGAGACGCGGCCGCCTCCGCGCACGAGGAACAGGTGCCGAAGACCTCCACGGTGTGGGTGACGTCGATGAAGCCGTGCTCGGCCCCGACGACCTCGGCCCAGCGCTCCACGTCCGGCCCGGCCACCTCGACGGTGCGCCCGCACTCCCGGCACACCAGGTGGTGGTGGTGCGTGTCGGTCTGACACGCCCGGTAGACCGACTCGCCCTCGTCGGTGCGCAGCACGTCGACCCGGCCGGCGTCGGAGAGCGACTGGAGCGCCCGGTACACGGTCGTCAGGCCGATCTTCGAGCCGACCGCGCGCATCTCGGCGAACACGTCCTGCGCGCTGCGGAACCCCCGGCTCTGGCGGAGGATCTCGTGAACGGCGTCGCGGCTCTTCGTCATCAGGACTCCTGTGTACGGCTTCGCCCTACGACCTACCAGGTTAGGCCGGTTCGCGTCAGATCAGGCCGAAACGGGTGGCGGCGAGGAGGACCAGGAACGTCGCGACCGCCACACGCAGCAACCGGCCCACCGGACGCAGCGAGGGCCACGACAGGTAGGCCAGACAGACGATGAACGCGAGCACCGGAAGCACGGCCACCCCGCCACGCCAGTCGGGCACCACCAGCCCGGCGATCAGCAGGGCCACCATGACCAGCGGGACCACCCAGCGGGGCTGCTGGAACAGGAAGACCAGCGGCGCGGCGCTCCTGCGCTCGAACGCCGCACGCAGCCCGGTGGCGCCGGGCGTGAAAAACTGCTCGCCCGGCGGCAGCGGCCGCCGCACCCGCGGGGACGCCGCGTTCCCCCGGACGGGAGGCTTCCTCGCCAGAGGATGGGCCGGCACCTGACGGCGCGGCGGTTCGGTTTCGCTTCCCACGCGTTCGAGCCTAGTGCGCGTCCGCCCAATCTTCGCCCCGTCGCGTCGCCCGCTGTGCTCCTTCCGCCCGCGCCGCCCCCCTCCCCGCCGGGGCGTACGTGAGGGGTGGCATGCTGGGCGGCATGCTCGCCGTGATCCGTTACTCGGTGCCGGGCGCCCGCGCCGACGAGTTCGCCGCCCAGGCGCGCGCCATCCTCGACCTGCTGGCCGCGCAGCCGGGATACCTGCGCGGGCAGATCGGCAGGTCGGTGGACGAGCCGGCTCTGTGGGCCGTGGTCAGCGAGTGGGAGGGCGCGGGCTACTACCGGCGCGCCCTGTCGGCGGCCCGCATGGTGATGTATCCCCTGATGACCCTTATGATCAACGAGCCCAGCGCCTTCGAGGGCGTCTACGCGCTGCCGGGTGAGGGGGCGAGCGCGGGGACCGTGGGCAAGGCTTGAGCGCGGGGGCGCCGGATTCCCCTAAGCTTGAGCACGGATCCGGGCAGGTGGCCGGACGTCCCGCAGCCGCGGCACGGCGGCCGGGTCGGCCCGCCCGCTTCAGCGAACAACGCACGCTGACCCCGATCTCAACGCCGACACCCAGCCGGATGGAGTTCCACTGATGGCACGTCGCACCGACGTCTTGGAAACGATCGTCAGCCTCGCCAAACGCCGCGGGCTCGTCTTCCCGTCGAGCGAGATCTACGGAGGCCTGCGGGCGTCCTGGGACTACGGCCCCCTCGGTGTCGAGCTCAAGAACAACGTGAAGCGCGAGTGGTGGAAGGCCATGGTGCAGGGCCGCGACGACGTCGTCGGCCTCGACTCCTGCGTCATCCTCGCCCGCGAGGTCTGGCAGGCCAGCGGCCACGTCGACACCTTCACCGACCCGCTCACCGAGTGCCAGGCGTGCCACAAGCGCTACCGCGCCGACCATCTCATCGAGGCGTACGAGGCCAAGCACGGCAGCGAGCCGGCGGGCGGCCTGGCCGACATCACCTGCCCGAACTGCGGCAACAAGGGCGCGTTCACCCAGCCCAAGCAGTTCAGCGGTCTGCTGAAGACGTTCCTCGGCCCGGTGGAGGACGAGTCGGGCCTGGCGTACCTGCGGCCGGAGACCGCCCAGGGCATCTTCATCAACTACCTGAACGTCCAGCAGTCGGCCCGCAAGAAGATACCGTTCGGCATCGGCCAGATCGGCAAGTCCTTCCGCAACGAGATCACCCCGGGCAACTTCATCTTCCGCACCCGTGAGTTCGAGCAGATGGAGATGGAGTTCTTCGTCAAGCCCGGCACGGACGAGGAGTGGCACCAGTACTGGATCGACGAGCGCCTGCGCTGGTACGTCGACCTCGGTATCAACAAGGACAACCTCCGGCTCTACGAGCACCCGAAGGAGAAGCTGTCCCACTACTCGAAGCGGACCGTGGACATCGAGTATCGCTTCAACTTCGCCGGCGGCGAGTGGGGCGAGCTGGAGGGCATCGCCAACCGCACCGACTTCGACCTCACCGCGCACGGCAAGGCGTCCGGCACCGACCTGTCCTTCTTCGAGCAGGAGTCGGGCGAGCGCTACGTGCCGTACGTCATCGAGCCGGCGGCCGGTGTGGACCGCGCGACGCTGACCTTCCTCCTCGACGCCTACACGGTCGACGAGGCGCCCAACGCCAAGGGCGTGATGGAGGAGCGGACCGTGATGCGCCTCGACCATCGCCTGGCCCCGGTCAAGGTCGCGGTGCTGCCGCTGTCGCGCAACGCCGACCTGTCGCCGAAGGCCCGCGACCTCGCGGCCCGGCTGCGCCGCCGGTGGAACGTGGACTTCGACGACGCGGGCGCCATCGGCCGCCGCTACCGCCGCCAGGACGAGATCGGCACGCCGTTCGCGATCACGGTCGACTTCGACACCCTGGAGGACCAGGCCGTGACGATCCGCGAGCGGGACTCCATGGCCCAGCAGCGGGTCGCGCTCGACCAGGTCGAGTCGTACCTGCGCCAGCACCTCAACGACTAGAGCACGCAACGAGGCGCCTGTCCGGAAATTTCCGGACAGGCGCTTTTTGCGGCAGCGGGCCGTCCGACTACGCCAACGGCCTGCATGCGCCGCTGGACGGAGTCCACCTCGATCTCGCAGATGCCGGGGGCTGCTGGGCGTCGCGGCGGCGCACGGCGCTTGGGTGGGTGACACATTCAGTCGCCGATCGTGGCTCCGAAAACGCGGGCGAGCTGATGATCGATCAGGCTCACAGCTTCCTCGGGGGTCCGCTGTCCGAGCAGGACGGTGGTCTGGATCCCGTCGGCGCCTGCCACCAGGAACGCGGCCTCGGCCGCGGCGTCGAGGTCGCGGGGCACCTGGCCGAGTTCCTGGCCTTGCCTGATCAGACCGGCGACGAGGTCCTCCAGTGCGTGTGGCGCGTCCCGGGCAGCCTTGGCCATGGCGGGGTCGGTGAGGAAAGGGATGAAGTAGGCGGCGTACACCAGATGCCGGTTGCGCCGTTCCTCGTCCAGCGGAAGCAGTTCGAGCAGCACTCCCCGCACGAGTGCCGGTACGCCGGGTGCTTCGCCGAGTCGTGCGAGTCGTTCGCGGGCTCGTTGCTCGGCGTCGTCATTGAGGATCTTCAGCGCACCGAGCAGCAACTGGTCGCGGGTGCCGAAGTAGTACTGCAGCAGCCGGGCGGAGACCTGGGCTTCGGCCGCGACCTGCCTCAAGGTGACGCCTTCCAGGCCACCACGGGTGGCCAGGCGCCACACGGCCTCGGCGATCTGGCGCCGGCGCTGGTCGTGGTCCACCTGTCGCGGCATACCCGTCCGTCCTCTGTCCTCCGTGCTCGTTGTGGTGCGATCGTACCAAGACAATGTTATGGTGCGTTCGAACCATAAAACTGCGGCGGGCGCGCCTGCCGCCACTGCCCTGCGGACGCGATGGGAGACAGAGCGCAGATGAGACACGTCACCGTGTTGATCCTTGGCATGCTGCTGCTGGTTCTGGGGGCACAAGGTGCCATCCGGCTGCTGGCCGACCACGACAACGCCGGGCTGCTCGCATGGCTGCCCGGCGGATTCGGGGTGCGGGTGGCGTGTTACGCGGTGGCCGCCGTCCTCGGAGCATCACTGGCCGGCTGGGGCGGCAAGAAGGCCAAGTAAGGCCGAGTAGAGCACCCCGCGCGGACGCTCGCGAGGTCGCCCGCTGCGAGTGGGCGGGATCGCCGCCGGAGTCCTCCTGCCGCTCAGACGGTCGACTCGCGGATGATCAGACGGCACGGCATGCGGTGCACGCCGGGTGTCGCCCGCCCGTCCATCGCCGCGAACAGGTGCTGGGCCGCCGTGCGGCCCAGCACCTCCAGGTTCATGTCGACCGTGGTCAGCGGGGGCCTGGTCTCCGTGGACAGGACCTCCCAGTTGTCGTAGCCGACCACCGCGAGGTCCTCCGGCACCCGTCGCCCGCGTTCCCGCGCGGCCTCCACGAGGCCGGCCGCTATCTGGTCGCTGCCGCAGACGACGGCGTCCACCTCGGGATCGGCGCGCAGGATCACCTCGGCGGCCTGCCGTCCCCAGCGCTGCGACCACACGCCGTACAGGACCTGGCCGCCGGACATCGGCAGGCCCGCCTCCTCCAGCGCGAGCGTCACCCCGGCCGCCCTGTCCTGGGCGGCCTGGTAGTGCTGCGGGCCGGTGACGTGCGCGATCCTGCGCCGGCCAAGGGTCACCAGGTGCCGTACGGCCTGCGCCGCGCCGTCCACGTCGTCGGGCACGAACGACACGTCGTCCGGGTCGTCCGACGGCGCGTAGGCGTACACGACGGGTACGGGCAGATCGCGGCTTATCGAGGGGCGGGGGTCGGTGCTCTCGCCCACGACGATGAGGCCGTCCACCCGGCGGGCCAGCAGCGTGCGGATGTGGTGCTGCTCGCGGATGGCGTCGCCGCGGGCGTCGCACAGCAGCACCGCCATCTCGCCCGCGCCGAACGCGTCCTCGGCGCCGAGCAGCACGGGGATGCCGAAACGGCCGACGCTGTCACTGGTGAGCAGGCCCATGGTGCGGGTCTGCCCGGTCAGCAGGCTGCGGGCCAGCGCGTTCGGCTGGAACGACAGCTCTTCCGCTGCCTGGAAGACGCGCCTGCGGGTCTCCGCGCGAACCTGTCCCCGGCCGTTGAGCGCCTTGGACGCGGTCGCGATCGAGACCCCCGCGAGGGCGGCCACGTCGGTGATCGTGGCGGGTCGTTGCGGAGGAGCCATCGATACGTAAAACCTTTTCAGACTAGGGGCGACTACGGCTGTGCCGAAGATAGTCGCCGTCCCGTGATGGCGCAAGGACTAGGCATGCCATTGACGGCGGCGTATGTTGCGGCTACGTTTCCGAAAACCTTTTAGGTCGTTTTCCGTGATCTTCACGCGAGGAGCACCTGCCCACCACGGCACACCCCCCGTAAGGAGCACCGATGTTCAGACGACTGCCGGCGATCACGGCCGCAGCGCTCCTGGCCGCGGCACTCGCGGCCTGCGGCGGCGGCGAGCCCGCGGGATCGGCATCGGCCGGGTCGAGCGGCCCGGTCACCGTCACGATGTGGACCCGCGCCGCCACCCAGGCGCAGAGCCAGCGCCTGGTCGACGCCTACAACAAGACCCACAAGAACCGGGTCAAGCTGACCGTCATCCCCACCGACAACTACCAGCCGAGGATCGCCGCGGCGGCGGGGGCCAAGCAGCTCCCCGACATCTTCGCCGCCGACGTGATCTTCGTGCCCAACTACACCTCGCAGGGCCTGTTCCTGGACATCACCGACCGCATCGCCAAGCTCCCGTTCAAGGACGCGCTGGCCCCCTCGCACATGCGGCTCGGCACGTACGAGAACCGGCAGTACACGCTGCCGCACACCCTCGACCTGTCGGTCTGGTTCTGGAACAAGGACCTCTACAAGAAGGCGGGGCTCGACCCGGAGAAGGGCCCTGCCACGCTCAAGGAGTTCGCCGAGCAGGCCACCGCCGTGCAGGAGAAGCTGGGCAAGGACGGCAAGGTCCACGGCACCTTCTTCGGCGGCAACTGCGGAGGCTGCTACGTCTTCACGTTCTGGCCGTCCGTCTGGGCCGCGGGCGGCGACGTGCTGAACGAAAACGGCACCCAGTCGCTGGTGGACAAGTCGCCGATGACCGACGTCTTCGCGATCTACCGGAGCTTGTACGAGAAGGGCGTCACCGGACCGACCACCAAGGAGGAGCAGGGGCCGACCTGGACCGGCTTCTTCCCCAAGGGCGAGATCGGCGTGATGCCGATGCCGTCCACCACGCTCGGGTCGATGCCGGCGGACATGAAGATCGGCGTCGCGCCCATCGCGGGCCCCGACGGCGGCGAGTCCACCTTCGTCGGCGGCGACTCGGTCGGCATCTCGTCCACCTCCCAGCACCCGGACGAGGCGTGGGACTTCCTGTCCTGGTCGGTCTCCGACGAGGCCCAGGTCGAGGTCATGGCCAAGAACAAGGACGTCGTGGCCCGCACCGACCTGGCCGACAACAAGTACTCGTCCGCCGACCCGCGGGTGGTGCTGATCAACTCGCTCGTCGCCAAGGGCAGGACGCCGTACGCGCTGAAGTTCGGCCAGACGTTCAACGACCCGCAGGGGCCGTGGCTCAGGCTGGCGCGTGAGGCCGTCTTCGGGGACGCCTCGAAGGTCGCCTCGCTCAACGAGTCCGTCAACCAGTCCCTCCAGCAGTGATGACAGGCATGACCCAGGTGACGGCGGCCCGTGCGGGCCGGGGCCGACGCGCCCCGGCCCGTCCGGGCACCCTGCGCGCGCTGGCCGGGATGGCCTACGCGGCGCCCACCGCCGTGATCGTCCTCACCCTGTTCCTCGCCCCGCTCGTGCTGGTCGTCGTGATGTCGCTGCACAGGTGGCCGCTGCTGGGGGCGCCGGCGTTCAACGCCCCGGCGAACTACGCGAAGATCGCCGACGACCCGTTGTTCCCCGGCGCCGTGGTCTTCACGCTGAAGTACACCGCGATCATCACGGTGCTGCTGTCGGCGCTGGCCCTCGGCCTCGCGCTGCTCGTGCAGGAGCGCCGGCCCGGCGTCGGCTTCTTCCGTACGGCGTTCTTCCTGCCCGGCGCGGTCGGGTTCGCCGCGGCGGCGCTGCTGTTCTACGGCATGCTCAACAACGACGTCGGCCCGTTCGGGTTTCTCGGCGTGAAGTGGACCGGCACGCCGAACATGGCCCTGACCTCCACGATCGTGCTGGTGCTCTGGCGCTTCGCCGGGTTCAACATGCTGATCCTGCTGACCGGCCTGCAGTCCATCCCGGTCGAGGTCTACGAGGCGGCCAGGTCCGACGGCGCGTCCCGCTGGCAGGTGTTCACGAAGATCACGCTGCCGCTGCTGCGCCCGACCCTCGCGCTGATGCTGATCCTCAGCATCACCGGGTCGCTGCTCGCCTTCGACCAGTTCTTCATCTTCACCAACGGCGGGCCCGACAACAGCACGGTCTCGATGGTGATGGTGATCTACCGCAACGCGTTCTTCAAGTTCGACCTCGGCGGCGCCGCCGCGATCTCCGTCGTGCTGCTGGCCGTCCTGGTCGCGCTCAACACCCTCCAGCTGAAGGTCCTGAGATGAGGTACTACTCGTCCCGGTCGGCGCTGGCCGTGCTGTTCCTGTTCCCGCTGCTGTGGAGCGGCTGGTCCTCGCTGCGGGGACAGGACGGCGGCTACACGCTCGGCAACTACGCGCAGATGGCGCGGTTCGGCGAGGGCCTGCCGCGCTACTTCGGCAACAGCCTGCTGGTGTCCGTGATCACGGTCGTCGGCACCGTCGTCGTCTCGGCGCTCGGCGGCTACGCGTTCGCCCGGTTCCGCTTCCCCGGCAAGAACCTGCTCTTCCTGGCCACGCTCGCGATCCTCATGGTGCCCTACGCCACCATCCTCATCCCGCTGTACGTCCTGCTCGGGTACGTCGGGCTGCAGAACTCCCTGGTCGGGCTGGCCCTGGTCTTCGTGATGTTCCAGCTTCCCTTCGCCACCTACATGATGCGCAACTCCTTCGAGGCCGTCCCGAAGGAGCTGGAGGAGGCCGCGATGGTCGACGGGTGCGGTTCGCTGCGCGCGCTGATCGGCATCCTGCTGCCCGCCGTGCGGCCCGGCCTGATCACCGTCGGCCTGTTCGCGTTCCTCGCCTCGTGGAACGACTTCTTCGCGCCGTTGATCCTGCTCAACGACGGATCGAGCTTCCCGCTGCCGGTCGCCGTCGTCAGCATGACGCAGAAGACGTTCGGCGCGATCGACTACGGCATGCTGCAGGCCGGCGTCATGGTCATGGCGGTGCCCTGCCTGCTGCTCTTCCTCGTCCTGCAGCGCTACTACGTCCGCGGATTCATGTCAGGAGCCTTGCGTGGTTAGTCCCGTCGTCCCCTCCTCCGGCGCCCTCGCCCCCCTCGGCCTGCCGGACGTCCGCCTGCTCCCCGGGTTCTGGGGATCGCAGCCGACCCAGACGATCATCGACCACTGCTACACGTGGATGGAGCGGGTGGGATGGATCGGCAACTTCACGGGCGAGCCGCGGCGCGGACGCGAGTTCAGCGACTCCGAGGTCTACAAGCTGATGGAGGCGATGGCCTGGGCGGGCGACCCGCGGATCGAGGAGCTGACCCGCGTCGTCGCCGCGGCCCAGGAGGCCGACGGCTATCTCAACACCAAGTGGCCCGGCGCGCGGTACACCGACCTGGAGTGGGGCCACGAGCTGTACTGCTACGGCCACCTGATCCAGGCCGGGATCGCGCGCAAGCGCACCCACGGCGAGGACGAGCTGTGGGACGTGGTCCGCCGCGCCGCCGACCACGTCTGCGCGACGTTCATGGAGGGCACGGGGGTCTGCGGGCACCCGGAGATCGAGATGGCGCTGGTCGAGCTCTACCGGGAGACCGGCGCGGAACGCTACCTGGAGATGGCCCGCCGGTTCGTCGAGCGGCGCGGGCTGCCGGCGCTCGCCGACATCGAGTTCGGCCGCGCCTACTACCAGGACGACCTGCCCGTACGGCGGGCCGAGGTGTTCCGCGGCCATGCCGTACGCGCGCTCTACCTGGCCTGCGGGGTCGTGGACCTGGCCGTGGAGACGGGCGACAAGGAACTGCTGGAGACCGTCGAGCGGCAGTGGGAGCGCACGGTCGCCCGGCGCACATACCTGACCGGCGGCATGGGTTCGCGGCACTCGGGGGAGGCGTTCGGCGACGACTACGAGCTGCCGCCCGACCGCGCCTACAACGAGACCTGCGCCGGGGTGGCGTCGGTCATGCTGGCCCACCGGCTGCTGCTGGCGACCGGCGACCCCCGCTACGCGGACCTGGCCGAGCGCACGCTCTACAACGTCGTCGCCGCCGGGCCGGCGCTCGACGGGAAGTCGTTCTTCTACGCCAACCCCCTCCAGGTGCGGGTGCCGGGGGAGAAGGTCGAGGGGGTCAGCCCGCGTGCGGAGGGCGGGCTGCGCGCCCCCTGGCGCGAGGTGTCGTGCTGTCCCACGAACCTCGCCCGCACCTTCGCCTCCCTGCCCGCCTACCTCGCGACCGCCGACGAGCGGGGAATCCAGATCCAGCACATCACGCCGTCGGTAATCGGTTACGACGGGCTGCGGGTCCGGCTCTCCACCGGTTACCCCTGGTCGGGGGCGGTGACGCTGACCGTCGAGGAGGCTCCGGCGGAGCCGCGCCGGATCACGGTGCGCATTCCGGGCTGGGCGGGCGGCGGAGTGCACGAGTGGGAACGTTCCTGGCAGCCGGGCGAGGAGGTCCGTCTCGACGTCCCGATGGCCCCGCGCTGGGTCCGCGCCGATCCCCGGGTGGACGCCGTGCGCGGGTGCGTGGCGGTCGAGCGCGGGCCCCTGGTCTACTGCGCGGAGTCGCCCGGAGACGCGCCGCTGCTGTCGCAGATCGAGGTCAGCACCGCCACGCCACCGGTGGAGCGCGGGCCGTCCCTGGAGGTCGCCGCCCGTCACGTCGTCGCCGAGGACGACGGCTGGCCGTACGGGGAGGCCCGGACGGAGCAGGGAGAGCCGATGGTGTTGTGGCTCGTGCCCTACCACCGCTGGGGCAACCGGGGGCCCGCGACGATGCGTGTCTGGCTGCCTGAAGCCCGCTGAAAGATTCATGCCGAAAACCTTTTCTAATCTAATTCGGAAAAGCCCGGAGCGGTAATTCTCCGTGGATTTCAGTTGCCGGGGCGGCGGGGGAGCGGACCGGTCGACTCCCGCACCACCAGCCGCCCCGTCTGCCGGACGACGCCGGACGTGCGGTGCCCGTCGAGGGCGGCCGACAGGTGCTCGACCGCCGCGGCTCCGAGCTGCTCCAGGTTGAGGTCGATGGTCGTCAGCGGCGGGCGGCAGTCGGCCGCGAGCGCCTCCCAGTTGTCGTAGCCCACCACCGCGACGTCGTCGGGGATGCGCCGTCCCAGGGCGGCCAGGGCCTCGCAGGCGCCGTCGGCGATCTGGTCGTTGCCGCAGAAGATCGCGTCCACCTCGGGGGCCGCGGTGATCAGCATCCGGGTGGCGTGGCGGCCCCACCGGCGCGACCACTCGCCGAAGAAGGGCTCGCCGCCGGCCAGGTCCAGGCCCGCCTCGTCCAGTGCCGCGCGCAGGGCGGCGGCCCGGTCGCGGGCGGCCCGGTAGGACTCGGGGCCGGTGATGTGGGCGATGTGGCGGCGGCGCAGCGCGATCAGATGCCCGGCGGCCAGCCGGGCGCCTCCCGTGTCGTCGGCGAGGATCGACAGGTCGGCCGGGTCGCTGGACTCGCCGTACACGTAGACCACCGGCACGGGGATGTCCCGGGTCAGGGACGGCCGCACGTCGTTGCTCTCGCCCAGGATGACGAACCCGTCGACCTGCCGGGCCAGCAGCGTGCGGATGTAGTGCTGGCGCCGGATGGCGTCGCCGCGCGCGTCGCAGAGCACGACCGACATCTCCTCGTTGCCCAGCGCGTTCTCCACCCCGAGCAGCACGGGCATGGAGAAGCGCCCGCCGAGCTCGTCGGTGAGCAGCCCGATGGTGCGGGTGCGGCCGGAGATCAGCCCCTGGGCCAGCGCGTTGGGGCGGAAGGACAGCTCGGCCGCGGCCCGCCGCACCCGGGCCCGGGTCTCCTCGGCGACCTCGGCCCGGTTGTTCAGGGCCTTGGAAGCCGTCGCCACCGAGACCCCGGCCCGGGCGGCGACGTCGGTGAGCGTCACCATTCCGGAACGACGTCGGCCCACCGAAATCCTTTCGAAAGACATTTCAGAAAAGGCGCCGGGAGAAGGCGCCCGCACGCCCCGACCATATGCGGGTGAGCGCGCCGCCATCAATGCCGCGGGCGCGCTGATCTCGTTACCGAAAGTTAACGTTGCCGAAAACCTTTTCGGCGTCGATTGTGGGCTCAAGCGCGGCATCCGCCCCCGGATGACCGTCCCCCCACCACCCCGAAGGAGGTGACGTGATGCCGGCGTTCGTCCACCCCCGGTTCAGATCCCTGACCGTGGCGGTGGTGCTCTGCCTCGTCATCGGCGCCCTCATGGTTCCGAGGCAGGACGCCTCCGCCGCCCAGACCATCGGCTATCCCACGTTCACCGGTCCCGCCATCCCCACGTCACCCGTCGGCTACAGCACGGGGAACATGCTGCGGGCCGTCTACGACTCCGAGAGCTCCGGCACCGACTTCTGGATCGACCGGCTGCTCAGCCGCACCGGCGGAAGCGACCCCTCCGACGCCGATGGCGGCATCCTCATGACGCGCGGCCGGGCCCTGTTCATGAAGACCCACACGCCCGGCACGCTCGGCTTCGCCGGCAAGGTCGCCTATATCGAGAGCATCAACGACCAGAGCGCCTTCACCGTCGCCGTCACCCCCGGCACGTTCACCGAGCAGGCCGCCCAGCGCAAGCAGGCCCCCAGCCACTGGAAGAGCGTCCACACCAGCGGCAACGTCCGGATCGAGCAGACGAAGTTCATCACCGACAACAACGTCGCGGTGGCCAACCTGGCGATCACCAACGGCGGCACCGCCTCCACCACCCTGCAACTGCGCGCCACCTCGCCGTACGCCACCTCGGGCAGCGGCAACGAGCTGACCGGCACCGTGAACGCCTTCAACAACCTCACGACGATCCGCCCCCGGCTGTCGGGCGACGGGTTCACCGTCTCCAGCGGGGGACTGAACCGCTCGGTGACGGTCGCGGCCGGCGCCACCGTCACCGTGAAGCTCGTCATGGGCTTCGTCACCGACGAGATCCCCGAGTCGCTGAGCGAATACAACGCCTACAAGGGCTACGACGCCGCCACCGCCTTCGCCACGCACGTGCGGGCCTACAACCGGTGGTGGGCGGACAACATCCCCTACTTCGACTCGCCCGAGCCGGCGATCACGAAGAACTACTACTACCGCTGGTGGCTGATGCGGTTCAACAACCTCGACGCGAACCTGCCCGGCCAGACCTACCAGTTCCCGACCTCCGTCGAGGGCGCGCTCGGCTACAACAACGCCATCGTGCTCACCCAGCCGATGCACATCGACGACCTGAAGTATCTGCGCACGCCGCTCTACGCGTACGGCGACTGGCTGTCGGTCGGGCAGGTGTCGAAGGGCGGCCGGTTCCTCGACAATCCGGGCGACCCCGCCAACTGGTCCAACAGCTACACCCAGTACATCGGTGAGGCGGCCTGGCGCAGCTACCAGATCCACGGCGGGCCGCCCGCCGTCGCGGCCAACCTCGCCAAGTACGCCGAGGGCGACGCCAAGGGCCAGCTCTCCTACTACGACCACGACGGCAACGGGCTGATCGAGTACGACTGGGGCGCCCTCACCGGCAACGACGCCGACGCCGTGTCGTTCCACTGGCGCAGCGGCAACCTCGACCGCACCGAGTCGGCGTACGTCTACAGCGGGGCCCTGGCCGCCGCCAAGGCGTACGACGTGATCGGCAACGCCACGAAGGCGGCCGAGATGCGCGCGCTCGCCACCCGCGTGCAGAACGCCGTGGTCAACGTGCTGTGGGACCCGGCGAACCGGGTGCTGGAGCACCGCCACGTGGCGACGAACACGCTCGACCCGTGGAAGGAGATCAACAACTTCTACCCGTACGCCGTGGGCCTGATGCCGAACACGGCGACCTACCGGGAGGCGCTGCGGCTGTTCGCCGACCCGGCCGAGTATCCGGTCTTCCCCTTCTACACGGCCAACCAGAAGGACAAGGCGGCAGCGGCGGCGGCCGGCAACCCCGGCAGCAACAACTTCTCCACGATCAACTCGACCGTGCAGTTCCGGCTGTTCTCCTCGGCCATTCGCAACTACCCGACCTCCTACATCACGAAGGACGACTACAAGAAGCTGCTCTACTGGAACGCCTGGGCGCAGTACGTCGGCGGCGACACCCGCTGGCCCGACGCCAACGAGTTCTGGGCGAACTGGAACGGCTCGTCGATCACCTACCGATCGTGGATCCACCACAACATCCTCGGCAGCGCCAACTGGACGCTGATCGAGGACGTGGCCGGGCTGCGCCCGCGCGACGACGCCAAAGTGGAGCTGTCGCCCATCGACATCGGCTGGGACCACTTCGCCGTCAACAACATCCGTTATCGCGACGCCGACCTGTCGATCGTCTGGGACGACCCGTCCGACGGCGTCACCCGGTACGCCGGGGTGCCGCAGGGATACTCGATCTACGTCAACGGCGCCCGGGCCGTGACCGTGGACCGATTGGCGCCGTTCGTGTGGGACCCCGCGACCGGGTCGGTCACCTTCACCGGGGGCGCCACCGGGACCGTCTCCTACAACCAGGCGGTCGCCGGGATGAAGGCGCCGCAGCAGGTCGTCCACACCGATCCGCGGGTGGTCGACGAGCTGGCCAAGGCCGGGGCCGATATCACCGCGAACCTCACCAACCTCGCCCAGGGCGCCACCGTGTCGGCCTCCTACACCGGCTCGGGCACCACCACGGCCTCCGCCGTGGACGGATTCCCGATCAACGAGCCGTTCTGGGGCGCGGCCGGCTCGCCGAACGCCCAGGACTGGTACGAGGTGAACTTCGGCAGCGCCAAGACCTTCGACGAGGTCAGGCTCTACTTCAAGGACAGCCGCCCGGCGAGCACGGCCTACCGGCCGCCGTCGGCCTACCAGATCCAGTACCTCGACGGCAGCACCTGGACCACCGTGAGCGGCCAGGCGAAGACGCCCGCCACCCCGCAGGGCAACTACAACCTGGTCAAGTTCAGCCCGGTCACCGCGCAGCGGGTGCGGGTGCTGATGACCAACCCGTCCGGGGCCAAGAGCGGGCTCACCGAAATCAAGATCTACAACCGTGGCGGCACCAACCCGCCGCCGGTCACCAACCTGGCGCAGTCGGCGACGCCCTCCGCCTCGTACACCTCGTCGTGGGAGTCGGTCGCCGCGATCAACGACGGGATCGACCCGCCGTCTTCCAACGACACGGTCAACCCGCGCTGGGGCACCTGGCCCAACCAGGGTGAGCAGTGGGCTGCCCTCACCTGGCCGTCCGCGGTGACGGTCGGCCGGGCGCAGGTCTACTTCTTCGACGACGACCAGGGCATCGACCTGCCGGCGTCGTGGAAGCTCCAGTACTGGAACGGCAGCGCCTACGTGGACGTCGCCGGGGCGAGCGGCTATCCGGTCGCGGCCGACCAGTACAACAGCGTGACCTTCACCCCCGTGAGCACCACCCGCCTGCGGGTGCTGCTGCAGAGCGCCTCCGGTTACTCGGTCGGGCTGCTCGAAGTCAAGGCGTACGGCTCGTAACGCGTCAGGCGGGGGAGGCGAGCGGCCTCCCCCGCACCCCCCACTCCGACGGAAGACGAGACAGCCATGCCAGAACCCCCCGGAAGCGTGTCCCGCAGAACCCTGTCCCGCAGAAACCTGCTCGTGGCCGGCGCGGCCGGGCTCGCCTCCGGCGCGCTCGGGGCCTCCGGGGCCGCCCGCCCCGCCGCTGCCGCCGCACCCGCGTCTCTGGTGCCCAGTGCCCCCCTCCTGGTGCCCAGTGCCTCCCTCCCGGCGTCCCGCGCCGACGTCGGCGTCGCCGCCTACGCGTTCCCGCTGACGGCCGTGCGCCTGCTGGGCGGGCCGTTCGCGGCCAACGCCGGGCGCACGCACAGCTACCTGTCGTTCCTCGACCCCGACCGCCTGCTGCTCACCTTCCGGCGCAACGTCGGACTCGCCTCGGCCGCCACGCCCTGCGGCGGCTGGGAGTCGCCCAGCACCGAACTGCGCGGCCACTCCACCGGGCACCTGCTGTCCGCGCTGTCGCAGGCGTACGCCTCCACCGGCACGGCGTCGTTCAAAAGCAAGAGCGACTACTTGGTGGCCGAACTGGCCGAATGCCAGGCCCGCGCCACCACCGCCGGGTTCAACGCCGGCTACCTGTCGGCCTTCCCCGAGAGCTTCATCGACCGGGTGGAGGCACGCCAGCAGGTCTGGGCCCCCTACTACACGCTCCACAAGATCACGGCGGGGCTGCTCGACGCGCACCTGCTCACCGGCAACGCCCAGGCGCTGACCGTCCTGCTCGGCATGGCCGCCTGGGTCAAGCTGCGCTGCGACCGGCTCAGCTACACGCAGCGGCAGAACATGCTCGACACCGAGTTCGGCGGCATGAACGAGGTGCTGACCAACCTCTACCAGCTCACCGGAGACCCCGCCCACCTCGCCACCGCGCAGTACTTCGACCACGCCGAGGTCTTCGACCCGCTCGCGGCCGGGACCGACGCGCTGAACGGCTACCACGCCAACACCCAGATCCCCAAGGTGATCGGCGCCATCCGGGAGTACCACGCGACCGGCACGACCCGCTACCGCGACATCGCCGTCGCGTTCTGGGACATCGTCACCCGCCACCACACGTACGCCATCGGGGGCAACTCCAACGGCGAGTACTTCAAGGCGCCCGACCGCATCGCGAGCGAGCTGTCCGACACCACCTGCGAGTGCTGCAACTCCTACAACATGCTCAAGCTCACCCGGCAGCTGTTCCTCACCGATCCGTCGCGGGCCGACCGGATGGACTTCTACGAAAGGACGCTCTACAACCACGTCCTGGCCTCGCAGGACCCGAACTCGGCGCGCGGGTTCCAGTGCTACTACGTGCCGCTGCGGGCGGGCGGGATCAAGACCTACAGCAACGACTACGACAGCTTCGTCTGCTGCCACGGCACCGGGATGGAGAGCAACACCAAGTATGGCGACAGCGTCTACTTCCACTCCGGTGACACCCTCTACGTCAACCTCTTCATCCCCTCCGAGCTGACCTGGGCCGAGCGCGGGCTGACGATCAGGCAGGAGACGACCTTCCCGGAGGCCCCCTCGACCCGGCTCACGGTCACCGGCTCCGGGGCCGCCACGTTCCGGATCCGCATCCCGTCCTGGACCTCCGGGGCCCGGATCCGGGTCAACGGCGCGGCGCAGGCGCTGACCCTCACCCCCGGCATGTACGCCGCGCTCACCCGCACGTGGAACAGCGGGGACGTCGTCGACGTCGACCTGCCCACCCCGCTGACGCGGGAGGCCGCGCCGGACGACGCGACCGTGCAGGCGGTCAGGGTCGGCCCGATCGTGCTCGCCGGCGGGTACGGCACGACGAACCTCGGCGCCCTGCCCACGCTCGACCCCGCCACGATCACGGCGACCTCGACGCCGCTGCACTACACGGCGACGGCGAGCACCGGGCAGGTGACCCTGCGGCCCTTCCACCAGACGCACGGGGAGCGTTACACCGTCTACTGGAGGGTCGCCGCCGCGCCGCCGCCGTTCGTGGCGCACTACCGCTTCGACGAGACCTCGGGGACGACCGCCGCCGACGCCACCGGCAACGGCCGTACGGCGACGCTGGCGGGCGGCGCGACCTGGACGGCGGGGCGCACGGGCAACGCCGCCGGTCTCGGCGGAAGCGGGCAGCACGTGGCGCTGCCCTCCGGCATCCTCGCGGGCGCGACGGCCTTCTCCGTCGCCCTCTGGGTCCGGCTGGACGCCGTCGACACGTGGTCGCGGGTCTTCGACTTCGGCGCCGGCACCACGGCCTACATGTTCCTGACCCCGCGCAGTTCGGCGGGGACTGCCCGCTTCGCCGTCACCACCACCGGCTCGGGCGGGGAGCAGCGCCTCGACGCCCCCGCCGCCCTGGCGACCGGGAAGTGGACCCACGTCGCCGTCACCGCCGCCGGCGGCACCGGAACGCTGTACGTCGACGGGGCCCAGGTGGCCCGCGCCACGGGCATGACGCTGCGCCCCGCCGACCTCGGCTCCACCACGGGGAACTGGGTCGGCCGCTCGCAGTACGCCGGCGACCCCTACCTGCGGGGCGCGGTCGACTCGCTGCGGATCTACAGTCGGGCGCTGACCGCCGCCGAGATCGCCGATCTCCACTCGACAGGCTTGTAACCCTCGCGGAAAGGCACTTCATCCATGTCACGACGCTTTTGGCGCCGGCGCCTGTCCTCGGTGGCCGCGATCGCGGCCACGCTGGTGCTGGTCCTGGCGGGCGGCGCGTACGCCGCCAACCCGATCATCACCTCCATCTACACGGCCGATCCCGCCGCCCTCGTGGTGGGGAACACGATGTACATCTACTCCGGGCACGACGAGGCGGCCCCGGGAGCGACCAACTTCTCTATGCGCGACTGGCACGTGCTCTCGTCGACGGACGCGAACACCTGGACCGACAACGGGGCGAAGCTGTCGATCGCCGACTTCTCCTGGGCGGGCGCGGACGCCTGGGCGGGGGAGGTGGAGCCGCGCAACGGGAAGTACTACTGGTATGTCCCGGTCAACGGCAACGGACCGGGGTGGATGGACATCGGCGTGGCGGTCGGCGACAGCCCGCTCGGCCCGTTCCGCGACGCCAAGGGCGGCCCGCTGATCAGCGACAGCACCCCGAACTCGTCGCCGCTGAACATCGACCCCACCGTGTTCACCGACGACGACGGGCAGGCGTACATCTACTGGGGCGGCTACTGGGGGGTGCGGGCGGCCAAGCTCAAGTCCAACATGATCGAACTGGACGGCTCGGTCGTCACGCCGCAGGGCCTCACCAACTACTGGGAGGCGCCGTGGATGTTCAAGCGGAACGGCGTCTACTACATGGTCTACGCGGCCAACGACACCAACGGCTGCGTCACCTCGTCCAGCTACGCCTGCCAGCGCTACGCGACCGCGAGCAACCCGCTCGGGCCCTGGACACAGCGGGGCGTGATCCTCGACCAGGTCAGCTCCACCACGAGCCACGCGGCGGTGGTGGAGTTCAACGGGCAGTGGTACATGGTTTACCACACGGCCGACGCGCCGGGCGGCGGCAACTTCCGCAGGTCCGTCGCGGTGGACAAGCTCTACTTCAACGCCGACGGCACGATCCAGAAGGTGATCCAGACCAGGGGCGGCGGCACCGGCGGTGACAACAAGGCGCTGACGGCGACCGCCTCGACGTCGTACGTGTCCTCCTGGGAGAGCCTCGCGGCGATCAACGACGGGTACACCCCGGCCAGTTCGGCCGACCGGGCCCACGCGGTGTACGGCAACTGGCCACAGCAGGGCGCCCAATGGGTGCAGTACGACTGGCCGGCCGCGGTCACCCTCAACCGGGTGCGGGCCTACTGGTTCGACGACGACCAGGGCATCGACCTGCCGGCGTCCTGCTCGGTGCAGTACTGGACCGGGTCGGCCTGGCAGAACGTACCCGGGGCGAGCGCGTGCGGCGTGGCCGCGAACACCTTCAACACCGTGACGTTCACGCCGGTCACCACCACGCGGATCCGGCTGAACTTCACCTCACGCAGCGGTTACTCGACCGGGCTGCTGGAGGTCCAGGCCCTGGCGCCGTGAGCGGGGCGAGCGCCTTCCGGATCCCGGAAGGCGCTCGCTTGTCCGCCGCTAACCCTCGGGATAGAAGAGGAACAGCGTGCAGCCCGTCGTCGTCTGCGGGACGTGGGAGGAACCCGCGGGGGCGTGGATGAAGGAGCCGGCCGGGTAGTCCCGCTCGCCGTCGTTGAAGACGCCGGAGACCACGAAGACCTCTTCGGGACCAGGCTCGTGGACGTCGACTCCCTGCCAGCAGGTGTTCGCGTCCATCTCCAGGACGAAGGCCTTCGCACCGTTGTCCCCGGCCCACAGCGGGCGCAGCCGGATGCCGGGGAAGAGTTCGCGGACGGGAGCGTCCTGGACGGCGGACCACACGCACGCAGGCGTGTTCTGTTCTGTCGTCATGAGGGCCAGCCTGGCGGCCGGCCGTCGCATCGCCGAGCGTCAGAAAAGACATCATGCGGTACTTTCCTGCCATGCATCGAGTGGTGGCGCTCGTCCGTCCACGGCAATCGACCTTCGAACTCGCCTGTGCGGCGCAGGTGTTCGGAATCGAGCGGCGAGGACTTCCGACGCGGTACGCCTTCGGCGTGTGCACGGAGCGCCCCGGCCCGGTCGCGACGTACGCCGGGTACGACATGCTCGTGACCGACGGGCTGGACGCACTCGACCGGGCGGACACCGTGGTCGTCCCCGGCTGGCTGCCCGTCAAGGAGACCCCCTCGCCCGCGGTCGTCCGGGCACTCGGCCGCGCGCACTCGCGCGGCGCGCGGGTGGTCGGCATCTGCTCCGGCGCCTTCCTGCTGGCGCACGCCGGTCTGCTGGACGGACGGCGGGCGACCACCCACTGGGCGCTGGCGGACGAGCTCGCCGCGCGCTTCCCGCGCATCCGGGTCGACCCGGATCCGCTGTACGTGGACCACGGTGACGTGGCCACCAGCGCCGGCGCCGGGGCCGGCATCGACCTGTGCATGCACCTGGTCCGCCGCGACCAGGGCGCCCGGTACGCCGCGCACATCGCACGGACCATGGTCATGCCACCCCACCGCGAGGGCGGGCAGTTGCAGTACTCGGCGCCGCCACATCCCGCACAGATCGACGACACGCTCGCGCCGGTGCTGGAGTGGATCATCGAGAGACTCGGTGAACCGCTGACCGTCGAGGACATGGCCGCACACGCCGGCGTCTCGGCGCGCACCCTGGCCCGGCGGTTCGCCGAGCAGCTCGGTACCAGCCCCGGGCGTTGGCTGCTCGCCCAGCGGATCGCCACCGCCCGGGACCTGCTGGAGTCCTCCGACCTCCCGTTGGACGCCGTCGCCCGCCGCGTCGGGCTCTCCTCGGCCACTAACCTCCGCCGGCGCTTCCTCGCCATCATGGGCACGACGCCGGGCGCCTACCGCCGGGCGTTCCGGGCCGAGCCCTGACGTAAATGTGGTAATGGCCGAATATGCTTGTAGCGTAATTTGCTCATGGCGAAAATGTGCTCAGAGTGAAATAGGCAGGCCTCTTCCCGGGTTCCGGGACTAATGTCGCGGCATAACCCGACTACCGGAACAGGGAGACCAGATGGACTACCACGCGCGCTCCGGCGACCCCGCCGCCGACCGGTTCGCCTTCGGAGACCTTGGCCGTAAGCTGCTGGAACGGCGCATCGTCGTGCTCGGCCAGGAGGTCGACGACGACATCGCCAACCGCATCTGCTCGCAGCTGCTGCTGCTGACCGCGGAGGACTCCGAGCGGGACATCAGCCTTTACATCAATTCCCCCGGCGGTTCCGTGTCGGCCGGTCTGGCGATTTACGACGTCATGCAATACGTGCCGAACGACGTCGTCACCGTGGGCATGGGCCTGGCCGCCTCGATGGGGCAGTTCCTGCTGTGCGCCGGCGCGCAGGGCAAGCGTTACGCCCTGCCGCACGCGCGCATCATGATGCACCAGCCGCTCGGCGGCATCGGCGGCACGGCGGCCGACATCGCGATCCAGGCCGAGCAGATGCGGCACACGAAGAAGACCCTGGCCGAGCGCATCGCCTTCCACACCGGTCAGCCGTTCGAACGCATCGAGGCGGACTCCGACCGGGACAGGTGGTTCACCGCCGAGGAGGCCAGGGAGTACGGCATCGTCGACCACGTGGTGGCTGGGCTGGGCGCCGTGCGTTAGGCGCTTTGAGCGTAGGGTCCGCGGCGGCGGGGCTCGTACGCCGACCGCCCGCGGGCCGCCCGGGGGGGAGCGAGGTCCCGGGTCACGAATGCCGTGACTTCGTCCGCGTCCGCGTCAGCACGAGGCACTGGCTGCCCGCAGGTCGGCGAGTGTGCGCCGCGCGAGTTCGCCGAAGCCGGTCGCCGTCGGTCGTGTCGCTCCAGCGCTCGTAGGCGATTTTCAGGGCGAGCGCGCCCAGTTCCGCGGCCACGCACGCGGTCAGGTCGGGAACGCCGCGCCGCATCAGCGCGTGGGTCATCGAGGCGGTGAGACCGAGGCCCTTCAGCGCCTCGCGTTCCCGCAGTTCCGGGTTGGCGGCGATCACTGCCCGCCTGCGGGCGCCGAGCCCGTGGCGTACGGCCAGGGGCTCGCGGACCGGGTGCGGACGCTGGCTCCCGACCGCGTGACCACCGCGACGGACCTGTTCGGCACCGAGACGGCCGAGACCGCGCTCGCGCTCGGCGTGCCGCCTGAGCGGATCTCCACGATCGCCGCGGGCCCGAACCCTCCCGGCGGCGTGCGCGGGACCGGGGGCGAGCAAGCCCGGCCGGCGGACCTGGAGCGGATCACCGACGCGATCCTCGCCGGCGAGATCACCGTGCCCATCGCCGCGACCTTCCCGATCGAGCAGATCCGTGAGGCCGTCACCCTGCAGGCCGGACGCCACGTCCACGGCAAGATCGTGGTCACGCTGTGACCACGTGGGCGTCAGCCGCAGCGTGTCCCCTTGGCCGGGACCCTCCCCTCCACCAGATAGGCGTTGACCTTGTCGTCGATGCACTGGTTCTGGCCGTACGCGCCGTGGCCCTCGCCGTTCAGCGTCAGCAGTACGCCGGTGCGCAACTGCTCGGCCAGGCGCGGCGCCCACTGATAGGGCGTGGCCGGGTCGTTCGTCACGCCGACCACCAGGATCGGGCCGGACCCGGTGGCGTCGACGTGCCTGGCGTCGTCGTCCCCGGGCACCGGCCAGACGCTGCACGACCCCGCGCTGATCGCGGTCGAGGCGAAGATCGGGCTCCGCTTCTTCAGCCGCCGGGCCAGCTCCTCGCCCTGGGCGACCGAGGGGCGGTCGGTGCTGTCGACGCACAGCACCGCCGGCAGCGAGAACTGCAGGGTCGAGTAGGTGCCGTTCGACTGCCGTCCGGCGTACTGGTCGGCCAGCGCGAGCAGGCCGTCGAGCTTGCCCTTCCTGCCCTCGTCCAGCGCCTCGGTGAGCAGCGGCCAGGTGTACTTGCTGTAGAGCGCCTGGGTGATGCCCACCCTGGCGACGTCCTCGGTGACCGTGCGCGAGCCGACCTTCCCCGGCGTGCGCGTCAGGGTGTCGAGGAGCTTCAGCACGGTGGCGTTCGCGGTGGCGGCGTCGGCGCCGAGCGGGCAGCTCGTCCGCGTCTTGGTGCAGTCGGCCAGGTAGTCCTCGTACGCCTTCTGAAAGCCGAGGGCCTGTGTCTTGGCCATGTCAAGCATGCTGATCGAGGGGTCGACGGCCGAGTCGAGCACCATGCGCCCCACCTTCTTCGGGTACTGCGTGGCGTACACCGCCCCGAGGTGGGTGCCGTAGGAGAAGCCGAAGTAGTTGAGGCGCGGCTCGCCGAGGGCCACGCGCAGCGACTCCAAGTCGCGGGCCGCGTTGACGGTGCCGACGTAGGGCAGGATCCAGCCCGCGTTGCGCTCGCACGCCTGGGCGAAGCCCTTGACGAGCTTGGTCTCGGTCGCGGCGTTCTCGCTGGGCTCCCTGCTCATGTACTGGTCCATCTGGGGGCCGCTGAGACAGCGGATGCCGCTGCTGCGTTCCACGCCCCGCGGGTCGAAGCTGACGAGGTCGTAGCGGCTGTTCAGGGTGGAGAACGCGTGGGCCGCGTTGATGAGCGTCGTGACGCCGGAGCCGCCGGGACCACCGAAGTTGAAGACCAGGGAGCCGATCCGCCGGCTCTGGTCGGTGGCCCGCAGCCGGACCAATGCGATGTCGACCTTCTTGCCCTCCGGCTTGGCGTAGTCGAGGGGCACCTGGAGCGTGGCGCACTCGAAGCCGGAGGCGGAGGCCGTCTCCTCGCACGCCTTCCAGGCCAGGGAAGGCGTGCCCGAGGCGTACTCCTCCGGGGTGACCCGCGCGCCCCCGCAGCCGGTGGCCGCCGTCATCGCGCCGAGCCCGGCGACCGCCGCCGCCAGCACCGGCCAGACCCTTCGCGCCGCCGTCACCCGCGCCGCCGCCCGCGCCGATACCACTCGCACCGATACCACTCGCGACATCGCTCGCGACACTGACAACCCTCCGTGTTCGACTGTATTCGGAGGGTGTCTCGTTTATATCGCACGCCGTCGCCACCGCACCGCCGACTCACCGGAACTCCGCCTTACCCGGACAATGGTCTAAACCATTTCCCCTCCCGTGACTCGGAACCTTCACGCCGTCCTTGGTGGCGAATTGGTTTATGCCACTGTGCGGTCACCGGAAAAATGGGTGTTCTTTGATTGGATTAGACCTATGCGATGCCTTCTACCTGCTTAGACGTCATGTGTGGCGAAGGGTGATGTTTGGTGCTGCTTTTCCTAGGTACAGTCCGGTTGCGGGCCGCGTCCGCGGTTTTATTGAAGTCGGCGAAGGAGCGTCGCATGCCCAAGTACGTTTACGACTTCACCGAGGGCAACAAGGACCTCAAAGACCTACTCGGTGGCAAGGGCGCCAATCTGGCGGAAATGACCAAAATCGGCCTCCCCGTGCCTCCCGGCTTCACGATCACCACCGAGGCGTGCCGCCACTACCTGGGGCACGGCGGCATTCCCGACGGGCTGGAGGGGGAGATCGTCGAGCACCTCGCCGCCCTGGAGGCGCGGATGGGCAAGCGCCTCGGTCAGGCGGACGACCCGCTGCTGGTCAGCGTGAGGTCGGGGGCCAAGTTCTCGATGCCCGGCATGATGGAGACGGTCCTCAACATCGGCCTCAACGACGACTCGGTCCTCGGGCTGGCCAAGCAGTCGGGCAACGACCGCTTCGCGTGGGACTCCTACCGCCGGCTCATCCAGATGTTCGGCAAGACCGTCCTGGGCATCGACGGCGAGCTGTTCGAGGACGCGATGGACGACCTCAAGGGCGAGCGGGACGACACCGACCTCGACGCCGCCGACCTCCAGCGGCTGGTCGAGACCTTCAAAGGCATCGTCCGGGAGCGGACGGGCCGCGACTTCCCCGCCGACCCCCGGGAGCAGATGGACCTCGCCGTCAGGGCGGTCTTCGATTCCTGGAACGCCCCGCGCGCTATCCTCTACCGCCGCCAGGAGCGCATCCCCGCCGACCTCGGCACCGCCGTCAACGTCGTCGCCATGGTGTTCGGCAACATGGGCCCGGACTCCGGCACCGGGGTCGCCTTCACCCGCGACCCCGGCTCGGGACGCCAGGGCGTCTACGGCGACTATCTGCGCAACGCCCAGGGCGAGGACGTCGTCGCCGGCATCCGCAACACCGTCCCCCTGCAGGAGCTGGAGACCATCAACCCGGAGGCCTACCGCGAGCTCCTCGACATCATGGCGACCTTGGAGCGGCACTACCGCGACCTGTGCGACATCGAGTTCACGATCGAGCGCGGCAAGCTGTGGATGCTGCAGACCCGGGTCGGCAAGCGCACGGCCGCCGCCGCCTTCTGCATCGCCACCCAGCTCGTGGACGAGGGCCTGATCGACATGGACGAGGCGGTCACCCGGGTCACCGGCGACCAGCTCGCCCAGCTCATGTTCCCTCGCTTCGCCGCGACGGCCGGCAACCGCAGGCTGACCACCGGCATGAACGCCTCGCCCGGCGCCGCCGCGGGCAGGGCCGTCTTCAGCTCCGAGCGGGCCGTCGAGCTGGCCGGGCAGGGCGAGGCGGTCATCCTCGTGCGGCGGGAGACCAACCCCGACGACCTCGCCGGGATGATCGCGGCCCACGGCGTGCTCACCTCCAGGGGCGGCAAGACCTCCCACGCCGCCGTGGTGGCCCGCGGCATGGGCAAGACCTGCGTGTGCGGGGCCGAGGAGCTGGAGGTGGACCCGCACGCCCGCCGCTTCACCGCCCCCGGCGGGATCGTGGTGAACGAGGGCGACGTGATCTCGATCGACGGCGGCACCGGAGCCGTGTACCTCGGCGAGGTCCCGGTCACCGCCTCGCCGGTCGCCGAGTACTTCGAGGGCGAGCCCGCCGAGGACGAACTGGTGCAGGCCGTCGACCGGATCATGACCCACGCCGACTCCGCACGCCGGCTCGCCGTACGGGCCAACGCCGACACCCCCGAGGACGCCGCCCGCGCACGCCGCTACGGCGCCCAGGGCGTCGGGCTGTGCCGTACGGAGCACATGTTCCTGGGGGAGCGGCGGCGGCTCGTCGAGGACCTGATCCTGGCCACGACGCCCGAGGAGCGGCAAGCCGCGCTCGACGCGCTCGAACCGCTCCAGACCGGCGACTTCACCGGCATCTTCACGGCCATGCGCGGGCTGCCGGTGACGATCCGGCTGATCGACCCGCCGCTGCACGAGTTCCTGCCCGACCTCACCGACCTGGCCGTGAAGGTGGCTCTCGCGGAAGAACGGGCGGGGGAGAGGGCGGACGACCGGGACCGCAGACTCCTCGACGCGGTCAAGCGGCTGCACGAGCAGAACCCGATGCTCGGGCTGCGCGGCGTACGGCTCGGCCTGACGATCCCCGGCCTGTTCGCCATGCAGGTGCGGGCCATCGCCACGGCCGCCCGGCGGGTCGAGGACGCCCGGGCGGAGATCATGATCCCGCTGGTCGGCGCGGTGCAGGAGCTGGAGATCGTCAGGGAGGAGGCGGAGGGCATCCTCGCCGAGGCGGGCGTGGAGGCGGCGATCGGCACGATGATCGAGGTGCCGAGGGCGGCGCTGACGGCCGGGCAGATCGCCGAGGCCGCCGAGTTCTTCTCGTTCGGCACCAACGACCTCACCCAGATGACGTGGGGCTTCTCCCGTGACGACGTGGAGAGCGCCTTCTTCGGCAAATACCTCGACCTCGGCGTCTTCGGGGTCTCGCCGTTCGAGTCCGTCGACCGGGAGGGCGTCGGCCGGCTGATGCGGATCGCGGTCGAGGAGGGCAGGCGGACGCGGCCGGACCTCAAGCTCGGCATCTGCGGCGAGCACGGCGGCGACCCCGAGTCGGTGCACTTCTGCCACGAGATCGGCCTCGACTACGTCTCCTGCTCGCCGTTCCGCATTCCGGTGGCCCGGCTGGAGGCGGGTCGTGCGGCGCTGACCTGTGCGCAGTCCGACACGAGATGAGTTGAAATTCCACAGAACATCCGGACTGGTTGTGGAATGACCAGGTCGGAGTGGGGGCGGTTCACCGGGCCGCGCGACACGGCCCGGTGACCGTTGAAGCCGCCCGCCTGACTGATCACTCTACGTACCTACCGCAAGGGAGGGCGTGGAGTGGGAAGACGTCGCCGCCTGCCGTCGTCGGGGATCGCCGCGGCGTCGCGCCGTGCTGTCTTCGCGTCGCTTTGTGCCCTCGTGACACTGCTCGGTGCCGTCCCCGCTTCGCCGGCCCTGTCGCTGACGACCTCGGCGGCGGGACAGGCGGGTCAGGAGCCGTCGCCGTCGAGGCAGTACCAGGTGGACGGCCCGGCCACCGTCGCGCAGCGCAGCGCGGTGGCCCGCACGGGGGCCGCGGTCGACGAGGTGCACGGCCGGAGCCTGGTCGTCACCGCGACCCTCCAGGAGGCCGACGCCATCCGCAGGCTCGGGTTCACGGTCACCGAACTGGCGCCCCCCGCCGAGGCGGGCGGCCCGCAGACCTTCGACTTCCCCTCGGGAGACTCCGGCTACCACAACTACGCCGAGCTCAGCACGCTGGTGGATCAGGTCGTCGCCGCCCATCCCACGATCGCGCGCAGGTTCAGCTACGGCCGCTCGTACGAGGGCCGCGACCTGATGGGCGTCAAGATCAGCGACAACGTGGCCGCCGACGAGAACGAGCCCGAGGTGCTGTTCACCGCGCACCAGCACGCGCGCGAGCATCTCACCGTCGAGATGGCGATCTACCTGCTGCGCCTGTTCACCGACAACTACGGCGGCGACGCCCAGATCACCGACCTGGTGAACACGCGGGAGATCTGGATCCTGCCCGACCTCAACCCCGACGGCGGCGAGTACGACATCGTCACCGGCTCCTACCGGTCGTGGCGCAAGAACCGCCAGCCCAACTCCGGCACCTCCAGCGTCGGCACCGACCTCAACCGCAACTGGGGCTACCGATGGGGCTGCTGCGGCGGCTCCTCCGGCACCCCGTCAAGTGAGACCTACCGCGGCTCGGCCGCCGAGTCGGCCCCGGAGGTCAGGGCGGCGGCCGACTTCGTCCGCAGCCGCGTGGTCGGCGGCGTCCAGCAGATCAAGGCGGCGATCGACTGGCACACCTACAGCGAGCTCGTCCTGTGGCCGTACGGGTACACGACCGCCGACACCGGCCCGGGCATGACGCAGGACGACCGGGACGCGCACGCCGCCCTCGGCCGGAGCATGGCGGCCACCAACGGGTACACCGCCGAGCAGGCGAGCGACCTCTACATCACCGACGGCTCGATCGACGACTGGATGTGGGGCACGTACAAGATCTTCACGTACACGTTCGAGATGTACCCCAAGGGGAGCAACCCCGGCTTCTACCCGCCCGACGAGGTGATCGACCGCGAGACCTCCCGTAACCGGGCGGCCGCGCTGCTGCTCGTGCAGAACGCCGACTGCGTCTACCGGGTCATCGGCAAGGAGACCGCGTACTGCGGCACCGGCACGCCGCCCGCGACCGTCTACTCCGACACCTTCGAGACCGCGACCGGCTGGACGGTGAACGCGGCGGGCGCCGACACGGCCACCTCGGGGGCGTGGGAGCGCGCCGACCCCGCCGCGACGACGTCCAGCGGGGCCAAGCAGCTCGGCACCACGGTCAGCGGGAGCTACGACCTGGTCACCGGCGCCGCCGCCGGGGCGAGTGCCGGGGACGGCGACGTCGACGGGGGAGTGACCACGATCACCTCGCCGCCGATCACGCTGCCGGCGTCGGGGACGCTCACGCTGTCGTTCTCCTGGTATCTCGCCCACGGGTCGAACTCCTCCGCGGCCGACTACTTCCGGGTGAAGGTGATCGGCGGCACGACGAGCACGGTCTTCGAGCAGCTCGGCGCGGCCACCGACAGGGACGGCGTGTGGAGCGTCGCCACCGCGTCGCTGACCGGGCTGGCCGGCCAGACCGTGCGGATCCAGTTCGAGGCCGCCGACCTGGCGACCGCCAGCCTCGTGGAGGCAGGGGTCGACGACGTGACGATCACGAAGACCTGATCCATCGCAGATCACGCCAGCACGGTCACACCGGCGAGGGCGACCAGCGTGACAAGGGCCGTCGAGAGGGCGCCCAGCGCGACGGCGCGGCGGCCGGTGCGCAGGAGCGCGCGCAGGCGGACCGCCGCTCCCATGCCGAACAGCGCGGCGGTGAACAGCAGGGTCTCCGCGGTCTTCAGCGCCGCCAGCGACGCGGGCGGCAGCACGCCGAGGCTGCGCAGGGCCGCCATGGCCAGGAAGCCGCCCACGAAGAGGGGTACGACGGGCGGCCTCCTGCCCTCGCCGGGAGTGGCCGTACGGCGGCGCCAGAGGGTGACCCCGGCGATGAGAGGGGCGAGCAGGACCACCCGGGTCAGCTTGACGACCACCGCGGTGGTGAGCGCCGCCCCGTCTACGGCCTGCGCTCCGTCTACGGCCTGCGCGGTGGCCACGACCTGGGCCACCTCGTGCACGCTCGCTCCGGCCCAGACGCCGAACGCCTCCGGGGACAGGTGCAGGAGGTCCCGGGCCTGCGGCAGGACGGCGATCGCGAGCGAGCCGTACAGCGTCACCAGGGCGACCGCGGTCATGACGTCCTCCTCGTCGCTGTCCGTCACCCCGTCCATGGCCGCGACGGCCGCCGCCCCGCAGATGGAGAAACCGGTCGCGACGAGCAGGGACAGCTCACGCCCCAGCCCGAGCCTGCGGCCGAGCCACTGCGTGCCGAAGAAGGTCGCGGTGACCGTCACCACGACCAGCAGCAGCACCGGGAGTCCCAGGGCGAGGACGTCGGGAAGGGCGAGCTGCGCGCCGAGGAGGACGATCCCGAGCCGCAACGGCCCTCTGGCGGCGAACTCGAGCCCGGGACGCAGGGCGGGTGAAGACGGGCCGAGGTTGGTCATGAGGGCGCCGAGGACGAGCGCCGCCATCAGCGGACTGACGGCGGGGACGAGCGCGTTGACGGCGGTGGCCAGGGCCACCCCGGCGGCCGTCACGAGCAGCCCCGGAAGCGGGGAACGGGCAGCGGTGGTCCGTGTGAGAGACGGAAGCATGCGGAGATCGTCGCGAAGTCCCATATGCCCCGGTAGCCACCGATTCCGCACTAGGTCATACGGTTGCCGTATGACCGTACGGTGGCCGGATCTGGCCAGCCTCGAACTGCTGCTCCTGGTGGCGGAGCAGGGCAGCCTCGGGAAGGCGGCGAAGCTGCACGGCATCACGCAGGCGTCCGCCAGCCGCAGGCTCGACACGCTGGAGCGGGAGCTGGGCGTGCCGCTGCTGCACCGCTCGACCACGGGCTCGCGCCTCAGCCCGCAGGGCCAGGTCGTCGTGGACTGGGCCCGCGCCACGCTGGCCGCGGCGAACGACCTGCTCACAGGGGTGCAGGCGCTTCGCGGGCGGACTGACGCCCGCGTACGGGTGGCCGCGAGCATGACCGTCGCCGAATATCTGATGCCCGGCTGGCTGGTGGCGCTGCGCCGCGTGCTGCCCGACGTGGAGGTGGGGCTGCGCGTGGTCAACTCCGGCGAGGTCTGCAGGATGGCGACGGACGGCGAGATCGACGCGGGCTTCATCGAGTCGCCCGTCGTGCCGCGGGAGTTGACCTCCTGGCCGGTCGCGGAAGACCGGCTCGTCGTCGTGGTGGCCCCCGGTCACCCGTGGGCGCGGCGCGGGGAGCCCCTGCGCGGGGAACCTCTGCGCGGGGAATCTCCGCGCGGGGAACCACTGAGCCGCGCCGACCTGGCCGCGACGCCGCTGGTGGTGCGCGAACCCGGCTCGGGCACCCGCTACGCCCTCGACCGCCTCCTGACCGGCCCGGACGTCGCCCCGCCGATCCTGGAGCTGTCCTCCAACGCCGCGGTGAAGGTGGCGGTGGAGACCGGGGTCGCCCCGGCGGTTCTCAGCCATCTCGCCGTGGCCGCGGAACTGCGCGACGGGCGCCTGATCGAGGTGCCCGTCACCGATCTCGACCTGCGGCGGCCGCTGTTCGCGGTGTGGCGGGCCAGGACCCGTCTGACCGGCCCGGCCGCCGAGCTCGTCCGCCTCGCCCGGACCGCCGCTCACGGCGCCCCGCGACCCTAATCCCACTCCCAGCGGATGCCGCGTACGCCGGGCCGGGCGCCGGTGTCCACCAGGTGAGCGGTCCCGAACGCGTCGACGCGCAGCTCACCGGCGTCCCCGGGCGGCGCCGACGCGTCCGGGGACCAGGTGTGGAAGCACCGCACCGGCAGCCGCCCGCCCGTGAACCGCACCTGCACCAGATGCTGCTCGACCGGGTCCCGCAGGCGCCGGTCGTACCGGTCGGCGGCGGCGACGGCGGTGACGTACTCGACGATGTGGGTCTCGCCGGGGGCGAGCGGGTGCGGGAAGATCAGCTCGGTCAGGGGGCCGGTCCCGTCGTCGTCGCCCCGGCCGGGCCGGCAGCCCTCGGTGCGCAGCAGCCGGGTGCCCGGCGGATGGGCGACCACGTACCGGTCCAGGCTCGGCACGGCGGCCCGCAGCACGACCCGGGCGCTCACCCGGTGCCGTCGGCCGGCGCCCACCACCACCTGCTCGTGGTGGCTGAGCACGATGAGCGTCTCCGGCCGCCGGCCCCGCGGGCGGGGCGGCCCGAGCAGGCCGATCAGTGCGTACTCCGGCAGGGACAGGATGGCTTCGAGCTCCCGGACCGCGGCGAGCGAGGCCGCGCGCTCGGGCCGCGACCGGCCGCGCTGCCAGTAGCTGAGGCTGGACAGGCTGACGCGGACACCCCGCTCGCGCAGCCGAGAGTGGAGGCGATCGAGGCTCAGCCCCCGGGCGCGGATGGCCGCCCGCAGGGCACGCTCGAAGGGCCCGGATCGGAGGACCTCCGCGAGCTCGTTGTCCACCACCAAGGCTCCTCCTCGGAAGCGCCAGGGCGGGAAAAACCGAGTATCACTCGCGACCGCTTAGCGGGCAAGAGGGCAATCTTCCATCGGACTACCGGATCTGTCGTGAAACCGGACCTTCGCGGGTACGCTCCATTCCCCGCCGCCACGGGGCTTGCCACAGGGAAGGAGGACGCATGGCCCGCTACGACGAGCACGACCAGGCACGGTGGGTGCCGGAGCCGCCGGGCAACCCCGAGCGGAGCGCGTTCGAGCGGGACCGGGCACGCGTGCTCCACAGCGCCTCGCTGCGCAGGCTCGCCGCGAAGACGCAGGTGGTGGCCCCCGCCGACTGCACCGGCCTGCACAGCCCCCGTACGCGGCTGACCCACTCCCTGGAGTGCGCGCAGATCGGCCGGGAGATGGGCAAGGTCCTCGGCTGCGACCCCGACCTGGTGGAGACGGCCTGCCTCGCCCACGACCTCGGCCATCCCCCGTTCGGCCACAACGGGGAGGCCGCCCTCGACGAACTGGCCGCGCCGTGCGGCGGGTTCCAGGGCAACGCGCAGAACCTGCGCCTGCTGACCCGGCTGGAGGCCAAGGTCATCACCGAGGACGGCCGCAGCGCCGGGCTCAATCTGACCCGGGCCGCGCTCGACTCGGTCTGCAAGTATCCCTGGGCCGGGTCGTCCTGCCGGGTCCCCGGCGTCCCGCTCGCCGGCGAGGGCCAGCCGTACTGCGTCTACCCCGACGACCTCCCGGTCTTCCGCTGGGTGCGGGAGGGGGCGCCCGATTACGCGCTCGGCTTCGAGGCGCAGATCATGGACTGGGCCGACGACGTGGCCTACTCGGTGCACGACCTGGAGGACGCGCTGACGTGCGGCCACGTCACCATGGCGGCCCTGCGGGACCCCGAGGAGCGGCTGGAGGTGTGCCGCCTGACGAGGGAGTGGTACGCGCCCGACGCCGGCCTGGAGGAGCTGTCGGAGACCTTCGCCCGGCTGCTCGCCGAGCCGCTGTGGCCGGCCGCCTTCGACGCCGGGCTCGCCGACCTCGCCGCGCTCAAGCGGCTGACCAGCGCGCTCATCGGCCGGCTGTGCCGCTCCGCCCAGGACGCCACGCGCGAGGCGTACGGCTGCCGCCCCACGCCCGGGGGCAGAGGCGGCCACGACCGGTACGACGCGGACCTGGTGGTGCCGAGGGCCACCCGCCTGGAGTGCGCGCTGCTCAAGGGAGTGACGGCCCGCTACGTGATGTCCCGGGAGGCCCACCACGCCGTCCAGGCCCGGCAGCGCGAGATCATCGCCGAGCTGGGCGACCTCATCCTGCGCGGTGCTCCGGCGACGCTGGAGCCCGCCCTGCGGCCGCAGTTCGAGCAGGCCGCCGACGACGCGGGACGGCTGCGCGCGGTGGTCGACCAGATCGCCTCACTGACCGACGCCTCCGCGATGGGCTGGCACCGCCGCCTGTCGGCCGCGACGCACCGCCTGAGGGCCGGCTGACTCGCCGGGCCGCCTCAGGGCCGGCTGACCGCGACGGACCGCTACAAGGCAGGCTGATTGCCACAGGCCGCCTCAGGGCCGGCTGACCCGCCGCGTGGCCTCGGAGCCGGTTGAGACCCGCCGGGCCACCTCCGCCGCCGCACGCACGAAGGCGGCCAGCGCCCGCGACCGCGCGTCCTGCGGCCAGGCCAGGACCAGCGTCGTCGGCGGCGCGTCGGCCACGGGCACGCCGACGAGGTCGTGACGCAGGTTCGCCCGGATCGACTCGGGGACGACCGCCACGGCCCGGCCGAGCGCGACGAGATGCATGAGCTGGCCGCTCTCGGCGATCCGGGAGAAGCCCTCCGGGACCGCCCCGGGCCACCGCGGCAGCGGCTCGCCGTCGAGGTCCGCCATCGACAGCACCGCGCGCCCGGCGAGCCTGTGCCCCCGCGGCAGCACCGCGACCTGGCTTTCCACCAGCAGCTCCTCGACCGCCAGGCCGGTCAGGTCCTCGCGCGGCGCGTGCAGCAGGGCGGCGTCGGCCCGGCCGTCCCGCACCATCGCGCCCCGCTCCCGTGCGCTGAAGACGATGTCGACGGTCAGCGCGCCCGGCGTGGCCGCGTACGCCGCGAGGATCTCCGGCAGCAGGTCCGCGTCCCCGCCCGGCTTGGCGGCGAGCACGAGGGAGGGCTCGCTCCGGCCGGCCCGCCGGGTCCTCCGCACGGCCGCCGACACGGCGGCGAGCGCGGCCTGGCCCTCCCGCAGCAGCGTCTCACCCGCTTCCGTCAGCGCCACCGTGCGGTGGTCGCGCTCCAGCAGCCGCACCCCGAGGCGGCGTTCGAGCTGCTGGATCGCCCGTGACAGCGGCGGCTGCGCGATGCCGAGCCGCCGGGCCGCCCGCCCGAAGTGCAGCTCCTCGGCCACCGCCACGAAATAGGCCAGCTCCCGCGTCTCCACGGTGTCGTCACCGGCGGTCATACCGCGAGGGTATCGCCCGTGACCGAGACGGTGTTGGGCTTCGCGGGGGACCCGGTGATGGGCTTGCCCCCATGAAAAGCATGAACAGCACCGACACCGTCGCCCTGGTCACGGGCGCGAACAAGGGAATCGGCCATGAGATCGCCAGGCAGCTCGGCGAGCTCGGCATGACCGTGCTGCTCGGGGCGCGCGACCCGGGGCGCCGGGACGAGGCGACCGCGAAGCTGCGGGCGGAGGGGCTGGAGGTCCACCCGCTGACGATCGACGTCACCGGCGAGGAGAGCGTGCGGGCGGCGGCGGCGCAGGTGGGGGAGCGGTTCGGCCGCCTCGACGTGCTCGTCAACAACGCCGGCATCTCGGGCGGAACGCGGCAGACGCCCGGATCTGCCGACCTCGGCGTCGTGCGCGAGGTGTTCGAGACCAACCTCTTCGGCGTCATCCGGGTGACCGACGCGATGTTGCCGCTGCTGCGGCGGTCGGCGGCGGGCCGGATCGTCAACGTGTCCAGCGGCACGGGGTCGATGACGCACATGACCGACCCCGGCCACTACTTCACCGGCAGGCCGAGCTTCGCGGCCTATCCGCCGTCGAAGGCCGCGCTCAACATGCTCACCGTGCAGTACGCCAAGCAGTTGCGCCCGCTCGGCATCCTGGTCAACGCCATCGCCCCCGGGCCGTGCGACACCGACTTCGCCAGGGATCTCGGCAGGTCCCTGCCGCGTACGGCGGCGCAGGGCGCGGCGGTCGCGGTCAGGCTCGCGACGCTCGGTGCGGACGGGCCGTCGGGCGGGTTCTTCGACGAGGACGGACCGGTGCCCTGGTAAGCCGTGCCCCGGTGACCGAGCTCACCTAAAGCGGGATGACCACGACCTCGTCGTCGTTGCCGCCGTTCTTCTTTTTCTTCGTGGGCGGTTTGGTCTCGTCCGGGGTGGGTGTGGGCTGCCTGGACGAGTTGGACGCGCACAGTTGGGTGCAGGGCGGGGTCGCGCCCATCTTCTTGCGCAGCGTGAGCATGGCCTTGCGCGGCGAGACGGTGCGGTTGCCGTCGTCCCAGGCGTCCAGGTAGGGCCACGGCGGCACGATGCCCCGCCGCACCCACCAGTACTGGGGCTCGACCGGCCAGGAGATGGCGAAGTAGAGGTTGCTCGCGGTGTCGCGCGCGTTGCCCGTGTTGCCCACCCGGCCGAGCAGCTGCCCGGCCTTGACCTTGGCGCCCGGCGTGACGTCCTGCTCCACGGAGTCGAGGTGACCCCCGAGGTACAGCACGCCGTCCTCGCCCTTGACCGTGACGAACCGGCCCTCCCGGTCGGCGCCGCGGTCCGTGGAGGGCGTCCAGAGGTTCTTGACGTTGACCTCCTGGACCACCCCGTCGACCGGCGACACGAACGCGCATCCCTTGGCCGCCCAGATGGTGGTCTTGGGAAGCACGAGCAGCTTGCGGGAGTACGACACCTTGCAGCCCTTGATGGGGAAGGCGTACGTGTAGGGGGACATCTTCGGCGGCGGGACCCGAACCGGCTCCTCACCGGGCGGAGGCACGACGTGGCCGGGCTCGGAGTCGTCCATGGCGGCCGTGACGCCGCCTCCCGGCGGCGGGGTGGGCGGCAGCGTGCTCACTCCCGCGACTCCGGCGGGCGCGCCGCAGGACGCCGCGACGAACGCGGCGCCGGCGAGGGCGGCCAGTCTCCCCGATCGCATGATCTCCACCTGGTCGACGTTACCGAACCTTTCCTTTGTAACGGACCAAGCCGCACATCACGACCGGTTCCGGAAAGTCGTGACATGTCCTCGACCACCCGTGGTGGGGCGTCCGGGCTGTCGGGGGCAGGCTCTAGACTCGCCAGCGTGGCAGGGCGAAGCGGTCGGATCAGTGACGAGGACATCGCGCTCGTGCGGGAGCGATCGCCGATCGCCGACGTCGTCGGCGAGCACATCCAGCTCCGCAACGCGGGCGGGGGCAACCTGAAGGGGCTGTGCCCGTTCCACGACGAGAAGTCCCCCTCGTTCAACGTCACCCCGGCCCGGGGCTACTACTACTGCTTCGGCTGCGCCGAGGGCGGCGACGTCATCACGTTCGTCCGCAAGATCGAGAACCTGACGTTCACCGAGGCCGTCGAGCGGCTCGCCCAGCGCGCCGGCATCCAGCTCCGGTACGAACAGGGCGGCTACGTGCCCGGCCGCGAGCAGGGCGAGCGGCTGCGGCTGATCGAGGCGCACCGCGCCGCCGCCGAGTTCTACGCCGAGAGGCTGTCCAGCCCGGAGGCGGCCCCGGGGCGGCGCTTCCTGTCCGAGCGCGGCTTCGAGCGGGCCGACGCCGAGCACTTCGGCGTCGGCTACGCGCCCAACGAGTGGGAGGCGCTGTCGCGGCACCTGATGGCCCGCGGGTTCACCTCCCAGGAGCTGATCAAGGGCGGCCTCGCCCGCGAGGGCAGGCGCGGCCCCGTCGACCGGTTCCGCGGCCGGCTCGTCTGGCCGATCCGCGACATCACCGGCGACGTCATCGGCTTCGGCGCGCGCAAGCTGCTCGACTCCGACGACGGCCCCAAATACCTGAACACCCCCGAGAGCCCGATCTACCACAAGAGCTCGGTGCTGTACGGCGTGGACCTCGCCAAGCGGGAGATCGCCAAGCGGTCCCAGGCCGTCATCGTGGAGGGCTACACCGACGTCATGGCCTGCCATCTGGCCGGCGTGCCGACCGCGGTCGCCACCTGCGGCACCTCCTTCGGGGAGGACCACATCAAGGTCCTGCGCCGGCTGCTGCTCGACCAGGCGGAGTTCCGGGGTGAGGTGATCTTCACCTTCGACGGCGACTCGGCGGGGCAGAAGGCCGCCCTGCGCGCGTTCCAGGACGAGCAGAAGTTCGTCACGCAGACCTTCGTCGCCGTGCAGCCCGACGGCCTCGACCCCTGCGACCTGCGGGTCAAGCAGGGTGACGCCGCCGTTCGCGACCTGATCGCCGGTCGCGAGCCGCTGTTCGCCTTCGCGATCCGCAGCATCCTGTCCCGCTACGACCTCAACACCAACGAGGGGCGCCTGGCCGCGCTCGACGCCGCCGCGCCCGTCGTGGCCTCGATCAAGGATCCGGGGCTGCGTAAGACCTACGTCGTAGACCTCGACCGCTGGCTCGGCTTCATGGACGAGGGCTTCGTCATCCAGCGCGTACAGCAGGTCGTGGGGCGGACGCAGGAGGGCGGGCGCGCCCCAGGTCGGCAGCAGGGTGGACAACAGGCTCGGCAGCAGGCGGCGCGCGGTGCCGCTCCCGGGGGGTCCGCCCCGGTGCGGCAGGAGCCGTCGGACCCCGCCGTCCGCCTGGAGGCGGAGGCGCTCAAGCTCGCCGTGCAGCGGCCCGCGCTGCTCGGGCCGGAGTTCGACGCGCTCGGCGCGGCGACGTTCACCCTGCCCGAGCACGTCGCGCTGTACGAGGTCATCGTGGCGGCGGGGGGGACCGCCGCCGGAGGTCCCGGCGGGCGCGAGTGGGTCGACCGGTTGCTGGAGCAGGCCGACGCCGGGACGCCGGACGGGACGGGCGTCGACCTGAGGTCGCTCGTCACCCGCTTCGCGGTCGAGGCCGTGCGCGCCGACGTCAACGTCGAGGAGCGGTACGGCGCGGCCGTCCTGGCCAAGATCCAGGAGGTCGCGGTCGGCCGGGCCGTCGCCCAGCTGAAGTCACGGCTGCAGCGGCTCAACCCGGTCGAGGAGCAGCAGGAGTACAACCGGCTGTTCGGCGAACTCGTGGCGCTGGAACAGCAGCGACGCGTGTTGCGAGAACGCGCCAGCGGGGCCTGAATAAACGTCCCTTTCCAGATCTCACAGCCGCCAAACATATGTTTTGATCTCGATTCGGTATTGACTTCCGCCTTACCTTGGGTGACAAAAATAGGCCTGCCATTTAGTGGTGCCTTTCCTGCACACTGTGTTGCGTGGGTGCATCGGTGCTGCCAAGCAGGCCGCCATCGGTAGACCAGGTGGCGGACCTCGTCGCGAAGGGAAGGGAACGCGGGAGCGTCACGGTTGACGACGTGGCCGCCGCGCTCGACCGATCCGAGTTGCCCGCCGACGCGCTGGAGCGCGTCGTGCGGATGCTCGCCGAGAACGGGGTTGAGGTCCTCGAGCCGCAAGGCGACGAGGAGCCCAGCAAGCCGGACGAGGAGGATGTCGGCAAACGCGCTCCGACCAGCGACCTGGTCAGGATCTACCTCAGGGAGATCGGCAGGGTTCCGCTGCTCACCGCCGAGGAGGAGGTGGAACTGGCCAAGGCCATCGAGGCCGGCCTGTTCGCGGAGGACAAGCTCTGCGAGAGCCCCGCCGCCAGGTTCGCCCGGCCGGAGCTGGAAGACCTGGTCTGGGAGGGCGTCCGCGCCAAGCAGCGGCTCATCGAGGCCAACCTCAGGCTCGTGGTCTCCATCGCCAAGCGCTATGTCGGGCGCGGAATGCTGTTCCTGGATCTCATTCAGGAAGGCAATCTGGGTCTCATCCGGGCGGTCGAGAAATTCGACTACACCAAGGGATACAAGTTCTCGACCTATGCGACCTGGTGGATTCGCCAGGCGATCACGCGGGCGATCGCCGACCAGGCGAGAACGATCAGGATTCCCGTGCACATGGTCGAAACGATCAACAAATTGGTCCGCGTGCAGCGGCAGCTTCACCAGGATCTCGGCCGGGAGCCCGCCCCCGAGGAGATCGCCGCCGAGATGGACCTGCCCATCGACCGCGTGGTGGAGATCCAGCGCATCGCGCAGGAGCCGGTCTCGCTCCAGGCGCCCATCGGAGAGGAGGACTCCGACCTCGGCGACTTCATCGAGGACGCCGACGCCGTGGTGCCGATGGAGGCCGCGGCCTTCATCATGCTGCAGGACCAGCTCGACGACATCCTGGCCACGCTGTCGGACCGCGAGCAGCGGATCATCCAGCTCCGTTTCGGCCTTTCCGACGGCCATCCCCGCACGCTGGAGGAGGTCGGCCGGGAGTTCGGTGTGACGCGTGAGCGCATCCGCCAGATCGAGTCCAAGACGCTGGCCAAGCTGCGCCACCCCACCCGGGCCCAGATGCTCCGGGACTACCTGGACTGAAGCCTCGACCGCGGACGAGCGCCTCCCGTTCTCTGGGAGGCGCTCGTCGCGTTCCCGGTGTCGCCCGGCGCGGCCAGGTGGACGTCGGCGTCTGGTGGCGCGAGGCGGGGCGCTGGAACGATCCATATGCGAGTCGTCCGGCGGGGTGTAACCATCGCCGGGACGACCTGGAAGGTGGATGAAGTGAGCGAACCCGCACTTCGGCCGAACGAGACGACGGTGCCGTTGATGCCGTGCGCCTCAGTGGAGGAGACCCTGGCGTTCTATGAGGCGCTGGGATTCGAGGCGACCTACAAACAAAGCAAGCCCTATGTCTATCTGGCGCTGCGGTGGAGCGGGTTCCAGCTGCACTTCGGCCCGGCGCCAAAGGGCCTGGATCCGGTCCGGGAGGAGTCCGGAGGCTGCCTGGTCATGGTCGACGCCGTGGCGCCCTACCATGCGTCCTTCGTCGCGGCGATGCGCCGGGTCTACGGGAAGGTGCTGAGTTCCGGTCTTCCGCGGATCACCCGTTACCGGCCCGGCGCGTCCCGGTTCACGCTGATCGATCCGTCCGGGAACTCGATCATATTCATCCAGCGCGACGAGCCGGCCGAGTTGGAGTACGGCGGCTCGAAGAAGCTGACGGGCCTGGCCAAGGCGCTCGACAACGCCCGGATCCTGCGCGAGTTCAAGAACGACGACCTGCAGGCCTTCCGTGCGCTCAAGTCCGCGGTGCGCAGGCACGGCGCGGACGCCTCGCCGGTCGAGCGGGCCATCGCCCTGTGTCACCTTGTCGACCTGGCCACGGTCCTCGGTGAGCCCACCGATCCCTGGCTCGCCGATCTGCGTGGTCTGGAGCTCACCGCTGACGACAGGCAGCGCGTCGAGTCGGAACTCGGGCATCTCGCCGGACTTCGGGAGTGGCTCGCCTGAGCTGTGTCTGGGGGGAGCGAAGTTGAGGCCGGGCCGCCGGATAGCCTCGGGGGTGTTAACGGTCGTCGTACGCTGGCGGTGCTCCCTTGACCTCTCAGAAGCCCTCACTGTCCCGCCTGTTCGGCCTCCGGCTGCCCCGTGAGGTCCGTACGGCTCTCGCCCTGCAGAGCGGCGAGCGGCCGATCAGCCACGCGCTGACGCCGGAGGGCGGCCACATCGTCGCCACCACCCTGGCACTGCACCTGCCGGACGGGCCGCGCCTGCCGTGGCACCTGATGGACAAGGCCGTATGGGACGAGGAGGGCGTGACGGTGACGATGACGGACGGAGCCGTCCACCGGGCCCTCCTGCCGGAGCCGGGCAGGCTGCCGGAGACGATCCGCGAGCGGGTGACCTCGACGATCGTCGCGAGCCGCCATGTGACCATCAACGGCCGCGGGGGAGTACGCCTGGTCGCCCGCCGCATTCCCGGCTACGACACCCCGCGCTGGGAGTTCATCTTCGACCCCGGGCTCGACGCCGACGACCCGGGCCTGCGCGCCCACGCCGAGCAGGCCCTCGAAGAGGTACGCCGCAGCCTCGGCGTCTGATCGACCCGCCGCGCCCCGCCAGAGCGGCGGGCCCCGGCGTGATGCCGAGGGCCCGCCGATGGTGCGTCACGCACCGTCCGGCCCGGCCCTCCGCGGGGAGGCGGAGCCGGGCCGGAGATCTGTCTGGTCTCGGACCGTCCACGGGGCGGGCCCGGCCTCGGGGATCGCTCAGGGGATCTGGTCGGCGCCGGCCGGCCAGCCGGTGGCCGTGCCGACCCGGTCGGACCTGTCGGCCTGCTCCCAGGTCTCCGTCTTCTTCAGGAACGGCACCTTGTCGCCCGCGAAGTCCTTGGCCTTGCCCGCCACCTTCGAGGCCTGGGCGCCGACCAGCCCCGCCGCCTCCTGCACCGTGGGGCTGTCCGCGAACCGCTGCGCGAAACGCTTGATCTGCTCGTAGCGCTCACGCCCGGCCCGCGTGCCGAGGACGTAGCCGACGGCCAGCCCGGTGGCGAACATCGCCTTGTATCGCATCTTCCACCTCCGCGCTCGTGTTCCCCGCCCCCCTACCCCGAGGGCCTGTCTCTATCCAACAGCAGCCGCTCCGGCCCCGCCCGGGCGGGCTCCCACGGCCGTCCGGGCGCTCTTTGCCGTACGTCGATCAAGACCCGGCGACTCGCGGACGGAATCGATGTGACAGACACCCCCCGGAGTGCGCTAATCTAGTTCCGCGCCGCAAGGAAAGCCGAAAGGCCGGAACGAGCGGAGCAGAGCAGTAACAGCAGTACACAGCACGATCCCGTGTAGCTCAATCGGCAGAGCAGCCGGCTGTTAACCGGCAGGTTATAGGTTCGAGTCCTATCGCGGGAGCCTTTCACCCCGGGGCGGTGGTCACAGACCACCGCCCCGGGGTTTTTGTGGTCCACATGCGGGTCGCCGTAGCAGCGGTCGCGTCCTACAGACCGTGCGGCCGGTCAGGCGAGCGGTGAGTTGCGCACCGCCTCTGCCGTACGGGATCAGGATGGCCGGGTGGCGCGGTGGGGGACGCTCCGGATGCGCCGGTGTGTGGATTTGGCGGACAAATCCGGGGACTTCGCGGAAAATGTGATCGCCGTGGCCGTACCGGTCGCGGCTGCCGCGGACCACGGACGGCGCAGTGGGGTGAGGGCCACTGCGGAAGGGTGTCACCGCCGGCCCGGAACCGGCGCGGGGCGCCCGTGAGCGCGAAGTGTGTGGCGGTCGTGCTGACTTGGCGTAAATCGAGGAAGAACCCCGCGCCCGTACGGGAACGCGGGGAGGAAATCGACAGGCGGGAGGCGGAGAACTTCATCCGGCTCCACCACGCGGAGAACCCCGTGGCGGGCCCGGTGGAGCCCCGGCTCCGGGAGGTCCTCGCGGAGATCGACCAGACGGGGACGTACGCGCACACCACGGGCGAGCTGACCTTCGGCGCGCGGGTGGCGTGGCGCAACAGCAGCAGGTGCATCGGGCGCCTCTACTGGCGGTCGCTGCAGGTTCGTGACCGGCGGCACGTGGACACCGCCGACGGCGTGGCCGAGGAGAGCGTCGAGCACCTCAGAGCGGCCACCGGGAAGGGCAGGATCCGCCCCACGATCACGGTGTTCGCCCCCGACCGGCCGGGGGAGCGGGCGCCGCGGATCCTCAACGACCAGCTCATCCGGTACGCCGGGTACACCCGCGAGGACGGTTCGGTCCTCGGCGACCCGGCCAACGCGGAGATCACCAAACGGGCCCTGCGGATGGGCTGGCGGGGGGAGGGCACGAGGTTCGACGTCCTGCCGCTGGTCGTGGAGGCCAAGGGCGCCCTGGTCCTGCGGGAGGTGCCGCGCGAGGTGGTGCTGGAGGTGCCTCTCCGGCACCCGGTCTTCCCGTGGTTCGCCGATCTGGGGCTCAGGTGGCACGCCGTGCCGGCGATCTCGAACATGGCGCTGGAGATCGGCGGCGTCACCTATCCCTGCGCGCCGTTCAACGGCTGGTACATGGGCACCGAGATCGGCGCGCGCAACCTCGCCGACCGGGACCGTTACGACCAGCTCCCGGTGGTGGCCGAGCGGCTCGGCCTCGACACCTCCCACGATCGGACGCTCTGGCGCGACCAGGCCCTGGTGGAGCTCAACGTCGCCGTGCTGCACTCCTTCGCGGAGGACGGCGTCACGATCACCGACCACCACACCGAGGCGCGGCGGTTCCTGACCCATCTGGAGCGGGAGGAGCGCAGCGGGCGCGTCTGCCCCGCCGACTGGTCCTGGATTGTGCCGCCCCTGTCCGGCGCCGCGACGCCGGTCTTCCACCGCTACTACGAGGACGTACGGCTCACGCCGGCCTACGTCCACCGCCCGCCCGTGGTGTAGAACATAGTTCGGGTTAAGGAGGGCGACGATGGTGGTGCTGTCCGAGGACGACGGCGGTGTGCGGATCCTGACGTTGAACCGGCCGGAACGGCTGAACGCCTGGACCGCCGAGATGGGACGGCGCTACTTCGACCTGCTGGAGGAGGCCGACCGCGACCCGTCCGTACGGGCGGTCGTGGTGACCGGCGCGGGGAAGGGCTTCTGCGCCGGGGCCGACTTCGCGGACCTGACGGCCATCCAGTCCGGCGACTACACGGACCAGCAGGACCCGCGGCCCAACACGTTCCCCACCACCCTGCGCACACCGGTGGTCGCGGCGGTCAACGGCGCGTGCGCCGGTCTGGGGATGGTCCACGCGCTCGTGTGCGACGTGGTCGTCACCGCCGACGACGCCAAGTGGACGACCGCGTTCTCCCGGCGCGGGCTCGTCGCCGAGTGGGGCCTGGGCTGGATCCTGCCGCGGCTGGCGGGGCAGGCGCGGGCGATGGACCTGCTGCTGTCCGGCCGGGTCTTCACCGGCGCGGAGGCGTGCGCCATGGGCCTCGCCGTACGCGCAGTGCCGGGGGAGCGGCTGCTCGCCGAGGCCGTCGCGTACGCGAAGGAGCTGGCCACCCAGTGCTCGCCCGCCTCGATGGCGATCATCAAGCGGCAGATCTGGGGCGGCTGGCAGGCGGGGCTCGACGAGGCCAGGGACGAGGCCGTACGGCTGATGATGGAGTCGTTCCGGCGGCCGGACTTCGCCGAGGGAGTGGCGAGCTTCCTCGAACGCCGGCCGCCGGACTTCCCGCCCCTGGCGTAGGACTCAGCGGACGCGGTGGGCACCGGCCGCAGGGGTGGCAGGCAGGAACGTCGGCGCGGCCCAGCCGCGCTCGGCGTAGGCCTGCTCCACGGTGGTGCGGACCCGGTCCACCCGGTCGTCGGCGACGAGCGCGATGGCCGAGCCGCCGAAGCCGCCGCCGGTCATCCGCGCGCCCCGCGCGCCGCCCTTGACCGCGCCCTCCACCGCCACGTCCAGTTCCGGGCAGGAGACCTGGTACTGGTCCCGGAGAGACAGGTGGGAGGCGTTGAGCAGGGCGCCGATCTCCTGAACGGCTCCCGCCCGCAGCAGCCCGATGACGGCCTCCACCCGGTGGTTCTCGGTGACGACGTGCTGGGTGCGGGCCCGCTCGTCGCCGCTGAGCCTCGACAGGGCCGCGGTCAGGTCGGTGACGTCCCGCAGCGACGGGACGCCGAGGTGCTTGGCCGCGTTCTCGCAGTCCTGGCGCCGCTTGGCGTACTGGCCGTCGGCCAGTTCGTGGTGCACGCCGGTGTTGATGATGAGGATCTGCAGGCCGTACGCCGACAGGTCGAACGGCACGGCGCGGCTGGCCAGCGAGCGGCAGTCGAGGAACAGCGCGTGCCCCTCCTTGCTCAGCGCGGAGGCCGCCTGGTCCATGATCCCGCACGGCATGCCCACGAACTCGTTCTCGGCCTTCTGGCACAGCCTGGCCAGCGCCATGGGCTCCAGGCCCAGGCCGTACAGGTCGTTCAGAGCGAGCCCGACGGACACCTCCAGCGCCGCGCTGGAGGACAGCCCGGCGCCCTTGGGCACGTCGCCGTCGATCACGATGTCCGCGCCGCGCACCGGCAGCCCGGCGCCGCGCATGGTCGAGACGACTCCGGCGGGGTAGCGGGCCCAGCCCTCGGCCCGCTCGACGTCCTCCAGCACCTGCTCCTCGCCGGGCGCCTGGAGCGAGGAGATCCGGACGGTGAGGTCCTCGCGGGGGCTGACGGCCGCGGTGACACCCCACGGCACCGCGAACGGCAGCACGAAGCCGTCGTTGTAGTCGGTGTGCTCCCCGATCAGGTTGACCCTGCCGGGCGCGTGCCAGACCCCGGCGGGCTCGCCGCCGTACGCCTGCCGGAAAGCATCAATAACGCGCATAGTCGCACACTCCTCAACATCGCAGCCTCCCCGTAGGGTAGCGGCCCACGCGGGTGCGGACGTGCCAGGGCCCGGCTCGGAACTCCCGGGCCGGGCCCTGATCCGCGGGGCGGATCTCACATGGCGGGCACGGTGGCCCGCTCGTCGGGGACGCAGTGCGTCATCTTCAGGCCCGAGACGTCGCGCGGGCCGTTCTTGCCGAGGTTGGCCAGGCGTTCCCTGTCCTCGTCGGTCAGGTCCTGGCTCGCCAGCGGCTCCAGATGCTTGACGTCGTCCGGCGTGATGCCGAGCCCCTCGCCGACGCGCAGCCCGAGGTCGTCCTCGACCAGCAGGAAGTGCCAGACCATGCGCTCCTGGATCGGCCGGTCGCACTCCGACAGCTTGGCGGTCAGGTTCTCCACCAGGTCGTCGCGCTCCCACTGCTCCATGAGCAGGTAGCGCTGGCCCGCCTGCTTGTAGTCGTTGGTCCGCGGGATGCGCTTGCGGGTGAGCCTTCCGACGATCTCCGGGCCCTGCTCGTCGTGCGTCGGGAACTGCCCCTCGCGCAGCCCGCCGGTGATCGAGGGCTCGTAGTTGACGTGCGGGTTCTCGCCCCCCTGGTCCTGCTGGTAGGTCATGAAGCCGTCGCGCTGGTTGGTCCGCACGTCGGCGTTCTTGGCCTGGTTGACCGGCAACTGCAGGTAGTTCGGCCCGACCCGGTAGCGCTGGGTGTCGCTGTAGGAGAACGTCCGGCCCACCAGCATCTTGTCGTCGGAGAAGTCCAGGCCGTCGACGAGGACGCCGGTGCCGAACGAGATCTGCTCGTTCTCGGCGAAGACGTTGTCCACGGTCCTGTTGAGGACCATCCGGCCGACCGGCTTGGCCGGGAAGTCGTTCTCCGGCCAGACCTTGGTGTCGTCGAGCGGGTCGAAGTCCAGCTCGGGGTGCTCGTCGTCGCTCATCATCTGGACGAGCAGCTCCCACTCCGGGTAGTCGCCGCGCTCGATGGCGTCGTGCAGGTCCTTCGTGGCGTGGCCCAGTTCGTGGGCCTGGATGCGGGCGGCGTCCTCGGCCGTCATGCTCCTGACCCCCTGCTTGGGCATCCAGTGGTACTTCACCAGCACGGTCTCGCCCTGCGCGTTGACCCACTTGTAGGTGTTGACCCCGAAGCCCTGCATGTGCCGGTAGTCCGCCGGGATGCCGCGCGGGCTGAACAGGTTGACGAGCATGTGCATGCTCTCCGGGCTCTGCGACATGAAGTCGAAGATCCGGTTCGGCTCCTGCCGGAACGTGACCGGGTCCGGCTTGAGCGCGTGGATCACGTCGGGGAACTTGATGGCGTCGCGGATGAAGAACACCGCGAGGTCGTTTCCGACGAGGTCCCAGTTGCCGTCCTCCGTGTAGAACTTCACGGCGAAGCCGCGCGGGTCGCGGGCGCACTCGGACGAGTCACGCCCGCCGATCACGGTCGAGAACCGCACCGCCAGGTCGGTGCGCTTGCCTGCCTCCTGGAACAGCTTCGCCCTCGTGAACCGGGCGATCGGCTCGTCGCCCCACATGCCGTACGCCTCGAAGAAGCCGTACGACGTCGTGCCGCGCGCGTGCACGACCCGTTCCGGGATGCGCTCCCGGTCGAAGTGACTCATCTTCTCCAGGAACTGGTAGTTCTCGAGAGTGGCCGGGCCACGCGCGCCCACCGTCCGCTGGTTCTGGTTGTCGTAGACCGGGTGCCCTTGACGGTTGGTCAGCACCGGACGCTCGTCCCCGGGCTCCGGTCCCTTGCTCGAGACGTCCGTCATGGGACGGCTCCTCTCGCTATTTGATCTCGTTTGAGCTGTTTATCCTCCTCAAGACCCCCCTTTCCGCTTTTTGCCGGGGTATTCGTCCCGGCGCCCTCAGGAGAGGAGATCCTGGAACGCCCGGAGCACGCGGGGGAGGGACCGCAGGGCGCCGTGCACGTGGTCCACGTCCCCGACGTCCACGAGGCGCACATCGGCCCCGCCCGCCACCAGGTCGTCGCGGCACAGCCGGGAGTTGGCGATCGCGACGTCGCGGTCGCCCCGGGAGGCGTACAGCGTGACCGGGACCCGGGGCCGCCAGCCGGTGCAGGTCGTGTCGTTGGCGCGCAGCGCTTCGAGGAAGGCGCCGGTGGGCTGCCTGACCTGGGCCAGGAACTCGTCGGTGAGCAGTTCGGCCGGGCTCGCCGGGAGCGCGGCGGCGATCTGCTCCTCGGTGTGCCGCCCGTCGAAGAGCCCCTCCACCTTCGTGTCGTACGGCGCCCGGAACGCCTGGCCGGGCGTGTCGTACAGGTGGTGGAGGCGGTTCATCGAGGTGATCCAGTACGCGAGGTAGAACGTCGCGGTGTGCGGCTCGACATCCCCGGACAGGGTGGCGGGCAGTTCGGCCCGCTCCACGGCGTACGGCCCGCTGATCGGGGCGAGCGCGGCGAGGCGGAGGCCGGGTACGGCGCCCTGCTGAAGCGCGCGGCCCAGCGCCATCGCGGCCTGCCCGCCCTGGGAGAAGCCGGTGACCATCACCCGGCCGTCGAGGGTCCGGCCGTGCCGGGCGGCGAGGTCGCGGGCGGCGTGCAGCAGGTCGGCGGAGGCCGTCACCTCCGACGCCGCGTCCATGTACGGGTGCCGGCCCGGCCCGAGGCCGAGACCGAGGTAGTCGGGCGCCAGCCCCGCGAAGCCTGCGGCGGCGAACATGACGGGCGCCAGCCGGCCGTCGCTGTCCGCCGCGACGGAGGGCGCGTAGCGCTTGGTGGGAAGCGTCCCGTGCTCGTAGACCGCGAACGACAGGCGCCCGTCCCGCGAGCGGGGCAGGGTCACCACGCCGCCGGCGGTCGTGGGCTCCCCGTCGGCGCCGGTAGTCCGGTAGACGACCCGGTAGACGTCGACGCCGAGCGGGTGCTCCGGCGCGGGGAATCCGGCGGCGCGCAAGGTGGCGGAGACCTGGGCGGGCGACAGCCGGTCGAGGCGGGTCGCCGACACGATCGCGCCCCGCGGGGCCTCGGCGGTGGCGGCGGGCCGGGTGATCGCGGCGGAGGCGGTGGCGGTAACGGAGAGCACAGGGAGCGCCAGGGCGGCGCAGGCCGCGGCGGCGAGCAGTCGCTTGGAGAGGGGGTTTGTCATGGCCATGACGGTAGGTTCCGGCGGTGATCACGGCCCATCCCGCGCACCGCCGAAACCATGGTGGGGAGTTCCCTACCTCACCCCGTAGGGGCCGCCTTCCGCGGCTCGCCGCGGTAAGTGCCGAACGACCAGAGGTTGTCCTCCCGATCCCGGACGACGAACTCGCGGGAGCCGTAGTCGGTGTCGTACGGCTCCTGGACGACTCGCGCCCCCGCGGCGGTCGCCCGGGCGAACAACGCGTCCGGATCGTCGGTCACGGCGTACGCGCCGAACGAGCCGGGGGTGAGGCTCCACTTGTCGTCCGGTGTGTCCCGTACGCTGCCCAGCATGATCCCGCCGCCGCGCGGCCAGGAGAGCTGGGCGTGGTCGACGCGGTCGCCCTCGCCGTACACGGCGGTCTCCTCGAAGCCGAACGCCTCGACGAGGAAGGCGATCAGGGCGCGTGCGTCCCTGGCCCGCAGCGTGGGCCATACCTGAGGTGCTGGTGTGGTGTCGTTCATGCCACCGAGTCTGGCGATCCGTCCCCCGCCCCGGCTTGGACGTTTCGGAACAGCTCGCCGCCGTGGCCGCCCTCCTCCGACAGCCAGCGGCTGGGCGAGCACCCGGCGAGGGCGCCGAACTCGCGGGCGAGGTGCGCCTGGTCGTAGAACCCGCACTCGGCCGCCGCGTCGGCCAGTGTGAGCCGCCGCCCGGACGCCGCCGCGCTTTGGAGCAGGCGCCGGGCCCGGTCGAACCGCACGACCCGCGCCGCCTCCTTGGGGGACAGGCCGATCTCCTCCCGGAACCGTCCGTTGAGGTGCCTGGTGCTCCAGCCCGCGTCGCGGGCGAGACCGGACACGGTGACCTGCCCGCCGGCGGCCAGCATCCGCCGCCACGCCCGCGCCACCTCGGCCGGGTGCGCCCGCGTGGGGCGGGCGTGCCGGGACAGGACCGCGTCGAGGACCGCGAAGCGCTCGTCCCAGCCGGACGCCTCCAGCAGGCGCTCGCGCAGCTCGCCCGCCAGCCGGCCGAGCACCTCGGCGCCGTCCAGGTCGAGCCCGGACAGCTCACCGGCGGGCAGCCCGAGCACGGCCCGCGCGCCGAGCGGCGTCAGCGCGAGCTGCACGCCCGACTGCCGGCCGTCGTGCGTGATCAGCGCGGGGCTGGTGTGCAGCCCGCCGACCAGCGTGTCGTACGACCCGGGCGGGGTGCGCGGATCGGGGTGCGCCGCGACGACGAGCGGGTCGTCGAGCGTGACGATCATCGTCAGGTAGGGCGACGGCAGGCCGCGATGCGTGGCCGGGGGGACTCCGGCCTCGCGATAGCCGCTGTACCACGCGACCAGCGGACGCAGCGCGGGAGCGGGCCGCCGGTGCAGGAAGCGTGACTCGTCGCGCTCGTCCGCGTCCGCCGTCCGCCGTGTCCGTGCCGCCATCGGATGGTCCTCCTTCCCCGCCCTCCCAGTCTCCACGAAGGGGAGCGCGGCGGCCATCGTCGCGGCCGCGCCGGTCAGGCGGGTCAGGCGGGTCAGGCGGGTCCGGCGTCCGGGGCCCCCTCGGCTCCCTCGGCGTCGAGGTCGCGGGACAGCAGGTCCGCGAGGGCGGCGAGCGCCTCCTCCGCCCCCGGGCCTTCGGCCTCCAGGGTGACCTCGGTGCCGTGCCCGGCACCGAGGGTAAGCACGCCCAGCATGCTGTTGGCGGGGACGGCCTTCCCGTCGCCCACGCGGATGCGCACGGGCGCCGCCTGTCGCGCCGCCGCCTCGACGAAGAGCTTGGCGGGGCGGGCGTGCAGGCCGGAGCGCGAGGCGACCGCCACTGTCCTTTCCGGCATCGGGTTCCTCTCAGGTCTCAGGGCTCGATGGTGACCTTGATGGCGGCGCCGCGGGCGACGACGTCGATGGCGTCCATGACCTCGTCCAGACCGAGGCGATGGGTGATCAGGTCGGCGACCGGCACCGCTCCGTCGGCGATGAGCCGCAGGGCGCGGGCGTTGTGCGCCGGGCTCGACCCGTTGGCGCCGACGATGGTCAGCTCCCGGTAGTGCACCAGGTTGGAGTCGCAGGCGATGATCGGGTCGTCCTTCGGCAGCCCGCCGAAGAAGCTGATGCGGCCCTGCCGCGCGGCCATCAGCAACGCCTGCTGCTGGGCCGCGCCGGAGGCCGCCGCCGTGATCACCACGTCGGCGCCCCGGCCTCCGGTCAGCTTGAGCACCTCGTCCACGAGGTCGGTCTCGCCCGAGCAGATCGCCGCGTCGGGCCGTACGAGGTCGGCGGCCATCGTGAGGCGCTCGGCGTTAAGGTCGGCGAGGAACACCCGGGCCGCGCCGCGCGAGCGGGCCAGCCGCACGTGCAGGCAGCCGATCGGGCCCGAGCCGACGACGACCACGTCGTCGCCCTCGCCGACGCGGGCCAGCTCCTGCCCGTTGAGCACGCAGGCGAGCGGCTCGGCGAGGGACGCCTCGGCGAACCCCACCCCGTCGGGGATGCGGTTGAGCCCGTCCACGGCGAGCACCTTGGCCGGCACGACCATGTACTGCGCGAAGCCGCCGTCGTAGTGGTAGCCCATCGACTCCTGGTTGGGGCAGACGGTGAGGTGACCCCGGCGGCACTCCTCGCACTCGCCGCACGGGATCGCGGCGATCACCTGCACCCGGTCGCCCGGGCTCCAGCCGGTGACGCCCTCGCCGAGCTCCACGATCTCCCCGGCGATCTCGTGGCCCATCACCCGGGGCGGCCTGATGTGGTGGTGCCCGAACCGGTAGATCTTCACGTCCGTGCCGCACGTCGAGCAGTTGCGTACGCGGATCTTGACCTCGCCGGGGCGGGCGACGGGCTCGGGCACCTCCTCCAGCCGGATGTCCCCGGGAGCGTGGAAACGGGCGACTTTCACTCGGAGTCTTCCTCTCCGTCCGGTTGCAGCAGTTGGATGACCTCGTCGACCTCGGTGGCCGCGCGCAGGGCCGCCGCGCGGTCCGGGTCGAGCAGGATCTGGGCGAGTTCCGACAGCAGCCGCAGGTGGCCGTCCCCGCGGGCCGCGATGCCGACGCACACCGTCACCCGCTCGCCGTGCCAGTCGACGCCCTCGGGGAAGCGCAGCACGCAGATGGCGTCGTGGCGGACCGCCTCCTTCGAGGTCAGCGTGCCGTGGGGGATGGCGACGCCCTCGCCGACGTACGTGGAGATCGACCGCTCGCGTTCGAGCATCGCCTCGGTATAGCCGCCGTCCACCGCGCCGACCTCCTGGAGGACCGCTCCGCACTGCCGGATGGCGTCCTCGACATCCGCGGCGGTCGCGGCCGTCCGTACGGCGCGGCGATCGAGGGGGAGCGGGGCCGTGCCCGCCCGGTCAGCCATCGATCGTGCCCCCGTTCTTGATCGCGGTGACGACCCGCGCCACGGCCGGGTCGCCGATGAAGACCTGGAACGGCACGAGCACGACGCCGGGGGCGCTCGCCCTGGCCCGGTCGGCCAGCCCGGTGTGGCACACGATCACGTCGGCGTCCCCGGGGATCGAGTTGACGGGGGTGTGCTCCACGCTGACCGCGGTGCCCTTGAGTTGCCTGCGCAGCGTGCTCGCCAGCATGACGCTGCTGCCCATGCCCGCGTCGCAGGCCACGATGAGCTTGCGGACGTCCTTGCCCTCGATGCTGGACACGGTTCTACGCCTCCTTGGTGGCGGGCACGCTCTCGGCCGCCGTCTCGCCGGTTGTGTCGCGGTTGTCGTCGCTCGTGATGTCGGTGCCGGTGGTGTCGTTCGCGATGGCGTCCTCCGCCTGGTCCTCCGCCTGGTCGCCGTTGGCGCGGCCGAAGCCCAGCAGCGCGGCGGCGACGGCGAAGGAGACGGCCGTCGCGACCACGATTCCGGCGATCACGCCGAACCAGCCGCCCTTGGGGGTCACCGCCATGTAGGCGAAGATGCTGCCCGGCGACGGCGTCGCGACCAGGCCCGCCCCGGTGACCAGGAAGGTGAGCACGCCCGAGGCGCCGCCGGCGATCACCGCGAGGATCAGGCGCGGCTTCATCAGCACGTACGGGAAGTAGATCTCGTGGATGCCGCCGAAGAAGTGGATGATCATGGCGGCGGGGGTGCTGGGACGCAGGGACCTCGGGCCGAACAGCAGGTAGGCGATCAGCAGGCCGAGACCCGGGCCGGGGTTCGACTCCAGCATGAACAGGATCGACTTGCCGTGCTTGACCGACTCGGCGACGCCCAGCGGCCCGAGCACCCCGTGGTTGATCGCGTTGTTGAGGAACAGCACCTTGGCAGGCTCGATGATGACCGAGGCGATCGGCAGCAGCGAGTGGGTGATGAGCCACTCGACGCCGCTGCCCGCGACCTCGGTGACCTTCTCCACGACCGGGCCGATGGCGAGGACGCCGGCGATCGCCATGACCGCGCCGACGATGCCGGCGGTGAAGTTGTCGACCAGCATCTCGAAGCCGGCCCTGGTCCGCTCGGCGGTGAACCGGTCGACGTACTTGAGGATCAGCGCGGCCAGCGGGCCAATGATCATCGCGCCGAGGAACATCGGGACGTCCGCCCCGACGACCACGCCCATCGTGGCGACGGCGCCGACGACCGCGCCACGCTGCGCGTGGACCATCCGGCCGCCGGTGTAGCCGATGAGCACGGGGAGCAGGACCTTGATGATCGGATCGACCAGCTCGGCGAGTGTCTTGTTCGGCACCCACCCGGTCGGGATGAACAGGGCCGTGATGAGGCCCCAGGCGATGAAAGCGCCGATGTTGGGCATGATCATCCCGGCGAGATGGCCGCCGAAGCGCTGGATCGTGGCCCGCACACCGGTGCCGTGGACGGTGGGGGTATAGGGCGTGGCCATTGACGTGCTCCTTCCGGGGCGACCGGCCTGGCTGGCCGGTTGGTGGGGGGTGGCGCTCATCCCCCGGGTATGAGCGAGCGAAGCGAGTGAATCGATAGGGGCGGTGCGTCGGGCTCACACGCCCCCGAGCGCCGAGCGAGGGGGCGGCGTGAGCGGCCGGGCCGGGTCGGGGGGACCGATCCGGACGTGTGTGCGATCGATGTCGGCCGGCCGGGGCATCCGGCTGCCGGGCAGCCCCACGGCCGCGCCGGCCCAGGCCAGGCCCTCGGCGAGGGCCGTCCCGCCGCGGGCCCCCGCGGCGAGGAAGCCCGCCAGCAGGGCGTCGCCCGCGCCCACGCTGCTGCGCGGCTCCTCGACCGCGCATTCGCCGTACCAGACCTGCTCGTCGTCCTCGACCAGCAGCGCGCCGTCCGCACCGAGGCTGGTCAGGACCGACCGCGCGCCCATGGCGCGCAGCTTGCCGACCGCGTCGAGCACGTCGCCGACACGGGCGATCGACGTGCCGGTGGCCTCGGCGAGCTCGTCGCGGTTCGGCTTGACCAGTGCGGGGCCGGCGTTCACCGCGGACACGAGGGCGGGGCCGCTCGTGTCGACCGCGAGGTTGATGCCGGCGCCGGCGAACCGGCGGCACAGCCCGGCGTAGACGTCCACCGGCACGCCGGGCGGGAGGCTGCCCGAGGCGACCACCCAGTCGGCCGACCGGGCGGCGTCGAGCACAGCGCCCGCCAGTGTGTCCAGCTCGGCGGGGGTCAGCGCGGTGCCCGGCTCGTTCACCTTGGTGACGGTGCCGTCCGGCTCGGCGATCGCGACGTTGGACCTGGTGGGGCCCTTCACCGGCACGGGGATCATGTCGATGCCCTCCGCCGACAGCAGGTCGAGGAGCCGGCGCCCCTCGTTGCCGCCGTACGGGATGACCGCGCACGACCGGACGTCGTTGGCCAGCAGGGCCCGCGACACGTTGACGCCCTTGCCGCCGGGGTCGAGGTGGGTGGCGGCCGCCCGGATGACGGCCCCGCGGGTGAGCGCGCCGACCTCGATCGTGCGGTCGAGACTGGGGTTGAGGGTCAGCGTGAGGATCATGCCCGGACGACCTCCGGTCCCGCGGCGGCCAGCGCGGCGGCCTGGTCGGGGTCGAGCCCGGTGTCGGTGATGACGACGTCGATCTCGCCGAGCGTCGCGAAGCGCGCCAGGTAGGTGCCGGAGAACTTCGTGTGGTCGGCCAGCAGGACGGCGCGGTCGGCGCAGGCGATCATCGCCCGCTTGATCGCCGCCTCGGCCGGGTCGGGAGTGGTCAGGCCCTTGGCCACCGAGCAGCCGTTGGTGGCCATGAAGGCCACGTCGACGTTGAGCTGCGACAACTGCTGGATGGCCCAGTCCTCCACCGTCGCCAGCGTCCGGCCGCGCACCCGGCCGCCCAGCATGAGCACGGTCAGGTTGGGGCGGGCCGCCAGCACCGTGGCCAGCGGAGGCGAGTTCACGACGACGGTGAGCTCGCGGTCCGGCGGCAGCGCCTGCACGAGCCGGCTCGTCGTGGAGCCCGCGTCGATCACCACGGCGCCGTCCTGCGGGAGTTCGGCCAGGGCGGCCTTGGCGATGCGCTCCTTCTCGGCCGTCAGCACCTCGTCCCTGGCGGCCAGGGCGGGCTCGAACCCCAGGCGTTCGACCGGGATCGCGCCGCCGTGCACGCGCCGCAGGACGCCCGCGCGCTCCAGTGCGGTCAGGTCGCGGCGGATCGTCTCCGTGGTGACGCCGAACCGCTCGGCCAGCGTCACCACGTCGACCCGGCCGGCGTCGCGGGCCGCCCGCAGGATCTCCTGCTGCCGCTCCTCGGCGTACATCGTGTTGGTTCACCGCCGTTTCGATGTTGTTTCGTATGTGTTTATACCCGTGTCTGTTGGAGGGTCAAGGGTGGTGAACGTAACGAAACGGGCACCGCGCGATGCCGTTCCTCGGGGGCATGCTCGTCGCGGCGGGCGTGCGGTGGCGGTGGATCGGGCTGCTCGCGTTCCCCGGGATGGCCACCGCGGTGCTCCGCGCGGGTGCTCGGGCTGCTGCGCGCCGGCTCAGATCCAGCCGCGGCGGGTGGCCTCCATCGCGATCTGGAAGCGGGTCTGCACGCCGAGGCGCCGCATCAGCCTGGTGATGTGCCGCTGCACCGTCCGCTCGCTCCAGCCGAGGGCTCGCCCGGCCGCCTTGTCGGTCGCGCCCGACGCCAGCAGCGAGAGCAGCAGGGCCTCGTCCCGGGACGGTTCCTCGACCACGCCGGGCACGTCGAGCGGCACGGGCACGCTGCGCGTCCACAGCGCTTCGAAGAGGGCGATCAGGGCGTCCAGCAGCGGTGAGGGATGGATCAGGTAGGACGCCGTGAGCGCGTCCGCGCCGGGCCGCAGCAGCGGGATGAGGGCCAGCCGGTCGTCGGAGATGGCGAGTTTCATCGGCAGGTCGGCGCCGATCCTGGCCTGCTCCCCGTGGCGTATCCCGGTCATGACGTCCTCCAGCCAGCCGGGCAGCTCCAGCACGCTCCTGTCGTAGATGACCCGGTACTTGACACCGCGTTTCAGCAGATCCAGCTCGACGGGGTTCGGCTCGGCGTGCCCCTGTGGCGCCGCGTAGGGCGGGCGGTCGAACCCGCGTACCTGCGTGCGCGTGTTCCGCTGCACCTGGACCCACCGCTCGTTGACCTCGTCGCGTCCGGATACCACCTCGACGAGCTCCCCGGGATGGGCGAACCGCGTGCCGGCGCGATACATCTCCATCAGCGTCCGGATGTGCAGGCGGACGTCCCGCAGCCGCGCCTCACGCTCGCGCAGCAGGGCCTCCAGCCCGCTGTCGGGGGCGATCACGACGTAGCGGAGCGGGCGCCCGGCCGAGCGCGTGGCCAGCCCGAGTTCGACGAGCGACCGCAGCGCGCGCCGGATGGCCGGCACCGGGAGACGGCATTCCTGGGCCAGCTCGGAAATCGTCGCCTGCGTTCTGCGGACGAGCGCGTCGTACACCGCTTCGTCCTGCCCGCCCAAGCCGACCGCTTCGAGCACGTCCGTCACCTCCAGGGAGAGGGTCTCGCCGTTCACCAGGCGCGACGGCGATTTGTGAGGTGTCGTATTCCCGTCATGTGACGGGAACTCGCCAGGGCTCCAGCTTGTCAGCCGGTGATCGCGGATGCCAGCGTTCCAACGTCCCCACCGCGTCGTGACGGCGCGGACAACAGAAGAAGGAGCCCCCTCATGTCGCTGCTCGCCTTGCGGTCCCGCGGGCAACGCCTTCTGCTCGCCGTGTTACTCCCCATGCTGCTGGTCGCGGGCTCGCTGGGCGTGGCCCTGCCCGCGGCCCCGGCGCTGGCCGGCAATCCTCCCCCTGGCCCGCATCCACACGGGAAGATCGCGCCCGAGCTGCTGGACTCGATGCCCGCCCGGGCGGGCGCGGACAAGCGCATCGAGGCGGTCGTCACACTCGAGCCCCGTACGGACGCCGTGCCGGAGACGGCCAAGCCCGGCAAGGCGCGCGAGGCCCTGGCAGACGCCGCGGAGTCCGCCCAGGAGCCCGTCGTGCAGCTGGTCGAGTCCCGCGGCGACCAGGTGGTGAACACCTTCTGGCTCAAGAACATGGTTCTCGTCCGGGTCAAGCCCGCCACCCTGAACGAGCTGGCGGAGCTTCCGATGGTGAACCGGGTCATCCCCAACTTCAAACTCTCGGCCCCGGCCACGCCCCCGAGGGCGGCCGCAACGCCGGAAGGCGAGACCGGCGGGTCGGCCTGGGGGATCACGAAGATCGGTGCCGACCGGGTGTGGAAGGAGCACGGGCTCACCGGCAAGGGCGTACGGGTGGCCGTCCTCGACACCGGCATCGACATCGGTCACCCCGACCTCGCCGGCAAGCTCGTCAGCGACAAGCCGTCCGACCCGGCGTACCCCGGCGGCTGGATCGAGTTCGGAGCGGATGGCAAGCCGGTCGCCTCCACGCCCCACGACAGCTACTGGCACGGCACGCACGTGGCGGGCACGATCGCCGGTGGCGACGCCTCGGGTACGCGGATCGGCGTGGCGCCCGGCGTGGAGCTGATGGCGGGGCTGGTCCTCCCGGGCGGAGAGGGCACGCTCGCCCAGGTAATCGCCGGCATGCAGTGGGCGATCGCGCCGTACGGCGCCGACGGCAAGCCGGCCGGGAAGCCCGCCGACGTCGTCAGCATGTCGCTGGGCGGCGAGGGTTACGACGACGAGATGATCGAGCCGACGCGGAACATCTACCGGGCCGGCGCCTTCCCGGCTTTCGCCATCGGCAACGACTGCGCTCCGAACGGGTCGGGCAGCCCCGGCAACGTCTATGAGGCCGTGGCCGTCGGCGCCACCGACGTCAACGACGACGTGCCGGACTTCTCCTGCGGTGGCGTCGTCAGGCGCGAGGACTGGTTCCACGCTCCCGCCGAGTGGCCCGACACCTACACCGTCCCGGACGTGTCGGCCCCCGGCGCGGAGGTCATGTCGGCGGTACCCGGCGGCGGGTACGGCATCGCCGACGGCACGTCGATGGCGACCCCGCACGTCTCCGGCACGGTCGCGCTGATACTGGAGGCCCGCCCCGGCCTCACCGTCGACCAGACTCTGGAGGTCCTCGAAGGCACCGCATTCTTCGACAGGCGCTACGGCGAACGCCCCAACCCGCGCTACGGCAGCGGGCGGATCGACGCGTACGCGGCGGTCGCCGAGGTTTCGGCCGACAGCGGCGTCCAGGGCACCGTGACCGACGGCAGGACCCGCAAGCCGCTCGCCGGTGTGACGATCACCAACACGGCCACCGGCCGGGCCTACCACACCGACGCGCAGGGGCGGTTCCAGATCCGGCTCCTCGCCGGCGCCTACGACTTCACGCTGTCCCGCTTCGGGTATCAGGACGCGACGACCCACGTCACCGTGGCCGTGGACCGCTTCACCCAGGCGGACGTCGCCCTGCAGCAGACCCCGAGGGGCAGGATCTCCGGTCAGGTGGTCTACGGTCCCACCGGGATCAGCGTGCCGGGCGCGACGGTCAGGGTGCTGAGCGTCCCCGACCGGCTGGCCGCGACGACCGACGGCAACGGCAGGTACACGATCGGCGACGTGCCCGAGGGCGACTACCGGGTCGTAGCCTCGGCCGCCGCCATATCGGCCGCCGCACCCCGCCCGGTAACCGTAAGCGGAGGCCGTGGCGGACAGGCCGACTTCGCCCTACCGAGAATGCCGGACACGAAGCGGGCCTCGGTGACCGGCGACGGCATCGAAGGCGACGACGACGTGTGGTGGGCGAGCCTGAACGGCGACGGCAGCCTGATGGTGCTGGGCACCGGAGCGGACAACCTCGTCCCGGACGACACCAACGGCAGCATGGACGTCTTCGTGCGCGACATGCGCTCCGGCGACGTCCGCCGGGTGTCGGTGGCCTCCGACGGCACCCAGGCCGACTCCGACTCGCTCGTGCCGCACATCAGCGCCGACGGCCGCTATGTCGGGTACAGCAGCACGGCCGCCAACCTGGCGCCCGGCGACACCAACGGGATGGTCGACTCCTACGTGCACGACCTGCGGACGGGGAAGACCGAGCGCGTCTCGGTGGCCTCCGACGGCACGCAGGGGAACGACAAGTCCTTCGATCCGCTGCTCAGCGGCGACGGCCGCTACGCCGTCTTCTCCAGCTACGCCACCAACCTGGTGCCCGGCGACACCAACGATCGCGGCGACATCTTCGTCCACGACCGTCAGACGGGGAAGACCGAGCGCGTCTCGGTGGCCTCGGACGGCACGCAGGGGAGCACGGACGCGTTCGACCCCTCCGTCAGCGCCGACGGCCGCTTCGTCGCCTTCGACAGCCGATCTCCCGAACTCGCCCCCGGCGACACCGACGAGCACAACGACGTGTTCGTTCGCGACCTGAGGAACGGCACCACCGAGAGGGTCCCGGCGCCGGACGGCCTGGAGGCGAGCTCGCCGGCGCTCAGCGCCGACGGCAGAGTGGTGGCGTATCTCACCTCGGGCGGTCCCATGGGCTTCCAGATCTTCGCCTACGACCGGCAGACCCGTGCGACCACGCTGGTGTCGGCGGGCGGACCGCCGAATGGAGGCGTCGGCGACTCCGATTCCTTCGCACCGGCGGTCAGCGCCGACGGGAGGCTGGTGGCGTTCTACAGCTACGCGGCCAACCTCGTGCCGGGCGACGGCAACGGGCGGGAGGACGTGTTCGTACGCGACCTCACGGCCGGCACCACCGAACGGGTCTCCACGGGCCCGCAGGGCGAGGACGGCGACGGCAGGAGTACGGTCCCCGCGCTCAGCGGGAACGGCCGGTACGTCGCCTTTCTGAGCGACTCCGGCAACCTGGTCGAGGGCGACAGGAACGGACGGTTCGACGCCTTCGTCCACGATCTGGCTCCCGGCCCCGAGGCTCGCTTCGCCCTGGCGGACCTGCGTGTCAACCCGTCGGAGGTCCGTCCGGGCCGCCCGGCCGAGGTCACCGCGTCCGCGAAGAACGTCGGCGAGAAGGGCGGCGAGTACTACGCCGTCCTGAGCGTGAACGGCCGGGTCGAGGCACGTCAGACCGTCCAGGCCCAACCGGGCAGGACGGTGCGGATCTCGTTCGAGGTACGCCGGCAGGACCCTGGTGCCTACACCGTCAGGCTGGGGCCGCTTCAGGGCGAGTTCACCGTGAAAACGAGGTAGGGACCGTTCGGACGCGGGCGGGACAGGGGGAGGCCGGCGAGTGTGGCGGTCACCTCCTGCGCCCGCCCCGGCTCCAGAGGCTCCAGCGGCTAGAGTGCTGGACTCGTGAGATCGAGCGGGGAGGCGTGGATGCGGCCGTCGGGACCGGAATGGGCCGAGGTGCGGCGACGCCTAAACGGGCACCGGCACGAGCTGGCCGCTGCGGCGGATCGGCTCTATCCCGGACTCGCCAGGGCCGGGTCGACCCGTCTGCTCACCCGGGACGGCTGGACTGCGACCCCATGGACCCTGGCCACGCCGCTCGATCTGCGCGAGGTGCGGCTCGGCTGGGTGGAGGACGCTCCCGCCCCCACCGTCACGGGCCGCGAACCGGAGGCGGCGGCCCTGCTGCCGGAGGGCGCCGGCGCCTACCCGGACGCGCTGGCGACGCTCGCCCGCCCCCGGCTCTTCGAGGACCGCACCTGCTACCGGCTGCTGGAGGTCGCCTGGCCGGAGCTGACCTTCACCCGCGCGCGCTACTTCGACGGCGTGAGCGTGGGAGAGGCGGCCGCCCACGAGTTCGCCGCCCACGAGTTCGCTGGGCATGAGTTCGCCGGGCATGGGGACGGGCACCCGCTGCCGTTCCGCGCCCTCGTGGGCGACCCCACCGACCTGCGCCGCCGGCCCGCGCTCTGCGCGATCTCGACGCTGACGCTGCGCCATGACCGCCGTGCAGAGGAGACGTCGTTCGTCCTGCACCGGCGTGACCCGGCCCGGGTGGCCCACGGCGGCGGGCTCTTCCAGGTCATGCCGGTCGGGGTGTTCCAGCCCGCGCACGAGTCCGCGGGCGCGGAGAAGGCCGACCTCGACCTGTGGAAGTGCGTGGTCCGCGAGTACGCCGAGGAGTTCCTCGGGAGGGGAGAGGAGTACGGCGACGGCTTCGACTACGAGGGCTGGCCGCTCTACCGGCTGCTGACGGACGCCCGTGAGGACGGGCGGGTGCGCTCTCTCGTGCTGGGCGTGGGGGTCGATCCGCTGACCTTCGCGACCGACTTCCTCGCGGTGACCGTGCTGGAGGCGGAGACGTTCGACGCCGTCTTCGGCGAGGTCGCCGCCTCCAACAGCGAGGGCCAGGTCGTCGGCCGCGTCCCGTTCGACGAGCAGACCGTGCGGCGGTACGTCCGCGACGAGCCGATGCAGGCGGCGGGCGCGGCCGTGCTGGACCTCGCCTGGCGGCACCGCGAGGCTCTGCTGTAGTCACACGGACGCCGTCCGCGCCGGCGTGATCGGCCGGCGGGGACGGCGTGTCGTGAGGAGGCTCAGCTCGCGGGGGCCAGCGCGCCGGCGCCGCCCACGATCGGCAGCGTCACCGTGCTCTTCGTCGTGTCGAGGTGCAGCCGCGCGCCGGGGGCGGGCCGGATGGTGTACTCGTAGTCGCTCGACAGCAGCACGACCCCGATCCGGTGCCCCGCAGGGAAGACGTAGTCGTGCGGCTGCAGGTCGAAGTCGAGGCGGTAGGGCGTGCCCGGCTTGACCGGCTCGGTCCGTGAGATCGACGTGCGGTTCTGCGGGTCCGTCCAGCCCCGGGTGATGATCTTCGCCTTGCCGTTCTGGTCGTAGTCGACGAGCAGCGCCGTGACGTTCGCGGCCGGCTGGTCGAAGGACATCCGCAGCGACACCCGCGGGGTGCCGCTGAGCCTGGCGGCCGCGGTCAGCGCCTCCGACTTGTACGCCAGGCGGTTGGGCGAGGTGGCGGCGTCGGCGAGGGTCTGCGCCCGCTTGGTGGCGTCGTCGACGATCGTCTCGGTCACCGGCCTGCCGACCCGGGTCCTGTCGGAGGTGAGGACTCCGGCCGCGCCGTCGGCGCCGGGGGCCAGGTTGAGTTCGGTCTCCGCGGCGGCCGGGTCGGGCCACTCGGGGTACTGCACCAGGGTCCTGTCCTCACGCTGCACCAGGGCGCGGGGGTCGTTCTCCACGCCGTTCTGGTAATCCCACAGATAGCGGGTGAACCAGCGGTTGAGCACGTCGACGCTGGGGGAGCCGCCGTGCCCGCCCTGGTGCAGGTAGATCTTGTGCGGCACCCCGCGCGCCCTGAGCGCCTCGTACCACTGCGCGGCGTGCTTGGTCTTGACGTTCCAGTCGTTGAGGCCGTGCGCGACCAGCACCGCGGCGTGGACCTTGCCGACGTCGTTCATGTAGTTGCGCTCGTCCCAGAAGGCGCTGTAGTCGCCGGTGACGCGGTCCTGCGCCTTCGCGAGCTCCTCGATGACGCTCCGGCAGACCTGCTTGTCCGCGCGCGTGTAGACGTACTCCGCGAGCACGTCGGTGTCCTCGCCCTGGTAGCCGCCGGGGGCCACGACGGCGCCGTTCGCCCGGTAGTAGTCGTACCAGTTGGAGATCGCCGAGATCGGCACGATGGCCTCCAGCCCCTCGACGCCGGTGCTCGCGACCGCGTTGGGCAGGGTGCCGTTGTACGAGGTGCCGATCATGCCGACTTTGCCGGTCGTCCACGTCGCCGTGACTTCCCGCCCGGAGGCGTCGTACGCCTTGGCGCGGCCGTTCAGCCAGTCGACGACGGACCTGGCGCCGATGGTCTCGTTGCGCCCGCCGGTGGTCGGGCAGCCGTCGGACTTGCCGCTGCCCAGCGACTCGGCGTGGACCACCGCGAAGCCGCGGGGCAGCCAGTTGGACTCGTGGCTGGTGCTGATGACCGGCTGCGGGCCGGTCGCCGCGAGGGACGCGTCCGCGCCGCCGGCCCCGGCCTCGTCGACGGTCGCCGCGGCCAGGCGCTCGTCGGCCGCCGGGTCGAGCACCTTCCCGCCGCGGTTCAGCCAGCCCTTGCCCGGCCGGAGCGCCTCGTTGAGCTCGTGGTCGACGTCGTGGTTGGTGATGGGATTGCCGCCGGCGTAGTAGGGGCTGACCTCGTACACGACGGGCGACTTCAGGCCGGCCGTCTCGGTCTCCTTGAGCCGGGTGACCTCGGCGTGCACCCGGTCGTTGCGTCCGTCGCCGTCGCTGTCGACCGGGGTCTCGACCCACACCTCCTCGCGGATCCAGTCGTTCCGGTTGGTCGAGAACACCGGCTGGGCCATGCCGTTCTGGAACACCGGTCCGACGGGGACGGCGGCGCCCGCGGTGGCCGGGTTCACGGCGAGCCCCGTGACGGTCGTGGCGACGGCGAGGCCCAGCGCCGCCGCGCCCCGGCGTGCGGCTCCCGTACGGCGTGACGCGGCTGGTGGGAGGGGACCAGGCGTCACCCGGCGCGATGAGGACATCGGCAAACCTTCCAAGAACGATCGGGGGGACTCGGGCCGGGGGATTCGGCCCGTAGAGGGCGATGCTAGGGACGCACGTGTGGAATGTCTTCGGACGACCGTTCTGTCTTGATCACAACTGTTTTCGACATATGTCGAAGCCCGGCCTCAGCCGGCCGGACGCCACGGGACCGGACGTCGCGGGGGCGGATGTCGCAGGGCCGCTGATGATCCGCGCGTCGCGCCGACGCGGCCCGCAAGCGCGTCAGTAGCCGTAGCGGCTCTTCAGGTGCCGCCAGACGTCGCGCAGCATCCACGCGTCGAACTCGGTGATCGACGTGGCCGAGCCCGCCTTCATGAGGAAGCAGCACTGCCCGGACGGGGTCCAGTCGTAGAAGTCGTCCAGGCCGAAACTGTGCCCGATCTCGTGCAAGAGGATGTGGATGTCGTCGCTGCCGAGGTTGTCCACCAGATACTCGCTGCCGACGCGTTGTCCCCAGGCGCCGCCCATGCCGCCGATCATGCCCTCGGTGAGCCACAGCGACATGTCGTAGTGGTGGGAGGCGCCGCCCGGGCAGTCGGAGTAGGCGCCCGACTGGTCGAACTGGCGTCCGCACGGCTCGGCGCACTGCGGCGCGTTCTCGCGCAGGTCGCCGACGTACACGTCCACCGAGTCGTCGCTCCACTGCAGCAGGGCGCGGTCGCGTACGGCCCAGCCGACCACCTTCACCGGCACGTCCGCGTACGGCCAGCCGTTGTGCCCCGCCATCACGTCCGTCCACTTCTTGAACGACCTGGCCAGCGCGGCCTGGATCTTGTCGCGCAGCTCCGCGGAGACCGGGGCGCCGGAGTCCCACCGGACGCAGTAGTTGACGCTGCCGCCGTTGGCCATGATCTGGTCCCAGGCGTAGTCGCGGTAGCCATATAGGTCGGTGTTCGTGGACTCGACGTGCCGCCAGACCTCGTCGAGCGGCGCGACCAGGTCGGCGGGCGGGCTCCAGCCGCTCGGCCGGCCGGCGGCGTCGGCGAGCGCCCTGATCTCCAGCAGCCCGACCGACGCCTGGCCGCTGTGCAGGACGACGCGCAGCCGGGTGGTGGTCACGGCGGGGAAGGTGACGGTGTTGTAGGTGTCGATCGCGGTGGGGTAGGAGGCCGCGATGTCCACGTACGCGCCGCCGTCCCAGCTCTGGAGCTTCCAGGAGGCCGGCAGCCGGACGCCGCCTCCGTCGTCGAAGAAGTAGACCTGCACCGAGGAGATCGTCTGGGCGGACGGCCAGGTCAGCAGGGCCCACTGCGCGCCGGCCTCGGGCCAGGTGCCCCAGCGGCGGTTCCGCGTGTCATCGGAGCGAGCCGGGTCGATGCCGTCGTTGACGGCGGCCACGCTCTCCCAGGGAGAGGTGTAGGAGGCGGAGGCGGTGGCCGACGGGGCCACGTTCGCCACGGCGGCGTCGGCACGCGCGGACACCGGCAGGAGGAAGCCTGCGACCAGCGCGAGAACGGCGAGCAATCGCCTCATGCCTGTCTCCCTAAGATCGATTTGTCTGGAGTGAGTCGCTCTGGATTCCCGGGGCGACGGGGTGTGGCTGATGTCTGTCTGCTGCGGTTGTGGCTTCGAAGGAATGGCCGCCTCGTCGCCCTGGACGCCTTGGC
>NZ_JADBGC010000059.1:0-8909 GCF_014892245.1 Microbispora sitophila | reverse complement strand
TACTGGCTCTGGCCCGACGCTTGGTCGATGTGCTGTGGGCTCTGCTGCGCGACAACCGGGTCTTCTCCCCTGTTCCGCCGTCCCAGCTCACAGCGCTCGCCGCTTGACATGGTCATTGAGATTCCTTTCCACAGGAACGGGGACGGAGGCCGGGACGAGTCCTTGTTCGTCGATGTGGCGGCCGTGACGCACCGGTCTGTGGACTCGCCCCGGTTGCGATGTTGAGGCGGAATTGTCCAAATACGAGGTGCGTGGACAAAAGGCGGCCTTGTTGGTTGTCCAGCCCGGAAAGGGACGTCGTTCTCACCCCTTTCGGTCCGGGCCTTTCTCTGGTGGGGAAACTGGGAGATCTTTGTTAGAGGCGCTCCGGCCAGGACGGGGCGCGGATGCTCGGCACCGTGGTTTCACGGGATGTCCGACCCGGCGAGGAGGATGAGCCATAGGACGTCGGATGCAGCCCCTGGATCCGGCAGCGGGCCCGGTCGAGCGGTTCGCCTGCGAACTGCGGGCGTTGCGAGCCGCGGCGGGCGAACTGCCGTTTTGGAAGATGGCGCGGCGCTGCGAGGTCTCCAAGAGCGCGCTCGCCGCGGCGCTGGCGGGTCACCGGCTGCCCTCGGAGAAGGTGGTGCGGAATTTCGTGCTCGCCTGTGGAGGGGACTGGCCGCGCTGGCGGGAGCGCTGGTTGCAGGCGGTCGCCGAGGCGGCGGCCGCCGCGAACCGGTCGGGTGTCCGCGGTGGGTACGGTGACGCCCTGGTGCCCATCACGGTCATGCTGCCGGTGCCGGGGGAGCCCGGAACGCTGGTCACGGAGGAGCCTGCCGGCGGGAGCCTGGTCGCGGTCGGGTTCGCGTTGCTTCACGACCGGGGGATGGACGAGCCGGGGCGGCCCCGTCGCCGGTGGGGGATCGGGGTGGTGGCGGCCGTGGCCGTGGCCACGGCCGCGCTGACCTTCTATGCCCAGACGGCCCGCGGGACCGGAGCGCAGGGCTCGCCCTCGCCCGCGGCGACGGTGGTGCGCGTCATGGACGGCACCGACCCGAAGGCCGCCGGCTGCTGGGCCGACAAGATCACTTTGGACTCCGCCCCGGTATTGCTCCGGCAGGCGGCGCGGTTGCGCGGTAGGAGCCTTCCCGCGGGAACCAACGTGGGCACGATCCGCCTGCTGTACTCACCGCGGTGCGCCGGAGCCTGGCCCCTGTTCGACCCCACGCCGGGGCTCAATCCCGATCCCACTGACACGACCGTGGGCGTGCTCACCGTCCAGGGCACGCGCCCGGCCGACAACACCGCGAACCTCTGGAAGATGGGCCACGTGGACGCCTCCTACGGCAACCTGCTGCTCACTGGGATGGGGTGCGTCCGCGCCGGCGCCCGCCTGGACATGGTCGGCCAGAACGTCTCGGCCGTCGGCGAGACCGCGTGCCTGCCGCACGTGTGACCGCCGGGCTTATTCGGCGCCGGAGGTGCCGGTCTCCAGCAGCGTGCCGCCGTTCCAGTTCACGCCGACCTGGCGGTAGTAGCCGCCGATGACCTCCTCGGCCGTAGGGTCGGCGAGCTCCTCCGTGGGGACGTCGAACAGGTCGATCTCGGCCTTGCCGGCCCACGCCTGGCCGCCCTCGAAGGAGGCGCCGGAGGTGGCGATGAGCTCGTCCAGGGCCAGGCCCTTGCCCGGCTCGACGGACGGCAGCCAGCGGTGGTAGGCCATCGGATGGCCGTTGACGAATCCGTTGGTCTCGCTCGGCTCGCGCAGCCGTACGACGGCCGAGGCCAGACGCCGGTCGGCGGCGGCCGCAAGCGCAACGAGGTCGAGCGGTTCGCCCAGTTCATCACCGACTGGGTGCGCGGGCAGGGTGGCGTGCCGCATCGATAAAATCGGGTCGTCGTCAGCTCTGAGAAGGTGCGGGGTCTCGGAAGCCGAGGAGTGTGCGTTCACCTTCCGAGTAATTTCAACCATGCAATAACCAGAGGCGTACACAGAGGGCGGCCAATCGATTGGCCAATGCTCGACCAATGGTTCGCTACCTATGACTGGTCATGATCATTAGGGCGTTTCGCCTGGTCAGCGGGTTGTGGCGCGGCATCTTGTCGGCCCGACTGTAAGGGTGATCCCTATGATCGAAGGGCTGGGAGGGGCGGCGTGCTGATTAATTCGGCCCGGCGGCAGGCTTCCGCATTTGCTCGGCACTATTTCTCTGATTAACTTTATATCTGGCTTGTCGCTTCGGCGTGAATGATAGTCTCCTTTTGGCATTCTCCTTGTCGCTCGCTCGCGCCTTTGGGTGCTTTCTCAATGACCCACTCCCTCCCCTTGGTCAGGGAAAACATGGTAAAGGCGCGCGGGATTTAATTGCGCCGGTCTCCGTCTCGTGTTTCAATTGAATTGCCAAAAGAGAAGGGCGGCGCGAATGGTGCGTCGCGGAGATCGGAGGAAACATGTCGAACGGAGTTCCCGGTAAGTGCGTCCCTTCCAACGTTCCGGGGGAGAAGCTCATGCCGGAAGACATGGCGCGCGTGACGCCGGACGATTGGGCGGAGATTCAGCGGCTCGCACGCGGTTACTGCCGTACGGTCGACGCCACCCGTTCCCGTAAGCGCATGGATGGAAGCGCGACCGTTGTTAAGCAGGGGCACGCGCCGTACGGGACGGACGACGTGTCGGACGATGTCACGCAGGACGCGGTATTTCTGTTCGCTCAGCGTCTGCGCGATGTCCTCGCGTCGTGCGCCCCTACCCCTGACAGTGGCCCTACCCGGGACGCTCAGGCGTGGCTCTATGTCCGCAGGGACGGCGGAGAGTTGACGATCACGCGGACGACCCTGCAGCGGTGGGCGGTTCGCGATGCCGCCGCGCGCAATGGTTACCGGATCGACGTTCCGGCCGGTGAGATTGACGCCACGCCGGGGGCTCAGCTCATGCGCGGTGTCCCGCGTACGGAGACGGTCACGGGGGCCGCCGTCGCGTTCTGCGTCTCTCAGCACAGCGCGGAGATGTTCCGCCAGGCGTTCGGCGATGGTCGGGACTTCCCGACCATCGGGCGCATGATCGATATCGCGTCCAACGCACAGGATCTCGGCCGGGCGGGCGTCTTCAGCAGCGTTGCTCAGGCACGCTACGGGGGCGCGTACGGCTCTCGCCGAAACGTGATCCGGGTGCGTGATGCCGCACGCGCGGAGTGGCGGGAACTGTCGGAGCGTCTAGACGACGTCAGGAGCACGATGGTTCACGGCGGCATATGCAGTACGGAGGACTAAGGAAAGTTCGCGAGAGGGCCCCAGAGAGCGTTCTGGGGCCCTTTCTTATTGCCAGGAGAACGCGTCATCACCCCACCTGAGACGACAAAGAATCTTGAGAGGAGTGGACGCTCGGACCGATGCGCGCCCCGTATTTAAGTGAGAGCGAAATCCGCCGGTGCGCGTCTGACGCGTTCGGTGCGATGTTCGTTCTCACCTGTTGTTCTGTGGTTCACGTAGCCGTGTCACAGGACGGCAAGGGGGGCCGGAACGGTCGGTCGTCGGTGCGGCGTGCGCGGCAATGCTGTGAAAATGTTGCCGCGTGGGGACGGTCGGGCCGTTCCGGCCACCGTATTTAAGTGAGCGCAATTCGCGCCGCGAGAGCGCCGGACACGCCGGAATCCGCCATACGTGAAAGCGCATCCTGATTCCCGCATCCGCCGGACCGTACGAAAGGCCGCCGGACAGGCGCCGCGAAAAGGGAGGCAACCGTATGGAGGTGAATTCTGCCGTCCGGGCCGGCTGGTCCGTGGGAGACCTGACGGTCTGCGGCGGGGGCCGCGTGATGCGCGTGGCCGCGTTGGGTGAGGTTCGCCCGGGCACCGCGACTTTGGTGCCCGCCGCTGATCCCGGCTGCGCGCGTGAGTACGTGGTGACGGTGGCGCTCACGCCGATGCCCAAGGCTGCCGAGGTCATCACCTGTCTCGGCTGTCTGGCCAAGACCCATCTCTGGATCGACGCCACGCACACCAACCGGACTTCCGGGGCATGCGTGCGGTTGATCCGCTGCTCACGCTGCTTCGTTGATGCCCTGGATTACTGGGACTGCGAGATCCACGCGGTCAGTTCGACCGTGCGACCGCATCACCTGAGCCGCCGTCGCCCATGCTGACGGCCGCCATTCCACGTTTCTGAACCTTTTGGAGTCGCCATGGCGATGACGCATGGCCTGACCCTACCGCCTGGATGGATCATCAGCTCTCGGCTGGTGCCCGCATGGCAGATCGACGCCGATCACCTGTTGGGGGTGGAGGCTGCCGGGCGGACCGATGAGGGCCGGATCCGCTGGCGATATCGGCTGTCTCGGCGCCGCCGGACCATCTTCAGCGGGTCCGACATCTGCTCGGGCGTCGGCGCGGTTCTGACGCCTGATGAGCTGATCAGCGCGGCCCGGACGGTCCTGCACTACCTCACGCTTCGGCCGGGCGACACCGACGCCGACTATTTCGACTCCTACACCAGGGCTCAGCTGGGAGTGGCGCGACCGGTACGCCGAAGAGCTGTCGATCTACGCGATGGACGAGTGGTGCGGCTACTGCGGCGGTGACCACGCCTCGCCCGGCTGCCCATCCCGCTGCGAGGGATGAGCGTGGCGCGTTGGTACGGGCTCTGGCACGGCGGCAGCGGGTACAGCGCGCCGCAGCCGGATGACCTGGAGGAGTTCTCTTCTCTGGCCGATGCCCAGCGCACGCTGGTCGATCGGCACCGGTACGGCTACTGGCAGTGCTCGCACTTCGCGTTCACACACCGCGCGCCTACCGACGTGCTCACCCCGTGCGTGGGCGATGACTGCGAGATCACGCTGTACGGCTCCGCCGATGGGCTCGACTACCCCGATCGGCGGATCTTCCTTGGACCGCGCGGCGGCGTCCGCATCGAACGCTGCTCACTCCGCCCTTCTTCATTCCACTGCCCTCGGCTGACCGCGCCGGGGGCTTCTTCATTTCAGGAGGACACTCATGACCTCTGGTCTGGATCACACCGTTCGGCTGAGCCGTCCTGCGGACTTCATCGCGATCGTGCCCTACATGCTGGGGTTTCATCCGGATCGAAGCATCGTCGCGATGGCGTTCGAACCCGCCGCCGACCCTGACAGCACGACGCGGGGGCTGCGGTTCAGCATGCGTTTCGACCTGCCGGACAACTCCGAGGACACTCCCGACCTGGCCCGGCGCTTCGCCGAGTTGCTCACCCGCAACGGCACCGAGCGGGCGATCCTCATCGGGTACGGGCCCGGGTGGCACGTCACACCCGTGATGGACGCCATTCGCGGCTCACTGTCGGATGCAGGGATCGACACGATCGACGCGCTACGGGTCGAGGGGGGTCGCTACTGGTCGTACATGTGCCCCGATCCCGACTGCTGCTCACCCGACGGCGTCCCGTACGACCCGGGGACCAACCCGGCCGCCGCGGCGGCGGTGTTCGCCGGATACGTCGCCCAGCCTGACCGCGCGGCACTCTCGGCCATGCTCACCCCGGCCGGTGGGCAGGGCCGGGAACAGGTGCAGGCCGCCACTCGGGAAGCCTGTGCTCAGGCGCGGAGCCTGCTCGCTGCTGGGGGCGATTACGACTGGTATCACGAGGGCCTCAACCACATTGCCGCCGCGCTGGACCGCACGCAGGCCGGGCAGGAGTTGTCCGCCGAGGAGGTCGCCTGGCTCGGCGTGCGGCTCAGTGCGATCTTCGTCCGCGATGCGGCCATGACCTTGATCGGCCGATACGACGACGACGCGCACATCAGGCTGTGGACCCAACTCACCCGCAGGGTGGAACCGGACTTCGCCGCCCCTCCCGCCGCCCTGCTGGCGTTCCTCGCACTGCGCACCGGAGACGGGCCCTTGGCGCGGGTCGCCGTGGAACGGGCGCTGTCGGTCGATCCCCGTTACAGCCTGGCGCACCTGATCCGCACCGCCCTGGACTGCGGTCTACCACCGGAGGCCGTCTGCGGCATGGACTTCGCTGGGATGGCCGACGAGATCGCCGATAAGGCCGCCCAGCGCCCGGACGGGACCCGCCCGGTGCTGCCGGTGGGGTGGTGAGGCATGGGCTACGCCTCAACCCGGTCGCTCGCCCTGACCGGCCTCACCGCCCACATCGTTGACATCGAGGCCGATGCGGCACCAGGGGACTCGGAGTTGCATCTGGTCGGCCTGCCCGAGTTGTCGGTCTGGCCTGCCCGCGCCAGGATCCGGGCCGCGATCCTCAACAGTGGAACAGCCTGGCCGGACGCGAGAATCACGGCGAGCGTGACACCGATGATCCCGCCGGTCTACGACGCGGCGGCCGATCTCGCGCTGGCCGTGGCGCTGCTGGCCGCCGCCGGTGTCATCCCGCCCGAACGGATCGCCGGGCGGGTGTTCCTCGGCGAACTGGCCCTGGACGGCCAAATACGCCCCATCAGAGGCGTCCTGCCGATGGTGGCTGCCGCTGTCCGGGCCGGACTCAGCAGAGTCGTCGTCCCCGCCGAATGCGCACGGGAGGCTGCGCAGGTGCCCGGCGCCGTGGTGATGCCCGTCACCCGGCTGGCCGACGTGATCGACCAGCTCCGCCACGGGGCCATCCGCGATCATCACGACCAGGAGCCGGAGTCTGCGCTGTCATCGTCATTCGCTGTCGACCTGGCCGACGTGCCCGGCAACCAGGCGGCCCGCCACACATTGGAGGTCTGCGCGGCGGGCGGGCACCACCTGCTCCTGTCCGGCGACGGCCCGGCCACGATGCTCGCCGAACGCCTACCGGGCATCCTGCCACCGCTGGACCATGACGCCGCCCGGGAGGTAGCCGAGATCCGCTCGCTGGCCGGACAGTCCGACAGGGCGCCGGTGGTCACGCCCCCGCTGTCCGCGCCGCATCACACGGCGACCGCTGCGGCGATCTTCGGCAGCGTGGCAGGCAACCGCCCCGGTGCGGTCTCGCTCGCCCATCACGGCGTGCTGCATCTGGCCGATGCGCCGGAGTTCGCCCGCACGGTCCTCGACGGCCTGTGCCGGCCAATGGACAGCGGACAGGTCCACCTCGCAGGCCTGGGCCGGAGTGTCCACTACCCGGCGCGGTTCACCCTGGTTGTCGACGCCCGCCCCTGCCCATGCCTCGAACAGCGGGAGTGTGCCTGCACACCGGAGGTCAGGCGTCGCTACCGGGCGCGCCTGGCCTTGCTCCTGTCCCGCGTCGCCGTACGCGCACCTGTCGAGCAGGAGGACCGCGCCGCCGGGACAGGAGAACCGAGTGCCACGGTGGCCGCGCGGGTGCTCGCAGCGAGGGTACGGGCGGCTCACCGGCTAGCCGAGACACCGTGGCGGACCAACGCCGAGATACCCGCACCGGACCTGACAACTCGCTTTTCCGTTGCGCCGGAGGCCGCCGAATTGCTCTGGTCAGCGGTGACCGCCGGGCTGGTGACGGCCGACGGAATGCCCCGGCTGCTGCGTGTGGCCTGGACACTGGCGGACCTGCGTGGTGCCGACCGCCCACAGCTCGACGATGCGGCGGGTGCCCTGGAGCTGTGGAAGGGGGCAGATGGCGATGGAGCCAGGTGACCGCGTCCTGGTCCGGCCCTCCTTCCACATCCCGGTGCGGCCGTGGTGGACAGAGTCCTACCAATCGCCCTTCTACTACCCGGGCAGGGTGACCAAGGTCAACGAGCAGCGCGGACGCGTTCACGTGGAACTGGACGAGTCGCTCTATCCCACACCATGGCAGGCCCGCCTTCAGGTTTTTCACATCAGTGACATCCACAGGTACGGCTGTCGCTGCCAGGAGTGCGCCAAGCCCGGCCGGGACATCTACCGATTCCGCGCTGAGCAAGAACGTATGCGTAACGAAGAGCAGTCATAAAGCCAACTTCGGACCGGCGGGCGCTGTCCCGCTTCAGAGCGCCCGCCGAATCCATTACATCCGTACCGTCGCTGCAGACCAGCGCGGGTGACGGTCTCGGTGGGCGGACGTTCGGGCCGTACCGTCGCCCGTATTTAGATGTGAGCTTCGATCGAAGTGATAAAGATCGGTCGGCAATCTCAAATGCGTCCTGCGGTGCCAGATCGGCCCGCTTTCAACTCGTCAACCAATTATTCGAAAGGAGTCAGTGGGTGAACGAATGGGAAGTCGAGGAATTGGTGATCGAGGTCGCCGAGCATCTGGAGGGCTTCAGGTCCCTGGTGCGGCCCGGCCATCCGGCCTACCTCATGGGACCCGCCGGTGCCCGGCTCGTCGTGCATCCGATATGGAACCAGCGGGGACGGATCAGGGTGCTCGGTGTCTACCCCGACGGCAGCAGGGGCACATACCCTGACCTGCGACGGCATGAGATCACGGTGACAGCGGCGCGAGGGGCGAAGTTCGTCGCGAAGAGGATCGAGCGCCGCCTACTGCCCGACTATCGACGGGACCTGATCACCTGCTTCGAGCGGTTGGCGAAGAGGGCGACCGAGAACGGCACACGGGCCGAGATCGTCGAAACCCTGGTGGAACTACTGCCGGAGGCCTCGCTCACCGAGAAAGAGCGAGAGACCGTCGTCCGGTGGCGACTGGAGGCCGCGTCCGGCTCGTTCACCGTCCACGGCGACAGCACGAGCACGATCGAAAATCGCGTAGCCGACCGTGAACTGACCGAACGCGTGGCCTACGCCGTACAGCAACGCTCCACATGAGCTCGCGCGAACTCCGGCACTCTCGCTGGAGGATGCGGCAGATCCGGTAAGTCTTCTTACCAACATCACGCACGACATCGATGGCACCGGCCACGGCCGGTGCCTTTCTCATTTCCACCGAGGGAATCTCAATGACCATGTCAAGCGGCGAGCGCTGTGAGCTGGGACGGCGGAACAGGGGAGAAGACCCGGTTGTCGCGCAGCAGAGCCCACAGCACATCGACCAAGCGTCGGGCCAGAGCCAGTAGG
>NZ_JADBGC010000058.1:0-9013 GCF_014892245.1 Microbispora sitophila | reverse complement strand
TGGTCGAGGAAGCTGTTGAGGCCGTAGCCCATGGTGTTCTTGATGGCGAACTGCGCCTCGATCCGGCGCACCGACTCGGGATTGCCGCGGATCCGGTCGCGCAGCCGTTCCAGGCCCTGGGCCAGGGCGGGTTCCAGGGCGCGCAGCCGCGCGTCGGCGTCGGGCGCGCCGGTGTCGATCACGGTGCCGCTGGGCAGCACCACGACCATCGACTCCAGCGTCCGGTAGGTGTTGGCGTGGGTGCCGCAGGTCATGCCGCTGGAGTTGTCGGCCACCACCCCGCCGATCGTGCACGCCGACTCACTGGCAGGGTCGGGGCCCAGCCTGCGGCCGTAGGCGGCGAGCCGGGCGTTGACCTGCCGCAGCACCGCCCCCGGCTGCACCCGGACGCGGGAGCCGCCGTCGAGCACCTCGATGCCCCTGAAGTGCCTGCGGGTGTCGACGAGCAGGTGCTCGCTCACGCCCTGCCCGCTCAGGCTGGTGCCGCCGGAGCGGAAGGTCAGCGGCAGGCCGGCCCGCATCAGCGCCGCCACCTGCCCGGCGCTCTCCGGCACCAGCACCGCCTGCGGAGTCAGCAGATAATGCGAGGCGTCGTGCGCCCTACCCAGCCGGTCACTCACCCGCGCCCGGCTGATCCCCGGCACGGCGGCCTCCACCGCCGCGAGCACGGCGGGATCCGGCGGCGCCGGCCGTCGCGGTCCGGCCTGGGCTTCGGCATCAGTAAGGCTCATGATCTCAACGCTTCCGTCCGGAGGCGCCGGTGCGCCTCTATCGCCGGGGGTCGATGTGGATCTTCGGGCCCGGGCCCGCGCCGGCCGGGCGGCGCCCCGCCAGCACGCCGGCGGCGTCGTCCAGGCCGACGGTGGCGGCCACGAGCGGACGGGCGTCGACCGACCCGTCCGCGTACGCCTCGATGGTCCCGGCCAGACCGGCCGAACCGCTGAGCACGCCGACGGCGGTGACGTCCCTGAACACGAGGTCGCGAGTGTCGATGCGGCTGGGGGACCCCGCGAGACCGACATAGACTACCCGGCCCGCGGGCCTGACCAGGTCGAGCGCGAGCGCCGGGAGGTCCGCCGCGGTGGACGCGTCGACCACGGCGTCCCACGTGAGGGACGGAAGTGACGACCGGGTCCACACGCCCGCGAAGCCGAGGTCGCGGGCCAGCCGGAGCGTGGGCTCGTCGCGGCCCATCAGATGCACCTGCGCGCCTCGCGTCCGCGCGAGCAGCGCCACGAGCAGGCCGATCGTGCCCGTGCCCAGCACCAGCAGCCGATCGCCGGGCTCCAGGGCGGCGCAGCGCACCGCGCGCAGGGCGTTGCCGCCTGGCTCGATCAGCGCGCCCAGCGTCGCGTCGATCGTCTCGGGCAGCGCGTGCAGTGCCGTCGCCGGTACGGCGAGCCGTTCCGCCAGCGCCCCGGGGAAGCCCTTGCGGATGCCGATCTCGGCCCGGTCGGGGCACACGTGGTGCAGGCCGTCCCGGCAAAGGGGGCAGTGGCCGCAGCCCAGCATGGTGTCGGCGGTGACCCGGCGGCCCAGCCAGCCGGGGGCGACGCCCTCGCCGAGCGCCGTGACGACGCCGCACCACTCGTGACCGGGGCGCAGCGGATATCGCGCGTGACCGCTGTGCAGATAGCTCATCCCGCCGGTGAACAACTCCACGTCGGTGCCGCAGAGGCCGACCCGCTCGACGTCGACGACCACCTGCCCGGGCGCGGCGACCGGGGGCTCGACGTCCCTGACCTCGGCCCTGCCGGGGCCGGTGATGACCAGTGCCCGCACTACCGGGAGAAGGGGACGGGCGCGACGGCGCCGATGCGGGTGAGGGGCAAGGTCGTGTCTCCTCGACGGGGATCGGGGTTCATGATCGTGGCGGCACCCAGTAGGGCGTCGCCAGGCCGCGTACGCCCACTCGGGCGGTGAACAGGTGCCCCGACCCGGGATGTTCGGCCAGATCGACGCCCTCGGTGGACGTGGTGATGACGAGGACGTCGAGATCCGGACCGGCGAAGGCGGGACAGGTGACGTTGGGCGCGCCGACCTCGACCGTGGCGAGCAGGCGCCCGCCGGGATCGCGGCACTCCACCCGACCGCCACCGAAGATCGCGATCCACAGATTGCCCTCGGCGTCGGCGCACATCCCGTCGGGCATGCCGTCGGCGAGCCTGAACAGCTCCCGCCGCGGCCCGGTCCGCCCGGTGGCCGGGTCGTAGTCGCGCTCCCAGACCACGTGCGGCGTGCTGTCGATGCTGTAGAAGCGGTCGCCCGCGGGGCTCCAGGCCAGGCCGTTCGACAGGGTCAGGTCGTCGTCGAGGCGGACGCAGGTCGTGCCGTCGAGGCGGGCCAGCACCTCCTGGCCCTCCCGGTCGTCCAGCGCCATGCTGCCGATCAGGAAACGCCCGGCCGGGTCCACGGCCCCGTCGTTGAGCCTGCTCCGTACGCCGCGAGGCAGCACCCGGGCGAGCTCGGTGCGGCGGCCGGCGGTGTCGACCCGGGTGAGGACCTCGCGCTCGGCGACGACGAGCTCCCCGTCGGCGGAGACGGCGACCGCACAGACGGGGCCATCGAAGGTGTGCGCCGCGGTGGCGGTGACGGCGCCGGTCGCGGGGTCGAGCCGTCCCTCGTGCACCGCCCCCGCGTCGATGTCCACCCACAGCAGGCGCTGCCTGGCGGGATCCCACACGGGGCCCTCGCCGAGGACGTACACCTCGCCGGAGGCCTGGGCGGCGGTGAACTTCCTGGTCATGGGACCTCCTGTCCGGCGGCGATCACACCGATGGACGGCGGGCCGCCGGGAACCGCCCGCGGCGGAGCGAGCGGAAGCGCGGTCATGTTCCGGATACTAGAGCCGATTTCGGGCGGGAGAAAAGGTCCTCATCCGGATCTTCCGGGCGAGGTGAATGGTGGGTTAGCCTCGCACCGTCTCTGCCTTCCCGCAGATTGGGTGCCGAATGGGGACGAGCCGCAGCGCCGAGTGGTATGCCGGGACCGGCCGCAACGCGTACATCCACCGGGCGTGGATGAGACGCGGGCTGCCCTCCCACGCCTTCGACGGCCGTCCGCACATCGCGATCGCGAACACCGCGTCGGACCTGACCCCGTGCAACATGCACCTGGACGAGGTCGCCGAGCACGTCAAGCGCGGCGTCTGGGAGGCGGGCGGCGTCCCGCTGAACCTGCCGGTGGTGTCGCTGGGGGAGACGCAGGTGCGCCCCACGGCCATGCTGTGGCGCAACATGGCCGCGATGGCCACGGAGGAGCTGCTGCGGGCCAACCCGATCGACGGGGTCGTGCTGCTCGGCGGATGCGACAAGACGATCCCCGCCCTGCTGATGGCCGCCGCGTCCGTGGACCTGCCCGCGGTCGTCGTGCCGGGCGGGCCGATGCTCACCGGGCACTTCCGCGGCGTCCCGCTCGGCTGCGGCACCGACGTGTGGAAGCTCAGCGAGGAGGTCCGCGCCGGGACGCTCACCGAGGCGGAGTTCATGCGCTCGGAGTCGTCGATGATCCGCAGCAAGGGTCACTGCAACACCATGGGCACCGCCTCCACCATGGGACTGCTCGCCGAGGTCCTCGGCATGACGCTGCCGGGCGTCGCGGGCACCCCGGCGGCCGACAGCCGGCTGCTGGAGGCCGCGCACGCCACCGGGTCGCTCGCCGTCGAGATGGTCGCCGCGGACCGCCGGCCCAGCACGGTGCTCAGCCGCGGCTCCTTCCTCAACGCCATCGTCGCGCTCGCCGCGCTCGGCGGGTCCACGAACGCCGTCGTCCACCTGCTCGCCATCGCGGGGCGGCTGGGGGTGGAGCTCACCCAGGACGACTTCGATCGTACGGGGTCGGGCGTGCCGCTGCTCGTCGACCTGCTGCCCGCCGGGCGGTTCCTCATGGACGACCTTTATCGGGCGGGCGGCCTGCACGCCGTGCTGCGCGAGGTGCGCGACCTGCTCGACCCTCAGGCGATCACCGTGACGGGCCGTCCACTGGTGGACTACCTCGACCAGGCCCGCATCCACGACCCCGAGGTCATCCGCCCCCGCCAGACGCCCCTGCTGGAGGAGGCCGGGATCGCGGTGCTCCGCGGCAACCTCGCCCCCGACGGCGCGGTGATCAAACCGGCGGCGGCCTCCCCGGAGCTGCTGCGCCACCGCGGGCCCGCAGTCGTGTTCGACTCCGTCGAGGACCTGCACGCCCGGCTGGACGACCCGGACCTGGACGTCACCCCCGACTCGGTGCTCATCCTGCGCGGCTGCGGACCCAAGGGCTACCCCGGCATGCCGGAGGTCGCCAACATGCCGCTGCCCGCGAAGCTGCTCGCCCAGGGCGTACGGGACATGGTCCGCATCTGCGACGGGCGGATGAGCGGCACCGCCTACGGCACGGTCGTGCTGCACGTCGCGCCGGAAGCGGCCGCCGGCGGGCCGCTCGGCCTCGTCCGCACCGGCGACATCGTCGTCCTCGACGTCGAGAACCGCAGGCTCGACATCGAGGTCCCCGCCGAGGAACTTGCCGCCCGCGAGCCGTCGCCGGCCATGGTGCGAGCCTTCGCCGCCCCGCGCCGCGGCTGGGAGCGCCTGTACGTCGAGACGGTCGGCCAGGCGGACACCGGCGCCGACCTGGACTTCCTCACCGGCTCCAGCGGCCACCGGGTGTCGCGCGACTCCCATTAGGGTCCGGCTCGCCGAGTCGGCGGTCCGCCCCTCATCGGTGGCGGGCTCCATGTTTCATGGGATGACAAAGGCTCCGGCTCGCCGGGTGGTCACCCCTCCAGGTGGTAGACCCGCGTCGCCGTGTTCCGGAAGACGGCCTCGCGGTCGGCGGCCGGCAGCCCGGCATCCGCGAGCAGCGCCGAGACGGTCTCGGTCCAGAGGGGCAGGGAGCCTGCGAGGAGACAGACCGGCCAGTCCGAGCCGAACATGAGACGGCGGGGCCCGAACGCGTCGAGCGCCACGTCGACGTACGGGCGCAGCGCGGCGGCGTCCCAATCGTCCCACGCCGCCTCTGTGATCAGGCCGGAGAGTTTGGCCGTCACGTTGGGCTCCGCGGCGAGCTCGCGGATGAGGCCCGCCCAGGGTTCGAGCTCTCCGGAGGCGATCGGCGGTTTCGCCAGGTGGTCCAGGACGAAGGTCAGTTCGGGCACGGCGCGTACGGTCTCGATCGCGGTGGGCAGCTGGTGCGGCAGGACGAGCAGGTCGTAGGCGAGCCCGGCCGCCGCCACCTGCCGCAGCCCCCGGCGTACGTCGTCGCGGGCCAGCCAGCGCGGGTCGGACTCACCCTGCACCAAGTGGCGGATTCCGCGTAACAGCTCACCACCGGGCGAGGCGGCCAGGGCGGCGAGCTCGTCGGCGAGATCGGGCCGGGTCAGGTCGGCCCATCCCACCACCGCGGCGACGGTCTCCGACCGCGCCGCCAGCGCGAGGAACTCGCGCGTCTCCTCGGCGTCGGCGAGCACCTGCACGAGCACGGAGCGGCCTATGCCCGTTCCGGCCGCGGCCGAGGCGTAGTCGCGGAGGGTGAAGTCGCGGTGGACGGGAGCCATCTCCGGGGGGTTCAACCATGTCTGCGGGCGGCGGGACAGGTCCCACAGGTGGTGGTGGGCGTCGACGCGGGTCACGGTCGGAGTCGCAGGGGGAGTCGTGGGGGGAGTCAGAGCGGAAGTCACAGCGCGTCGAAAGCCTCTCGTGCCAGTTCTCTCAGCGGTCTGCCGGTGGCCTCGGCCAGCGCGGCCAGGTCGTCGTATTCGGGTTTGACCCCCCACGGCCCGTGCTTCATCCTGACGTCCCGGCCGTGCAGGCGTACGGTCTCGAAGTGCCGGGGGAGGGCGATCTTCTCCACCACGCCGCGCCGCAGACCCAGGCTCCCCGTCTCGGCGAGAACCAGGTTCTGCAGGTCGTCGGCCAGCTCGGGGGGCGTGAGGACGTGCAGGACGTGCGCGGGCCGGCCCTTCTTCATGACGGCGGGTGTGATCCAGGCGTCCGCCGCGCCCGCCGCGAGGGCACGGTCGATGACGTGCCCGAGGACCTCCCCGGTCACGTCGTCGAGGTTCGTCGACAGGACGATCTGCCTACCAGCCTCGGCCACGGGGTCTCCGATCATGGCCACGGTCACGTTGGGCCGGTCGGGCAGCACGCGGCCGCCCGCGCCGTACCCCGTGGCGCGCAGGGCCATCTCCGGAGCCGGGCCGTACGTCGTGCCCGCGGCGCGCAGCAGGGCCGCCCCGGTCGGCGTGACCGCCTCTCCCGCCTCCCCGCCCCGCACCCGTGCTCCGGTCAGCAGGGCGAGCGTGGCGGGGGCAGGGACAGGCAGCACGCCGTGGCGAGTGTGCACCGTGCCGCTGCCGAGCGGCAGCGGCGCTGAGTGCACGCGCGTCACCCGGAGGTCGCGCAGCGCCGCCGCGCATCCGACGACGTCGATCAGCGTGTCGTGCCCGCCGAGCTCGTGCAGGTGGACGTCGGCGGCCGGCACGCCGTGCAGCGCGCCCTCCACCTCGGCGATCGCGGTCAGCGCCGCCTCCGCCACGGTCAGGCCGGTCCGGGCCGCCATTGCGATCAGGTTCGCGGCCGGGCGCTCGGTGGCGTCGTCGTCGACCTCGATCCGCACGCGGGTGGCGGTCAGCGCTCCGGTGCGCACCCGCTCGGCGTCGAGCCGCCAGCCGGTGAGCCCGGTCGCGGCGACCGCCTGCCGCACGGCGTCGAGCGAGGCGCCGGCGTCGAGCAGCGCGCCGAGCAGCATGTCGCCGGCGAGTCCGGTGAACGGATTGAGGTAGAGGATCATCGTCATCTCCCTGCCGTCGTGTCCACCGCCGACGGGCCCTCCTCGCCCGCCGGCGCCGTCCCCGCCCGGGACGCCCTCCGCGTGAGGCGGTAGGCCGCGAGGGCGGCGCCGAAGCCGGAGTCGATGTTCACCACGGTCAGCCCGGCGGCGCAGGAGGTCAGCATGGCCAGCAGCGCCGTGACGCCTTCCAGCGCGGCGCCGTATCCGGTGGAGGTGGGCACCGCGATCACCGGCGTCTCGACGAGACCGCCGACGACGCTGGCCAGGGCGCCCTCCATGCCGGCGACGACGATCACACTGTCGGCCGCGCGCAGGTCATCGGTGGCGGCGAGCACGCGGTGCAGCCCGGCCACCCCGACGTCCCTGACCATGGTGGTCCGCAGGCCGAGCGCGGAGGCGACGGCCGCCGCCTCCGCCGCGACGGGACCGTCGGCGGTGCCGGCCGTGACCACGGCGACCGTGTGCTCGATCTTCCGCGCCTCGCGCCAGACCAGCAGCCGGGCGTCCGGGTCGTACGCGCCGCCGGACACGAGCGCGCGCACCGCGGCGGCCGTGCCGGGTTCGATCCGTGTCACCAGGACCGGCCCGGTGTTCCGGCCGAGCAGAGCGGTGACGATCCCGGCGATCTCGCTCGCCTGTTTGCCCGGGCCGTAGACGATCTCGGGCAGCCCCTGGCGCGCCTCGCGGCCGAGGTCCACGCGGGCGTAACCGAGGTCGAGTGCCTCGTTCATGCGGGTACGACGTACGCGAGTGCGGACAGCAGCGGCGGGTGGGTCGGGGGACAGCGGAGCACGTCACTCTCCCGCGAGGTAGGGAATGGTCATGGGGCCCTCCGGCAGGACGCAGACCCGCCCTGGCAGTGCGCGCACGGTGGCGGCGATGTCGCCGGTCTGCTCCAGGTGGGCGGCGGCGAGGTCGGTGTCGCTCAGGTGCGAGGTGTGCATGATCACGCGGGCGTGCCGCTGGACGCGGGCCTGGATCTGGACCTGCCACTGGTCGGGCACCGTCTCGGTGCGGTGGGTGATCTCCTCGAACAGCGCGTCCGGGGAGGCCGCGGAGGTGAGTACGTCCCGGTAGGAGCCGTGGTCGGGGAAGCCGTCCCGGCACTCGGCGGCGCAGACGATGGTCCCGCCGGGCCTGACGACCTGGGCGGCGGCGCTCATCCCCTTGACGGACTGGTAGAGGTTCTGGTCGAGCGGGAAGCCCGCGTTCGTCGTCACCACCACGTCGAACAGCTCGCGAACCGGGCGCATCGCGGCGGCGCGGGCGGCGGCAGCGGCGGCGGCGTGCATCGGCAGCAAATCGCCGCCGAACGCCCGGACGATCTTCTGTTCGCGGTTGAGCACGACGTCGAGGGCGAAGGTGACACCGGTCGCGGCGGCGATGGCGCGGACGTCGTCGTGCACCGGGTTGCCCTCGATGACTCCCCAGGTGGCCCGGGGGTCGCCGATGCGGGCCGCGTCGTGCAGTGTGAGCACGGTCTCCAGGGCGGCGAGCCCGGGCGCGACCAGCTTCGGGCCGCCGGAGAACCCGGCGAAGAAGTGCGGCTCGACGAACCCCGTCGTGATCCGCACGTCGGCGTCGGTCCACTCCCGGTTCAGCCAGACCGGTACGTCCTTGCCGTGGCGGCCCATCCACCTCAGGGACGACGCGTCGCGTGCGTCGTGGTTGACGATCCGTACGGCGTCCACGACCTGGTCGCCGAACATCGCGCGCAGTTCGGTGTCGGTGTTGCCGCGGTGGGTGCCGGTGGCCACCAGGATCACGATGTCGCCAGTGTCGACGAGCCCGTCCAGCTCGGCCAGGATCGCCGGGATCATCAGGTGCCGGGGCTGTGGCCGGGTTCCGTCACAGGCGGAGATCGCCACCGTCTGCCCGGGCCGCACCCGCTCACGCAGCGGCGGGCCCGCGACCGGCTCGCGCAGGGCTCGGCGCAGCTCGGCCGCCTCGTCCGCCACCGCGGGCCGGGCGACCGGCGTGATCACCGTGGTCCGGTCGTCCGGCAGGTCCACCGCGAGGCCGCGGGTGCCGTAGGCCAGGTCAACCCGCATGATCCAGGTCCTCCCACAGCGCGTCCGGCATGTCCGCCGCCGCCAGCTCCAGGTCCTCGGTGATCTCCTCCGCGCTGCGTGCGCCGATGAGGACGGTGGTGACGGCGGGGTGGCGGTGGGGGAAGCGCAGGGCCGCGGCGGGCAGCGGGACGCCGTGGGAGGCGCAGATGCGTCCCAGCTCGCGCGCCCGT
>NZ_JADBGC010000057.1:0-10353 GCF_014892245.1 Microbispora sitophila | reverse complement strand
CGCAAACGATCATCACGACCGGCCCGTAGGACTGGGTGGCCAGCGTGGTCGCCCACACCGACGCCAACGCCATCAACGCCCCGACCGACAGGTCGATGCCACCACCGATGATCACGAAGGTCATGCCGACCGTGATCACCCCGATGGTCGAGGCCAACGCCAGGATGCTCACCAAATTGGAGGACGTGGCGAAGTTCTCCGGCCGGGTCACCAGGCCCACGATCGCCAGCAGGACGAGTGCGACGACCAGGCCGAGATGCGGGATCCTGCCCAGCCGGCCGGCCATCGTCGTTTTAGAGGCGAATCCGCCGGATCCTGCTCGGGGGGTCGCCTGTTCCTCCACCGCGGGCGTCACAGAGTCGCTCACGCCGGCCTTCCTTCCATGATCATGTCGAGGACGTGGTGTTCGTCGAGGTCCCGGGCATCGCTCTCGTGGATCACGCGCCCCTCACGGAGGACCAGCACCCGGTCGGCCAGGCCGAGCACCTCGGGCACCTCGCTGGAGACCAGCAGCACGCCGATCCCCTCATCGGCGAGCCTCCTGATGACGGCGTACAGCTCCGCCCGGGCGCCGACGTCCACCCCCCGGGTCGGCTCGTCGAGCAGCAGGAACTTGCGGCCGTTGATCAGCCAGCGCGCCAGCACGGCCTTCTGCTGGTTGCCGCCGGAGAGGTTCTTGATGGGCCGGTCCAGGTGCGGCGGCCGGATGTCGAGGTCCACGACCTGGCGCCGGGCGTCGGACGCCTCGCGGCCGCGGTTCATCCAGCCGAACCTGGCGTACCGGTCGAGGCTGCTCAGGGAGATGTTGCGCATGACGCTCTGGTCGAGGAGCAGTGCCTGGGCCTTGCGCTCCTCGGGGGCCAGCCCCATGCCGGCCCGTACGGCGCGGCTGGGGCTGCCGCCGCGCACCGGGGCGCCGTTCAGGACCACGCGGCCGTCCGCGCGGCGAGCTCCGTAGATCGCCTCGATGATCTCCGAGCGGCCCGACCCCACGAGCCCGGCCAGCCCGACGATCTCCCCGGCCCGTACGGTGAACGACACGTCGGTCACGCGGCCGGGCACGGTGAGCTTCTCCACGCGCAGGATCTCGGGACGGCCGTCATGACTGCCGGGGCGGGGCCGGGGCGGGAAGACGTGCTCCACCTCACGGCCGGTCATCAGCGCGACCACCTGCGAGGTGGGCGTGTCCTTGGCCGGCAGCCCGACCGCGACCGTGCGGCCGTCCTTCAGGACCGTCACCCGGTCGCCGATCTCCCGGATCTCCTCCAGCCGGTGCGAGATGTAGATCACCGCCACGCCCTGCGCGGTCAGTTCGCGGATGATCCGGAACAGGTTGGTCACCTCGTCGTGGGCCAGGGCCGCCGACGGCTCGTCCATGACGATCAGCCGAGTGTCGTAGGAGAGCGCCCGCGCCATGCTCACCACCTGCTTGGCGGCCGGCGACAGCCGGCCCACCTCGGTGGTCGGGCGGATCTCACCGTGCCCGAGCCCGGCCAGCAGTTCGCGGGTGATCCGGTTGGCCTCTCCCCTGCTGACGAACCCGAGCCGGGCCGGCTCGTGGCCGAGGAACACGTTCTCGGCGACGCTCAGGCCGTCGACCAGGTCGAGCTCCTGGTAGATGGTGGAGATGCCGAGCCGGATCGCGGCCGTCGGGCCGGCCAGGCGGACCTCCGCGCCGTCGAACACGATGGTTCCCTCGTCGGGCTGGTGGGCGCCGGCCAGAGTCTTGATCAGTGTGGACTTGCCGGCGCCGTTCTGGCCGAGCAGGCAGTGCACCTCCCCCGCGCGGACGTCGAGGTCGACGCCGTTCAGAGCGCGCACGCCGGGGAACTGTTTGACGATTCCTCGCATTTGGAGAAGAGACGCCGAGTCGGACGATGACCGCGGCACAGGGGCCTCCTGAGGGACGGGGGATGCGGCCTGGCCCCGCCCGCCTGACGGCGCCGGTTGGCACCACCGCGACGGCACCGAGGTCGGCGTCAACGGTGCCGCTGCGGATTCGAGCGACCGATCAGGCGGGCGGGACGTTCTGGGTGAAGGGGAAGGGCACGGTGGTGATCCCGTCCGCCTGACGGCATGCGCCATCGCCGCGGCACGCGGGATGGGCGGGAGTGCCGGCGGCTCGGACAGGCCGGTCAGGCGGACGGGATGTCTGGGTGGACGGGGGTGGTCAGATCAGGCGGGGACAGGTGGGAGCGGGGCGGCGGACGGGCGGGTCCACCGCGAGTGGAACGGACGGGTCATCGGGGGCTCCTCACGCGCCACGATGGTTGGGATGTCGGATGGTGATGGCTGTGGGGTCGGACAGCGCCCGTTCGACGACGACGCCGGCCGCTCCACGCGACGCTGCGCCGAAGCCGAGGTTGGAGGCGACGAACCGGCAGCGGTCGGCGCCGGTCATGCCCAGGCGGGCCATCTCCTCCCGGGCCGCGGGGACGATCCGGTCGGCGAGCCTGGCGAAGTAGCCGCCCAGCACGATCACCCGCGGGTTGAAGAGGTTGACCAGCACGGCCGCTCCGCGTCCGAGCCACCGGCCCACCTTCGCGAGGGCCGCGTCGACGCGGGGGTCTCCTTCGGCCCACCGCTGCTCGATCTCGGCCAGCCGCTCCTCCGGGTCGCGGACGACCTGCCCGCCTGTGCCGTACGCGCGGTCGGGCGTGGCCATGCGCACCAGCGCGGCCAGTCCGACCTTGGTCTCCCAGCAGCCGACCCGGCCGCAGCGGCACGGCTCACCGGACGGGTCGGCCATGATGTGGCCGACCTCCCCGGCGAAGCCGTCCGCTCCGCTCAGCAGCCGGCCGCCGGAGATGATGCCGCCGCCGACGCCCACCTCACCGGTGAGGTAGACCAGGTCGGACGTGCCCGCGGCGACGCCCGAGGTGAACTCGGCCAGCGCCGCGAGGTTGGCGTCGTTGTCCACGGCGATGGGGATGCCTGCGCGGATGTCGGCCTGGGACAGCCGCTCGGCCACCGCCACCCCGTGCCAGCCGAGGTTCGGGGCGACGACCACCGTGCCGGTGCTCGTGTCGATCAGGCCGGGGACGGCCACGGTGATCCCGGCCAGCGCGACCCCGAGCCGGTCGAGGTCGGCGACGGTCCTCTCGACCACCCGGGCCAGCTCGTCCAGTGAGCGTTCCGGGCTGGAACCCATGGCGTCGAAGCCGATGCGCCGGTCGGCGAGCACCCTGCCGGCCAGATCCGTGGCGAAGGCGGCGATGTAGTCGACGTTGACCTCCACGCCCAGGGCGCCGATCCGTGAACCGTCCAGGACGAGCGCGACGCTCGGGCGGCCGACGGAACCGGCGTGCTGCGGCCCGGTCTCCTTGACCAGCCCCCGTGCCTGAAGCTCGCTCACCAGGCTGGTGACGGTCGTCTTGTTCAGTCCGGTCGCGACCGCGACGGCCGACCGGGAGCACGGGCCGTACGCACTCACGTGCCGCAGAACCAGAGCGAGGTTGGAACGGCGCACAGTGGCCTGGTCCGCGGGAACACCCGCGGACCCGCCGCGACTCGGCGAGTCGGTCCTATGGCCGTCGGCCCTGGTGCGGTCCACGCCCCTCCTCAATTAGTTCGCATGGCTGGCCGAATTAAAGACGGGGACTTCCGGGAGGCACAAGGGGAAACCGGTCACAAGTTGCGTAACGTTCCAATAACCACATAACGAATCAGTCCTGAACTGGGCGGAAAGGGGGCGATGCCAACTCGTTACGGGACCAAGGGGTGCACAGACGGACACCTCCGTGTTACAACCCTGATTAATTGATCTCGTAGACAAACAAAGGATCAGGTGAGGCGGGTGACGAACGAGCAGCACCTCACCCGCCTCTCCGGAAGCTCTCCGCCGGCGGGCCCCGCCGCACTGCGCCGGGCGAACCTCTCGCTGGTGCTGCGTGAGCTGCGCGACCACACCTCCCTGTCGCGCGCCGACATCGCGGACGCGACCGGGCTGCACCGGGCCACCGTCTCCAACCTCATGGCGGAGCTGCTGGATCGGCGGCTGGTCCGGGAGCTCGGCGTCGAGCACGCGGGCGCCGTCGGGCGCCCCAGACGGGCGGTGGCGCTGCACGGCGCGCACGTCGGCGCCCTGGGCATGGAGATCAACGTGGACTACATCGCGGTCCACGGCACCGACCTCAGCGGCCGGGTCCTGGTCGAGCGCCGGGTGGTCTTCGACGCGATGGGCAGCCGCCCGGACAGCGCGGTGCGCAGGCTGGGGCTCGTGGCCAAGGAGTCCGTGGAGGCGATGGCGCGGGCCGGCGCCGTCCCCGCGGGCATCGCGGTGGCCGTCCCCGGCCTCGTGGACGTGGCACGCGGCGTCGTGACGCTCGCGCCGAACCTCTACTGGCAGGACCTGCCGCTGGCAGACCAGTTGTCCGCCATGCTCGGCCCGCTGCGCGTGCCGGTGCGGGTGGACAACGACGCCAACCTCGCGGCGCTGGCCGAGTTCACCTCGGGCGTCGCCGCGGGCACGCCCGACCTGGTCTACCTCACCGGTGAGGTGGGCGTCGGCGGCGGCATCATCTCCGGCGGCAAGCTCCTGCGCGGAGCGGACGGCTTCTCCGGGGAGGTCGGGCACCTGCGGGTCGACCCGAACGGCGACCAGTGCGGCTGCGGCCGCATCGGCTGCTGGGAGACCAAGGTCGGCCTGGCGGCGCTCGTCCGCGCGGCCATGCCCGAGCAGGCGTACGGGCTGCCCGGCATGCCGGTGCCCGACCCCGGCGAACGAGTGGCCGACATCGCCAGGGGCCTTGCCTCCGGCGACCGGCGCATGATGCAGGCGGTCGCGCAGGTCGGCCAGTGGCTCGGGCTCGGCGGCTCGATCGTGGCCAACCTGTTCAACCCGCGAGTGATCGTCATCGGGGGCTACTTCGCCTCACTGGCCGAGTGGCTGCTGCCCCACGCGCAGGATGAACTGCAGCGGCTCGTGATGGCCGCCCCCGCGGCCCAGTGCCGATTCGTCGCCTCGACGCTCGGCTTCGGCGCCGCCTCCCGCGGCGCCGCGAGCATGGTGGTCAGCCAGATCATCGACGACCCGACAACGATCATGGATTCATTACCCCGGCCGTCAGCCTACTGACGGCCCCACAGACCTGGAGACGGCACCTCTCCAGTACCCCCGGTATCCAACGCAAGTAAGCGGCAACAAGCGCGGCGGCGCGCGCCTTGCCTGACCTCCCCCCCAGTCAGGAAGGGTCTTCCATGTCACCACGTCATCGAACGTGGGCCAGGCCGTTCAACACGGCCCTGCCAGAAAAGGGACGACGTCCGAGACGTCGAACCGCGGCGACGATGGCCCTGGCCCTCGTCGCGCCCGTCATCACGCTCCTCGCGGCGCCCGCGAGCGCCGAGGCCGCTACGGCCGCGGCGGCACCCGACTTCAAGGTGCTCGTCTTCTCCAAGACCACCGGTTTCCGGCACGACTCGATCCCCGAGGGCATCGCGGCCGTGCAGAAGCTCGGCCAGGAGAACAACTTCGCGGTCGACACGACCGAGGACAGCACCAAGTTCACGGACGAGAACCTGGCGCAGTACCAGGCCGTGGTCTTCATGTCCACGACCGGTGACCCGCTGGGCACCCAGGACCAGAAGGACGCCTTCCAGCGCTACATCCAGAAGGGCGGCGGCTTCGTGGGCGTCCACGCCGCCGCCGACAGCGGCTACAACTGGGCCTGGTACGGCAAGCTCGTCGGGGCCTACTTCAAGCAGCACCCGGCGATCCAGCAGGCCACGGTCAAGGTCGAGGACCCGGCGCACCCGTCGACCAAGGATCTGCCGACGACCTGGACCCGTACCGACGAGTGGTACGACTACCAGACGAATCCGCGTGGCACGGTCCACGTCCTGACGTCGATGGACGAGAAGTCCTACTCCGGCGCCACGATGGGCGCCGACCACCCCAACACCTGGTGTCAGGACTACGACGGTGGCCGCTCGTGGTACACGGGCCTCGGCCACCTGAAGGAGAACTACAGCGAGGCGAACTTCCTCAAGCTGCTCCTCGGCGGTATCAAGACCGCCGCGGGCGCCGAGAAGGCCGACTGCTCGGCCTCGCAGAGCAGCAGCTTCGAGAAGACCACCCTCGACGACAACACCTCCAACCCGATGATGCTGGACGTGGCCAAGGACGGCCGGGTCTTCTACATCGACCGGCTGGGCGACGTCAAGGTCGTCAAGCCGGAGGGTGGCACCGTGACGGCGGCGCACCTGAACGTGTTCACCGCCAACGAGAGCGGTCTGCTCGGCATGGCGCTGGACCCCGGGTTCGACACCAACAAGTGGATCTACCTGTACTACTCGCCGTCGGGCTCGGCGAACGTGGACCGGCTGAGCCGGTTCACGGTCACCGGTGACACCGTGGATCTGGCGAGCGAGAAGAAGATCCTCGACGTTCCGGTGCAGCGGGCCGAGTGCTGCCACCACGGCGGCGGCCTGGTGATGGACCCGAAGACCGGCAACCTGTGGCTGGGCACGGGCGACAACACCAACCCCTTCGCCTCCGACGGCTACGCGCCGATCGACGAGCAGTCGGGCCGGGCCAACTGGGACGCCCAGCGCTCCGCGGGCAACACCAACAGCCTGAGCGGCAAGCTGCTGCGGATCCACCCCGAGCCGGACGGCACCTACACCATCCCGGCGGGCAACCTGTTCGCCCCGGGCACGGCCAAGACCAAGCCCGAGATCTACGGCATGGGCTTCCGCAACCCGTTCCGGATCGGCCTGGACTCCAAGACCGGCAACATCATGCTGGGTGAGTACGGCCCCGACGCCAACGCCGCCAGCGCAACGCGCGGCCCGCAGAACACGGTGGAGTGGAACCTGATCTCCAAGCCGGGCAACTACGGCTGGCCGTACTGCATCGGCAACAACACCCCCTACATCGACTACAACTTCGCGACCAAGACGTCGGGGTCGGCGTTCAACTGCGCGGCTCCGGTCAACGACTCGCCGAACAACGACGGTCTGACCAACCTGCCGCCGGTGATCCCGGCGACGGTCTGGTACCACTACGCCTCGGACCCCAACAACTTCCCCGAGCTGACCGGTGGCGCGCCGATGGGCGGCCCGGTCTACCGCTACAACGCCAACCTCCAGTCGACGACCAAGTGGCCGGCGTACTGGGACGGCAAGGCGGTCTTCGGTGAGTGGAACAACAACGCGCTGTGGTCGTTCCAGCTCAACGAGGACGGCACCAAGCTCGTCGAGATGAACCGGATTCTCAACACCCTGAGCTTCAAGAAGCCCATGGACATGAAGTTCGGTCCCGACGGCGCTCTGTACCTGATCGAGTGGGGTTCGGGCTTCGGCGGCGACAACGCCGACTCGGGCATCTACCGCGTCGACTACGTCAAGGGCGTCCGTCCCCCGGCGGCCCGCGCCAGCGCGGACAAGACCGACGGCCCGGTGCCGCTGAGCGTCAAGTTCAGCAGCGAGGGCTCGCGGGACCCTGACGGCAAGGCGATCACCTACGCCTGGGACCTCGACGGTGACGGCAAGACCGACTCCACCGACGCCAGCCCCACCTTCACCTACACCACGGCCGGCGAGTACAACGCGGTTCTCACCGTGACGAACGCCGACGGCCTGTCCGGCAAGGCGAGTGTGGCGATCAACGCGGGCAACACCCGTCCCACCGTCACCGTGGACGTCCCGCCGAACGGCGCCTTCTTCGAGTTCGGCGACCAGGTGAAGTTCAAGGTCACCGTCACCGACCCCGAGGACGGCACGATCGACTGCGACAAGGTCCAGATCCAGGCGATCCTCGGCCACGACAGCCACGGCCACCCGCTCGACCAGCTCAAGGGCTGTGAGGGCACCCTGCAGACCCAGCAGGCGGGCCACGGCGAGTACGACAACCTCTTCTACGCGATCGAGGCCAGCTACACCGACGGTGGCGCCGGCGGTGCCAAGCCGCTGACCGGGCGGGGCCAGGTCATCCTGGAGCCCAAGCGCAAGCAGGCCGAGCACTTCTCGCAGACCGGCCGGGTCGCCGGCGGCACGGGCACCGACACCGCGGGCGTCTCGATCGAGACCACGACCGACACCGCGGGCGGCAACCAGAACATCGGGAACATCCAGGACGGCGACTGGTGGTCGTTCGACCCGGTCAACCTGAGCAACGTCACCGCGATCCGGTTCCGGGTCGCGTCGAACACCACCGGCGGGACCATCCAGGTCCGGCAGGGCAACCCGGAGAACGGCACGCTGGTCGGCACCGTCGACGTGGCGGGCACGGGCGGCTGGCAGACGTTCAAGGACGTCACGCTGAACCTGACCAACCCGCCGGTCACGAGCGGCCCGCTGTACTTCGTCGTGCGCAAGCCGGCGAGCGCGGCCAACGACGCCTTCCTGCTCAACTTCAACTGGGTCGACTTCATCGGCAAGGGCGCCACGGAGAACCAGCGTCCGACGGTGTCGGTGGCGGCCAGCGCGACCACGGGCGTCGCGCCGCTGAAGGTGGACTTCACCTCAACCGCCAGCGACCCCGACGGTGACACCCCGCTCACCTACAAGTGGGACTTCGGGGTGAACGGCGCGCCGCAGCCGACCACGGCCAACGCGAGCTACACCTACACCGCGCCGGGCACCTACACCGCCACGCTGACGGTGACCGACGCCAAGGGCGCGGCCGGCACCGCCACGGTGCAGGTCAAGGTGGACACACCGGCCACGGTGTGCTTCAGCGGCCGGTCCGACGACTTCCTGGGCACCCAGCTCGACCGCGACCGCTGGTCGGTCATCCGGGAGAACCAGGACCTCAGGGTCGCCGACGGCAAGCTGATCATCCCGACCTCGACGACCGACATCTACAGCACGGGCGGCAACACGCCGAACATCGTCGTGCAGCCGGCGCCGTCGGGTGCCTGGACCGCCACCGCCAAGCTCACGCTGAACGCGCGCGACGCGTACCAGCAGGCGGGCCTGGTCATCTACGGCGACGACGACAACTACGCCAAGATGGTGCTCCAGGCGCGGTCGACCTCGGGTTCCGACCACGCCAGCCGCATCTTCCAGTTCATCCGTGAGGACAAGGGCGCCCCGAACGAGGTGTCGCAGAGCAACACGGCCAACCTCGGGGACGCCTACCCCGACACGGTGTACGTGCGGTTCGTCAGCGACGGCACCAACATCACCGCCCACTACTCCTCGGACGGCACCAACTTCACCGCGATGCCGGAGACCAAGCCGCTCGCCGGGATCACCAACCCGAAGATCGGCCTGATCTCGCTGGCCGGGGCCAACCACCCGGTGGTGGACGCGGCCTTCGACTGGTTCCAGATCACGCCGGACGACAAGGCGACCCCGCCGACGCCGGACGACGACTTCAACGGCACCACGCTGGACAACTGCCGCTGGAACTCGGTCGTGCGCTACGACGCGACGGCTGTGCGGGTGAGCAACGGCAACCTGGAGCTCGACACCACGAAGGGTGACATCTACGGGACGACCAACAGCGGCCCGAAGAACTTCATCCTGCAGACGGCGCCGAGCGGTGACTGGACGCTGGAGACCAAGCTCGACGGCTCGGCCCTCAGCGAGCAGTACCAGCAGGGCGGCCTGATGGTGTACGGCGACGACGACAACTACGTGAAGTTCGACTTCCTCACCACCAACGCCGCAGGGTCGACGGTGGCGCGGACGATCGAGCTGCGCAGCGAGGTCGGCGGCACCGTGCAGAACCCGCAGCCGCAGGTGAACAACCTCACCGCCGGTCCGTGGTGGCTGCGCCTGAAGAAGGTGGGAGACAGCTTCACCGGCTCCTACTCCTCCAACGGCACCACCTGGACCGACCTGGCCACCAACGGCACGGTCGCGGTGGTGAAGAACAGCGCCGTGGCGAACGCGTCGAAGATCGGCGTCTACACCATCGGCACCAACCAGGGCGCGTCCAAGACGGTCAAGTTCGACTACTTCAAGCTGATCAAGGCGGGAAGTGAGGACAAGACCGCTCCGGTGACGACGGCGACGACCGACCCGGCGCAGCCGGAGGGCGGCTCGTTCACCGGTCCGGTCACGGTCACGCTGAAGGCCGTCGACGAGACCGGCGGCAGCGGCGTGGCCAAGACCGAGTACGCGCTGGACGGCGGCGCCTGGACGGCTTACACCGCCCCGGTCACCGTCTCCGGCGACGGCCAGCACCAGCTGACCTACCGCTCGACCGACAAGGCGGGCAACGTCGAGGCGATCAAGACGCTCACGCTGACGATCTCCACGCCGGCCACGCCCACGGTCAAGCTGACCGTCACCGCCGCCCCCCGCTGCATCGGCACCACCGCCTACCTGGCGGTCACCGCCGTCAACAACGGCGACGTGCCGGCCACGATCACGCTGAACACCCCGTTCGGCAACAAGACC
>NZ_JADBGC010000056.1:0-16409 GCF_014892245.1 Microbispora sitophila | reverse complement strand
GAGTGAACTTCACCTCCTTCGGACCGGCCTTCACGATGGGCAACGCCTGGCAGTTCTTCATGGGCTACCGGTTCGCCATCTTCAACTACGCCACCCAATCGCTGGGCGGCGCGGTCACCGTCAGCCGGTTCGACCTCACCACCCCCTGACCAACCACCGGCGGTACGCCGGCCGGACGTCTCGTGCGTCCGGCCGGCGTCTGTGGTCAGAGTCCGATGCTGCGGTTGCCGAGGTGTTTGGCCGTGGTGGCGGGGCCGCCGCCGACGGGCCAGTAGGGCAGGGAGGTGGTCGGTGCGGAGGCCCGCTGGATCAGGTACGACGTGCCGGCCTGGGCGGGGATCGTGAAGGTGGCGCCGGTCTGGTTCGCCAGCACGGTGGCGAACCAGACGGTCACGACCGTGACGTTCTGGCCGGGCCAGGGGTTGCGGACGGTGATGTTCCCGTTCGCTCCCGCCTCGACGGCGACGGTGACCAAAGTGCCGTTGCGGATCTGGCAAGGAGCGGATGGGGATCGTGACCACGCTGATCGGGGTGATGGCCGAGTCGCCGGAACTGCTGGCCGGCTACAACACGCTGGCCGAGCAGTTCGGCGAGTCCTTGCTGCCGACGGCGGCCAAGCAGGTGGTGCTGATCACGGCCAGCGTGGCCAACGGTTGTGAGTACCGCGTGGCCGCGCACTCCACCCTGGCGCTGCGCGCCCGGGTGCCGGCCGAGGTGGTCGAGGCCTGCGAGCAGGCCAGCCGCCGCTGGGGAAGGCCCGCGCCGTCGGCCACGCCCGCTTTCACCTGGCTGACCGCCGCTATCCGCGCTCACTGCTGAGCCGCCCGCCCCCGGCGTGGCGAGCGGGCTGCGTTAAGAGTCGGCGAAGCTCATTGCCACAGGCACCCAGCCTCGGGTGGCACAAGCGAGATACCAACTGAGAATTCGGTGGAGCGATCACATCCTCACCTGCAGCGGCCGGCTGGCGCGGCCCGTCCCTTGGTTCGCCTCCGTCCTCCTCGCAGCTGCCGATGCTCAGGGCACCGCCGGGAAATCCGAGCAAGCGAGGAGGACGTGAGCACTACTGATAACCTCCCAGGCTGCGGCCGACTGCTGGTCGGCCGGGACGGAAAGAGAGATCCCGAATACTGGTGGTCATCATGGCTGCGTAACCCGTAGGTGCCGTCGTTCCGCCAGCTCCTCCGCGCTGACCACGGTCAGAACCGGGGTACCCGGCGGCGCGAACATGGTCACGACCAGCTGCGACTGCGCGTCCGGAAGGTTGTTGGCGCCCTGGTAGTGGATCACGTCGCCCCCGGGCTCGAACAGGGCGTCACCGGCCTTGAGCACCCGGGGCAGCTGCCCCTCCAGCTCGAAGAGGACCTCACCCTGGGTCACGTAGCCGAAAAGCGGCCCGGGGTGCCGGTGCGGCGGCGCACCGGGGTCACCGGGCGGCAGGGTGACCCGGATGGTCCTGGCCTCGACGCCAGCCGGGATCTGGGCCGCCGCCTCCGGCAGGGTCGCAATCACCTCAACGCCTGGGGGCAGGTGTGGGTGCTCAGCGCTCATGTATTCCTCCAAACGGGGAGTGTCTGCAGTGAGGACAAGACGGCCACCCGGTTTGTGACAGCCCTACATGGCGAACCTGTTCAGGGGCCATGCCGGAGATCGGCTCGCCCCAGCGGATGCCCCCATATCGACCTGTTCGAGGCGTACCTAGACCCTAGATAGTGAGTGCTAGCTGGGTAGGGGAGGGGTAGCCCCTGGCGCTACACGCCTGGAGACACCGCGTCGGCGCTCAGCTCGACCAGGGCGAGTACACAGCGCGCTCCTGAACCCGTTGTGCAAGGTTCGGTCTGAGGGGTCGGGGGTGGTCGAGGTGACGTTCCCTGGCCCGTGAGGAGGATCGGAACGGATTTTGGCGGTAGCGGGCTGAGTTCGGCGTCGTTCTGGTGATGGGTGCTCAGCTCGGCTGATCGGGCAGCAGGTCGGCCAGCGCGGTCCGCACCACGGCGCGGCTCACCCCGTGGGCGCGGGCGAGGGCCGCTATGGAGGTGCCCTCGTCGCGGAACGCCGTCCGCACTTCGTCGCGGCGGGCGCCGTTGAGCGCGGGCGGCCGGCCGCGATAGCGGCCCTCGGCCTCGGCCGCGGCGATCCCCTCGTCGGTCAGTTCGTTCTGCAGGTCGCGCTGGAACTGGCCGACCGAGGTGATGACGTTGATGGTCAGTGTGGTGGTGGGGTCGTTGGCGGAGAGGTTCTGGAAGTTCGACAGGGGCCAGGACAGGACGCGCAGGGCGACACCGCGGGCCTGGCACCAGTTCCGCACCTGGTGGATGTCGACGAGGTCCCGGCAGAGCCGGAACAGCTCGGAAACCGTGAGGACGTCGCCGGGGTGCGCGGACACGGCGGCCACCCCGCCGAGGACGGTGAACGCGGCGGCCAGCAGAGCGGTGAGCGGGAGCCGATGCCCGGTGAGATACGTGGGATCTCCACACGCGAGGGCGTTCGGGGACGCCCGGCGCCGGGGCGGTGGGGCGAGCCCCGGCGCCGGTAGCCGTGGTCAGACCCGGGTCCAGCGCTGGTTGGCCTGGCCGTTGCAGGTCCAGATGATGACCTTGGTGCCGTTCGCGGTGCCCGCGTTGTAGACGTCCAGGCACTTGTTCGCGCCGACGGCGGTGATGCTCCCGTCGGAGTTGAGCCGCCACTGCTGGTTGTTCTGGCCGTTGCAGTCCCAGATGATCACATTGGTGCCGTCCGCGGTGCCCCGGTTGTTCACGTCCAGGCACTTGTTGCCGTAGACCCGCAGCTCACCCGAGGCGGTCGGCGTCCACTGCTGGTTGGCCTGGCCGTTGCAGTCCCAGATCTGCGCCTGGGCGCCGTTGGTCTGGGAGGCGCCGGCGACGCCCAGGCACCGGCCCGACCCCACACCCTTGATCGCGCCCGTTCCGGTGGGAGTGGGAGTGGGCGACGGCGTGACCAGGCTCCCTCCGCTCACGACGTACATGGCGGCTCCGTGCGCGGGCACCGAGGCGCTTATCGTCCCGGACGAGGAGGAGGTCGTGTGCGCCCACAGGTCGCGTACGGAGTAGGAGGCCGCGGCGCCGAGGCCGAGGGCGGAGGCGGTGGTGGACACCGTCGCCGTGCCGCTGCCCCGGTTGAGCAGCACGACGGCGACCGAGCCGTTGGACATCGGCTTGCGCCACACCTCCAGGTTCCCGTTGTCGCTGATCTTGTGGCCCTGCCTGCCGCCCCAGTCCTGGTCGACGGCGACGACCTCGGTGTTGGTGAGGATCGTGCGGGTCTCGGCACTCATCGACCGGATGTCGTTGCCCGCGATGAGCGGCGCGTTCAGCAGCGCCCAGAGGCTGAAGTGGGCTCGAGCCTCCGTGGCCGTCAGCGAGCCGTTGCCCACCTCCAGCATGTCGGGGTCGTTCCAGCCGCCCGGCCCCGAGTACGCCTCGAGCCCGACCTGCTGGTCCAGGATGCCCATGACCGAGTTCCAGTTCGCCTGGATGTCGCCGGTGGTGCGCCAGGAGTTGCCGGTCTGCATCCCCCAGGTCCAGACGCTCTCCTGGCCCCAGTTGCACAGGCTGAACAGGATCGGACGTCCGGTCGCGGCGAGCGCGTCGCGCATCGCGGCGTACCGCTGCTGCCCGTTCTTGCCCTGGTGGTCGCCGCAGTTGTCGTACTTCAGGTAGTCGATCCCCCAGGAGGCCCACAGGGCGGCATCCCGTCGCTCGTAACCCAGGCTGGCCGGATAGCCCGCGCAGGTCGTGGTGCCCGCCGAGGAGTAGATGCCGAGCTTCAGTCCCTTGGAGTGGACGTAGTCGGCCAGCGCCTTCATGCCACTCGGGAACTTGGCCGGGTCGGGCACCAGATCTCCCGCCGCGTTGCGGCTCTTGGTCGACCAGCAGTCGTCGATGTTGACGTAGGTGTAGCCCGCCGCCGCCATGCCGCTGGAGACCATGACGTCCGCGGTCTGCCGCACGAGGTTCTCGTTGACGTTGCAGCCGAAACTGTTCCAGTCGTTCCATCCCATCTGGGGCGTACGGGCCAGCCCGTTGTCCAGCGCGGCGGCCGGCGAGGTCATGCCTCCGGCCGCGACCAGGGACCCGGCGGCCAGCACCGCCGCCAGCGTCCATCGAACGATCCTCTGCATCTGACTCCTTACCCGTGGCCGGCCCGCCGCCGTCGGAGGCGGGTCAGGATCTGTTATCGATAACATTTCGTGCGGAGGCGGGCCTCCCGTCGGGTGGTCGGTGGTGTGCGGCGGAGCAAATACGACCCCGCCGATCCCGTCAAGAGGCCTCGGCGGCTGTGCTTCGCGGGACGCCGCGCCGCCTGTGCTTACGGGGGGCGGTCGCCGCGCCGGGGAACGGGCTACGGTGAAAATTTCAGCCGAGGCCGCCACCGGCGGCATTCTCGGAACGTTGCCACAACGGCGTTTCTCGTCGTCCCAGGCAGCAGAGTGTGGCCGATGAGCGATCAGGCGAAAGTTTCCGGCTCAGTCTTGACACTTTTCGTGACGGTTTCCACACTGAGCCCGGGTGGTCTCCTGTCGGAGCGGCGGTGGGCGGCGCGGATTTGCCGCCCACCGCACTCTCCCGGGACGGGGCCGCGCCGTCGATTCTGCGGGTGTCCCGCATCCTCGTTCGACGTCATCCGACGCCGGACGGCGAGCAGGGGAAATTGTTAGCGCTAACAAAGGAGGCCACGTGTCGCCCTCATCCATCAGCCGACGCCGGCTGCTCCAGGCCGCCGGCGTCGCGGTCGCCGCTTCCGCGGTCAACCAGGTCGTGGGCGCGCGGGGGGCCGCGGCGGCGGTCGCTCCGGCCCGGGCCGACATCGGGGTGTCGGCCTACCCGTTCGAGCTCGGGCAGGTGCGGCTGACGGGGGGCCGCTGGCTGGACAACCAGAACCGGACGCTGTCGTATCTGCGGTTCGTCGACGTCGAGCGGTTGCTGTACAACTTCCGGGCCAACCACCGTCTGTCCACCAACGGTGCCGCCGCCAACGGCGGGTGGGACGCGCCCGACTTCCCGTTCCGCACCCACGTGCAGGGGCATTTCCTCAGCGCGTGGGCGCAGGCGTACGCCGTGCTCGGGGATACGACGTGCCGGGACAAGGCGAACCGCATGGTGGCCGAGCTGGCCAGGTGCCAGGCCAACAACGGCGCCGCCGGGTTCAACGCCGGCTACCTGTCCGGCTTCCCCGAGTCGGACTTCACCGCCCTTGAAGCCCGCACGCTGAGCAACGGCAACGTGCCGTACTACTGCATCCACAAGACCATGGCCGGCCTGCTCGACGTGTGGCGCCTCATCGGCAGCACCCAGGCCCGCGACGTGCTGCTCGCGCTGGCCGGCTGGGTGGACTGGCGGACCGGCAGGCTGAGCGGCAGCCAGATGCAGGCCATGCTGGGCACCGAGTTCGGCGGCATGAACGCCGTGCTGACCGACCTGTACCAGCAGACCGGCGACGCCCGCTGGCTGACCGCGGCGCAGCGGTTCGACCACGCGGCCGTGTTCAACCCTCTGGCCTCGAACCAGGACCAGCTCAACGGTCTGCACGCCAACACCCAGGTGCCCAAGTGGATCGGCGCGGCCCGCGAGTACAAGGCGACCGGCACCACCCGCTACCGGGACATCGCCGCCAACGCCTGGAACATCACCGTCGGCGCGCACACCTACGCGATCGGCGGCAACAGCCAGGCCGAGCACTTCCGGGCCCCCAACGCGATCGCCGGGTATCTCACCAACGACACCTGTGAGCACTGCAACAGCTACAACATGCTCAAGCTGACCCGCGAGCTGTGGCTGCTCGACCCGAACCGGGCGGCGTACTTCGACTTCTACGAGCAGGCGCTGGTCAACCACGTCATCGGCGCGCAGAACCCGGCCGACGGCCACGGGCACGTCACCTACTTCACGCCGCTCAAACCGGGTGGCCGCCGTGGCGTGGGCCCAGCGTGGGGCGGCGGCACCTACAGCACCGACTACAACTCCTTCTGGTGCTGCCAGGGTACGGGGGTGGAGGTCAACACGGCGCTGATGGACTCCGTGTACTTCTACAACGGCACCACCCTGATCGTGAATCTGTTCACGCCGTCGGTGCTGGACTGGACCCAGCGGGGGATCACGGTCACCCAGACGACGTCCTATCCGGCGAGCGACACGGTCACGCTGCAGGTCACCGGCAACGCCGGTGGGTCGTGGTCGATGCGCGTGCGCATCCCCGGCTGGGCCGCCGGGGCGACGATCAGCGTCAACGGCGAGCAGCAGAACGTGGACACCACCCCCGGCACGTACGCGACCCTCACCCGCTCGTGGACCTCCGGCGACACCGTCACGGTCCGACTGCCCATGCGCGTGGTCATGAAGGCCGCCAACGACAACCCGAACGTCGCGGCGGTCACGTACGGCCCGGTGGTCCTGTCCGGGAACTACGGGAACACCGCCCTGTCGGCGCTGCCCGCCCTGAACACCGGGTCGATCACCCGGACCAGCACCACGGCGCTGGCGTTCACGGCCACCGCCAATGGGTCGTCGGTCGACCTCGGCCCGTTCTACGACGCCCACGGGTACAACTACACCGTCTACTGGAACACCGGCGGCGGTGGCGGAGGCGGGACCGCGAGCTACCGGCTGGTGAACGCGGCCAGCGGCCTCGTGCTCGGCGTCCAGAACATGTCCACGGCCGACGGCGGTCTCGCACTGCAGTGGAGCGACAGCGGCACCGCCGACCACGACTGGGAGTTGATCGTGGACGGCACCGCCGTACGGCTCCGCAACGTCAACAGCGGCAAGGTGCTCGGGGTGGAGAACATGTCCACCGCCGACAACGCCCGCGTCCTGCAGTGGACCGACAACGGCACCGCCGACCACCGCTGGACGATCACCGACGCCGGCGACGGCTCCCACAAGATCCGCAACGTCAACAGCGGGAAGCTGCTCGCCATCCTGAACGGCTCGACCGCGAGCGGGGCCCAGGCCGTCCAGGACCCCGACAACGGCAGCCAGGACAACCAGTGGCGATTCGTGCCGAATGGGGCGCGGCGCATCCAGAACCTGGCCAGCGGGCTGGTGCTGGGCGTGCAGAACATGTCCACCTCGGACGGCGGCCTGGTGATCCAATGGGGCGACACCGGCACCGCCGACCACCTGTGGACCGCCGTCGTGGACTCCGGCGGCTACCTGCGCCTGCGTAACTCCAACAGCGGCAAGGTGCTCGGCGTGGAGAACGCGAGCACGGCCGCCGGCGCGCGGGTGCTCCAGTGGGCCGACAACGGCACTGCCGACCACCGGTGGCGGCTGCGGTACGGATCCAACGGATACTTCCGCATCCAGTGCGCCAACGGCGGCCGGGTCCTCGGTGTCAGCGGCGGCTCCACCGCCCAGGGCGCGCAGGTCGTGCTCGCCGACGACAACGGAGCGAACGACCACCTGTGGCGGTTCCTCTAGCCCGGAGGTGAGCGGGCGGTCAGGGCCGCCAGCGGTAGTGGGCGTCGGGCAGGTTCTCCTCGTTGCCGCTGCCGTCGCCCTCCGCGACGAGGGCGAAGCCGTGCCGCTCGTAGAAACGCCGGGCACCCGTGTTCCGCTGGAACACGTACAGGTCGAGTCCGCGGGGGCGCGCCTTCTTGGCATGGCCGAGCAGCGCGCTCCCGACACCGCCGTTCTGCGCCGCGGGCGCGAGATACAGGTGGTCCAGCCGATCGCCGTGCAGGGCGGCGAATCCCACGACCTCGCCGCGCACCTCGGCGACCCACACCTGCGACGAGGGGAGCATGACACCGGCGATCCACGCCCGGGTCTCCTCGTCGGAGTGCAGGTGAGGAAGGTAGGTCATCTCGGCCCGGGCGGCGAGGAAGACCTCGGCGATGCCTTCGGCGTCACCGGACCCGGCGCCGCGGATCAGCGGCACAGTGGCGATCAGCGGCACAGTGGCGATCAGCGGCACAGTGGTGATCAGCGGCACAGTGCCGTGAGCGGGCTCTCCCGCATGATCCGGCCGGTCGGCGGAGGCGCGGTCGCTCACGAGCCGGTCTCCAGGGCGTCGCGGACCGTCATCAGGGCGAAGCCGAGCAGGTTGAGGCCCTGCCAGGTCGAGGGGGAGGCGGCACGCTCGTCGCCGGCGTGCTCAGCGACGATCGCCTCGTCCACGCTTCGAGGCGGCGAAATCTGCTCGGACACGCCCACACCGTGCCACAGCCGGCCTCGTTGCGGCCATCGAGTTACGGCGGCCGGCGCGACGCCTCGGCACGGACGCCGCGCCCGGCAGGTCGTCCGGCCACACGCGCACGGCCTCGACCAGGGCGTCCTGCACGGCGTCCTCGGCCGACGCGAAGTCGGCTCCGCGCCGGACGAGGACGCCGATCACCGTGGGGTGAGGGTCCGCAGCAGGGACTCGTCCACGCGCGTCAGTCCGTGATGGTGGGAAGCTCGGTCAGGAACGGGCGCACCTCGAGCCACTCGTGGATCGGCTTGCCGCCGGCCCCGGGAGCGGCCGACAGCTCCCCGGCCAGCTGGACCGCGCGATCCCAGGACTCCACGTCGATGATCATCCAGCCGGCGATGAGGTCCTTGGTCTCGGCGAACGGGCCATCGGTCACCGGTGGGCGTCCCTCGCCGTCGTACCGCACGAACGTGCCGTCGGGTGACAGCGCCTGGCCGTCGACGAACTCACCCGTCTCCTCCAGGCGGGCCGCGAAGTCGCGCATGAACTGCACGTGCGCGTCGACTTCCTCCGGCGTCCACTGGTCCATGGGCACGTCGTTGACCGGTGCGGGAGCGCCCCGATAGTGCTTGAGCAGCAGGTATTTGGCCATCGTGTTCTCCTCGGTGTGGTCTGGACCGTGTTCAGGCGCGCTCACGCTCGGCCCGCTGCCGGACCAGCTCCTCGACCGCGCTCGGCAGGGTCGTCTCGAAGTCGATCAGCTTCGCCCACGTCGGGGTCACCACGATCCGGACCATGCCGTCGTAGAGCGAGCGGACCTCGGCCTCCCACTCGACCCGCTGCTCGGGCGTCATCTCGTACGAGCCGTTGATCTGGAGGTACTCGTCCGGGATGCCCTCGACGACGTCCAGCTCGGCCCGACCGCGGATCAGCAGGATCTTGGGCGGGTGCACCTCGGTGTCGATCGTCAGGGCGACCATCGGGTTCTCGCGCAGAGCCGGGAGCTTCGGGGCATTCTTCGTGGTGCACATGACGATCTCCGAACCGTTCCAGGTGAACGCGATCGGGACGTTTCGGGGCGTGCCGTCTTTGGCCACGTACGCCAGCCGGGTCACGTCGCGTGCCAACAGCTCTCGGCTGATCGGCCGGTCCAGAATCTCGGTGATCTCGTTCGCTCGCATAGCCGTCCCTCCAGGGTCGTTGTGGTGATCCGACCCAGGGACGGAGCCGTCGGAGGATTCTCGACATCCGCCGGCTCCCGAGTTCCAAGATTTTTTCCGGCTGCCACCGCCATGGCAGCCGTCGACACCGCCGGCCCGGCTGCCGGAGATCCTCGCGCCGGCGGCGGCGTCGTGACGTAGACCGCGCATCCGGCGGCGGGCCGTCCCCGGGGCTCTGCCCGGGGACGGCCCGATCCGTCGTGGTTATCGCCGGTCTACTTGTATCCGGCGGCGACGATGTTCGCCTGCACCTCGTTCTCGGTGGCCGCGGTCGGGTAGCCGGAGGTCATCACGCCTTCGTAGAAGGTGCCGGCGGAGCCGTGGCTGTTGTCGCCGCCGATGCCGAGGATGATGGCCCCCTCCTTCTTCATCGGGTTGTAGCCCGAGGCGTTGGGCCGCTTGCCGTCGTAGAAGGTCGACAGGCCGCCCGACTGGGCGTTGCCGGCCCGGATGGCCCAGTGGTTGGGCTCACCCTTGATGATGGCGGTCAGGTATCGGTAGTTCACGCTCGGGTCGTTGGCGTTGTAACCGGGGTTCACGCCGGAGAACAGGCCGTTCTCCAGGTCGGCCATGACCCAGGGGCCGTTGCCCGTGCCGTAGCCCCAGACCTTGATGTTGCCGAAGTAGATGGCCTCCATCGTGCCGTTGCCGTTGTCGCGGCTGTTGGTCTCGGCGTTGCCGTAGTCGAAGCAGCAGCCGCCGTTGTAGTGCGTGCCGTCGAAGACCGCGTACATCCCCTCCGGCTGGTCGCCCTTGGCGACGCCGTTGGTGGCGTTGTTGCGGTAGCCGACTCCGGGATCGACGTAGACGCCATAGGCCTTGTGGCCGTACACCGTGGTCGGTGCCTTGGTCGCGGTCGCCAGGTTGTCGTAGCCGCCCGGAGCCGGGCCGGAGAACCCGCCGGGAGGCGCCTGGGTGAGACGGTTGTTCCGGCCCGACTGGTCGTAAATGATCGTGATGAGGCAGGTGGTGTTCGCGCAGAAGGAGTCCTGCGCGGCGGCGTTGGCGGCCCCGCCCGGGCTCAGCACGCCGATGTCGCGGGTGGTGTTGTCGGAGGAGCGGCGCACCTGGTACAGCGGCCCGTTGTAGTTCGCGTACAGGGCACGGGTGGTGCTGTGCGCGGCCACACACGGCGTGCCGCCCGCGGCGTAGATGTCACACGGCTGCCTGGACGACGGCGGCGAGGGCGACGTGGAGGGCGAGACGGTGGGGGAGGCACTGGGCGAGACACTGGGGGAGGTGCTGGGCGACGAGGTGACGCCGCCGGTGCAGGTCACGCCGTTGAGGGCGAAGCTCGTCGGCACCGGGTTGGAGCCGTTGAACGCTCCGTTGAACCCGAAGCTCGTGCTGCCGCCGCTGGGGATGCTGCCGTTGTAGTCCACGTTGGTCACGGTGACCTGGGAGCCCGACTGGGTGTAGGTGCCGTTCCACAGTTGGGTGATGGTCTGCCCTGCGGGGAACGACCACGTCAGCTTCCAGCCGCTGATCGGGTCCCCGAGGTTGTTGACGTTCACATTGGCGCCGAAGCCGCCCGGCCACTGGTTGGTGACCGTGTAGCTGACCTGGCAGCCGACGGTGGCCGCCGACGCGACGTGCGTACCGGCCACACCGGCGCCGGCCGTCAACAGCGCGGCGACGGCCACGGCCGACAGCCTCAACCGCCGGCGAGAAGAGCTGACATGTCGCACAGTGTCTTTCCCATCTCTGAGATGTCGATGGTTCGCCGTGAGCCCCCGACTTCCTGCTCTGCTCCGTTCGGCTAGGGACTCGTGCAGGTCACGTTGGTGGGGGCGATCGAGCCGTCGCCCTCGGCGGTGAATCCGAACGTCGTCGACCCGTTTCCGGCGACGGTGCCGTTGTAGGGGGCGTTCTTGACGGAGATCGCGCCGCTGGTGCCGGTGTTGACGCCGTTCCAGAGGCTCGTGACGGTCTGTCCGCCGGCCAGGGTCATCCTCACGGTCCAGCCGTTGAGCGTGGACGACCCGGTGTTGCCGACGGTCACCTCGCTCTGGAAGCCGCTGCCCCAGTTGTTGACCAGCCGGTAAGTCGCCGTACACCCGCCCGGTCCCGTGCTCGGTGACACCGTGGGGGACGCGGTGGGGGACACCGTGGGGGAGGCGGTGGGGGATGGCGACGGCGTGGGAGTCGGCGACGGGGTCGCGCCGCCGCTGACCCGGTAGACGACGGTGCCGTGTGACGGCACGCTGGCCGAGATGGTGCCGGTGCTGCCGCTGACGGCGTTCGTCCACGCGTCGCGCAGGGTGAACGAACCGCCGGACAGCCCGATCGCGGACGCGGTGGTGCTGATCGTGGTGGTGCTGCCGCCCTGGTTGAACAGGGCGACCGCGACATCGCCGTTGCCGAGCTTCTTGGCCAGCACGCGGCGGGTCCCGTCATTGCTGATCTGGCGGGCCTGCAGGCCGAGCGGGTCCTGGTCGATGGCGATCAGGTTCTGGTTCTTCAGGATGGTCTGTGTCGCCGAGTCCATGCTGCGCAGGTCGTTTCCGGCGATCAGGGGTGACGCCATCATCACCCAGAGGGCGAAGTGACTGCGCATCTCGGTGTCGGTCATACCGCCCCGGCCGACCTCCATCATGTCCGGGTCGTTGAACGCTCCCGGTTTCGCGTACGACGCGAGTGGGACGGTGACGTTGACGATGTTCTGGATGCCCATCGGATAGCCGTTGGTCTGACCGGTGTCCCACTTGTTGGTGATGTCCTCGGTCGTCCGCCACATGTTGGCGACGTCGCCCCAGTCGCGCTGCGGCCCCGTCTTCGCGTGGATGCTGTTGGGGTTGATGCTGTAGACGATCGGCCGCCCGGTCGCCGCCAGCGCGTCACGCATCTTCGCGAACGTGCGTACCTGGTCGTCGATGGTGCCGTTGGGTGAGCACCAGTCGTACTTCAGGTAGTCCACGCCCCAGGCGGCGAACTGACGGGCGTCCTGGACCTCGTGCCCCTGGCTCCCCGTCGCGCCCGGGTAGCCGCCGAAGTACTGCGCGCAGGTCTTGTCCACCGGCACCTGGTAGATGCCGAACTTCAGCCCTCTCGCGTGCAGGTAGTCGCCGAGCGCCTTCATCCCGCTGGGGAATCGGGAGGGATTGCCCTGCAGGTTGCCCGCGGAGTCGCGGGTGGGGTTGAACCAGCAGTCGTCGACCACGACGTACTTGTAGCCAAGGTCGCGCAGGCCCGAGTTGACGATGGCGTCGGCCATCTGCTTGATCAGCGTCTCGTTGATGTCGCAGCCGAACGTGTTCCAGCTGTTCCAGCCCATGGGGGGCGTGCGGGCCACGCCGTTCTCCAGGGCGCCGGCCGGGTCCTGCAGGGCGATCGAGACGCCCGCGAGAATGCCGGCGGTGAGTAGAGCTCCCACCTTCCGCAAGGATCCTCCTTGGAGTGAGCTACGGATGTTTGGAATGCGGACCAGCCGATCCGGCGCGGCGGTCAGTCGCTCCGGCCGCCGCGCCGGACAGGCACAGAGATCAGGGGCTTGTGCAGGTGGCCGTGGGGGTGGCGGCGCTGCCGTTGGCGGTGAATCCGAAGGTGGTGGACGAGCCGGCCGCGATCGAGCCGTTATAGGAGGCGTTGCTGACCGTCACGCTGGAGCCGGACCCGCTCTGCGTGCCGCTCCACAGGCTGCTGATGCTCTGCCCGCCCGGCCAGGTCCACTTCACGGTCCAGCCGTTGACCGCCGAACTGCCCGCCCGTACGGTCACCGTCGACTGGAAGCCGCCCGGCCAGCTGTTGGTCGTCTCGATGGTCGCCGAGCACGGCCCGTCCTGCCGAAGGGCTCCCTCGTGGGGTGAGCGCCGGGTGCCGGGTCTACCGGTAGGTGATGGCGGACGACGAGTAGACGCAGTTGACACCGTCGGCACCGCTGCCGATCGTCGTCGGCTCGCCGCTGGTCACGCCCTTGTACTTCGCACAGATGACGACCTTCCTGCTCGGGTCGTTCACGATCGTGATCTGGGAGAAGCGGGCGGTGTCGCCGTAGTTGGTGTTGATGCCGGCCAGGGCTTTGCCAGGCGTGGTCGCCGTGACGTTCTGGATGACGACGTCGCGCTTGTACTGAGTCGAGCAGTTGCCGCAGGAGCGGTAGAGCTTGCCGAAGTTCTCCACCTGGAAGTTCTTGATGTACATGGTGCCGGGGCCGTTGTGCTGGAAGACCTTGTCGCTGGCCGCCTTGGCGCCGCCGCCGTCGATGGTCATCGTCTGCGACGACGAGGTGCCCTTGAACGTGGCCGCGTCCTCGCCGACGTCCTCCCACCACACGTTCTGCAGGGTGCAGGTGCCCATGCAGTGGACGCCGTCGGCCGCGGGCGCGCCGATGATGACGTTCTTCAGCACCGCGCCGTTGGCCAGTTTGAAGATGGGGGGCTGACTCTCGCTCTGGCTGCCGCTGCCGAGGGCGCCGGTGCCGTAGTAGCGCTTCATGCCGCCGTCGAGCGTGCCCGAGACGTTGATCGTGGCGCCGACCGCCTGCTGACCGGTGGGGGACGGCCAGGCGGCCAGGCGCAGTGCGACCGCCGGTGCCGCGCCCGGGACCGTGCCCGCGGACGCGCCGCCGGCCGAACCGGCCGCGAGAACCATCCCGGCCGCCGAGGCGGCGAACAACGCGGTGCGGAATCGTGCGGACGTGTTCATTCACACTCCAGGGGGAGACGGCGACTAGGCCGCCGCACGCGGTGATGCCGGCTGCGGGGAACTCAGGCCGGCCGGCGCTCCATCGACGTTCACGAGAGTGAGCGGAGCCGGAGCCGGAGGATTCGCGGCCCAATCCGTCTGCGGACGCGACACTCGCGGCGTCGCAACCGGGAACCCCTGCCGCTCACCACCGACCCCGGCAGGAGGCCGCTTCGGACTCAGTGTGGAAACCTCGACGAAACCTGTCAAGGGATCTCGAAATTGTTTCGTTGAGGCGCAGGGAACCTTATCCCCGCCGACCTGGGCGAGTGAGCGGTATGATCAGTGAAAATTTCCGTAGCTCCACCATGGAACACCTTCCCGGCCCGGTAGTCGGCCGGTAGCGCCCAGGACGTTCCGACGGCATCGCTGTGAAACTTTCACCACCGGAACCTCGCGACGGACCGGACCCCGCCCTGGTGGCAGCAGGTGGGACAGGCCCTCGGCGGACCGAGGGCCGGCGCGGACAAGACCCGGACCTTGACGAGGCTCCCTCGCGTCGTATTTGCTCCGCCGCACCACCACCACACATGCTCCGACAGAGAAGGGCCGGTCCCGCGGATGAATTGTTAGCGCTAACAGCAGGGATCCGCCATCTCTGCAGGCTCGCCGGAACTCCGAGCCGTCTGTGCTGTCCACCGACCGCTGTGAAGACGTGAAACGAAACCCCGGGAGTACGGATGAAGGTCCCTCGCCTGCGGCTCTGGCTTGCCACCGGGCTCGTCGCCGTGGCCGGCGCGGTCGGTGCGCTGACCGCGCCCGCCGCGCACGCGGCCACAGGCTGCCGCGTGGACTACTCGGTGACGAACCAGTGGCCGGGTGGCTTCGGCGCGAACGTGAGCATCACCAACCTCGGTGACCCGATCAACGGGTGGCGGTTGAGCTGGTCGTTCACCGCGGGGCAGACGGTCACGCAGCTGTGGAACGGCTCGATGACGCAGTCGGGCGCCCAGGTCACGGTCGCCGACGCCGGCTACAACGGGACACTGGCCACCGGCGCGAGCACGTCCTTCGGCTTCAACGGCACCTGGAACGGCACCAACCCGGCGCCGACAGGCTTCACGCTCAACGGCACGGCCTGCACAGGTGGCGTCACCGGCCCGTCCGCGAGCCCTTCATCGAGCCCGTCCGCGAGCCCCTCCCCGAGTCCTTCAGCCAGCCCGTCATCCACACCCGTGGCGAGCAAGCCGTGTGACATCTACGCCGTGGGCGGCACGCCCTGTGTGGCCGCGCACAGCACGACGCGGGCGCTCTACCACTCCTACAGCGGCAACCTGTACCAGGTCAGGCGTTCCTCCGACAACGCGACCCGGGACATCGGCGTCCTGGCCGCGGGCGGCACCGCCAACGCGGCGGCGCAGGACTCCTTCTGTGCCGGCACCACCTGCGTCATCACGGTGATCTACGACCAGTCCGGGCACGGCAACAACATGCTCTACCAGGGACCCGGCGGGGCAGGCGGCAAGGACACCCCCGCGACCGCGACGTCCGAGTCGCTGACGGTCGGCGGCAGCAAGGCGTACTCGCTCTACATCAAGCCCGGCAACAGCTACTGGCGAGACGGTCACCTGACCGGGGTGCCGACGGGTAGCGCGCCCGAGGGCATGTACACGGTGACCAGTGGCACCCACGTCAACAGCGGCTGCTGCTTCGACTACGGCAACAGCGAGACGACCAGGAAGGCCGACGGGGCCGGCGCGATGGACGCCATCTACTTCGGCACGAGTTGCTGGTTCGGCGGCTGCTCCGGCTCCGGCCCATGGGTGCAGGCCGACCTCGAATGGGGGCTCTACCCCGGCGGCAGCTCGTCCTGGAACCCGAACCAGCGGGCGTTCACCAGCAAGTTCGTCACCGCGATGCTGAAGAACAACGGCACGTCGCGCTTCGCCATCAAGGGCGGCAACGCGCAGACCGGCGGAATGACCACGCTGTGGGACGGCGCGCTTCCCCCCGGCTACAGCCCGATGAAAAAGCAGGGCGCGATCATCCTGGGTAGCGGTGGCGACTGCTGCGCCACCAACACCAACCTGAGCCAGGGCACCTTCTACGAGGGAGCCATCGTCTCGGGTTACCCGTCCGACGCGACAGAGAACGCGGTGCAGGCCAACGTCACCTCCGCCGGCTACCGCTGATCCGAGAATCGGGCGGTGCGTGGGCACGCGCCGGCGGACCCCGGCCGATCACGGCTTGGCCGGGGTCCGCGGCCGCCCGTGCATCGGGTGTTCAGGTCTCGAGTGGTGTGCCGCGGCCGCTGAGGATGATCAGCTTCTCGATGCGTCTGCGGCGCCGGCGGCTGGTTACGCGGATGGTGAGGAAGGCCAGGATGAGGAGGGCGAGGAGGGCCAGTTGTGGCCATGG
>NZ_JADBGC010000055.1:0-16946 GCF_014892245.1 Microbispora sitophila | reverse complement strand
GGTTGATCATCGCCTGGCGCAGCGCGCTGCCGGACAGGGACTGCATCCAGCCGGGCTGCTGGGAGTGCCAGGCCAGCGTGTGCCCGCGCACCTGCTTGCCGTTCTGCACCGCCCAGTTGTAGATCCGGTCGGCGTTGGTGAAGTTGAACTGGTTCTGGTTGGGCTCGGTGGCGTCGATCTTCATCTCGTTCTCGGCCGTGATCATGTTGAACTCACGGTTCGCGATCGTGGTGTACGCCGAGTCACCCAGCTTGCCCGCACTGATCGCCGTACCGAAATACCGGCCGCTGCGGGCCGCGGCCTCGCCGAGGGTGGTGGCCGGCGGGCCGCCGCTCGGGCCGGACGAGGGGCTCGGAGACGGGCTGTCCGGCGGCGTGGGCGAGGGTGTGGGCGACGGTGTGGGCGACGGAGAGGTCGGCGTGGTGCTGTTGAGGCCGAGGAAGTCGATCGCGTAGGCGATCATGCCGTTGAGGGGCAGCGAGTGCCCCTGACCGGAGACGCTGACGCCCTCGACCGGCGGCTGGGTGCCGGTGTTGCCGTACCGGGTGCGGGTCCACCCCGACGAGGGGCTGTCGGTGGACGCGGGCGTCTGGCTGACCCCGTTGAGGTTGGTCCACTGCTTGATCTCTTCGCCGAAGTTGTTGTAGTTCAGCGTCGTGTCAGTGGTGCCGTGCCACAACTGCATGCGCGGATACGAGCCGCTGTAGCCGGGGTACATCGAGCGGGCCAGGTCACCCCACTGCTGGGCGGTCTTGATGAGCTGCCCGCCGGAGCACTGGCTGTTCCAGGTGGAGCCGTCGGTGGTGGCGAAGCAGCCCGCCGGGACGCCCATGAAGGCCGAGCCCGCCTTGAAGACGTCCGGATACTCGGCCGCCAGGACGTTGGTCATCATCGCGCCGGAGGAGACGCCGCTGACGTAGACGCGGCCGGGGTCCACGTTGTAGCGCGACTTGGCGTAGTCGACCATCGACATGATGCCGACCGGGTCGCTGCCGCCGCCCCGCTTCAGCGCCTGGGGCGAGTACACGTCGAAGCACTGGCCGCTGCGCGTGGCCTCCGGGAACACGATGATGAACCCGTACTGGTCGGCCGCGGTGACGTAGTCGCGGAAGTACCCGCTGAACAGCGCCGACGCGGTGCCCGTGCAGTAGTGGACGGCGACCAGCAGCGCGGGCCGGGCGGCCACCCGGTCCGGCACGTAGACGTACATGTTCAGGTTGCTGGGGTTGTTGCCGAAGCTGGTCACCCTGGTCAGCGAGGCCGCGGCGGCCGGTTGGGTGACCAGCAACGTGGTCGCCGCGACCACGGGCATCAGCACGGCGGCCAGTAAGGCCCCGATGCGTCGTCTCACGTGAGCTGTCCTTCCTCCGGTTGCGCCGACCGGCTCACCGAACCCGGCGGCATTAATGTTTCTGAAGCGTGCCTAAAACTTTCAGACGGCTCAAGCCACAGATCACCGCGAGATCCGCGGCGGCGAAGAGGTGGACGTCAGGAGCACGCCACCCCTCCGGAGGACCGGCGAGTTGTGGAAAGTTTCATGGAGACGCTGAAACATTGTCAGATCGCGGAGGCGGGGTCATGCGGCGGGGAGGGTGCGCCGTGAGAACGCCCGGCGGGCGGGCATGGTCTACCGCGTCAGCGGGGGGCGACGACGGGAGCCTGGACATGCTGGAGGTCATCGGCGCGGGACTTCCGCGCACCGGAACGACGTCGACGAAGGCGGCCCTGGAACGGCTCGGCTTCGGGCCCTGCTACCACACCTTCGAGGTCCTGCTCCGCCCTGAGCTCGCCGAGCGGTGGCTGCCGGTCTGCGCGGGCGCGGCGGCCGACTGGGAACGCGTCTTCGAGGGCTTCCGGTCCTGCGTGGACTGGCCAGCCAGCTTCTTCTGGCGGGAGCTGGCGCGGGCCTATCCGGAGGCCAAGATCGTCCTCACGGTCCGCGACCCCTGCAGCTGGTACGCCAGCTTCCGGGTGCTGGGCTCGCTCAGCCCCCGCGAACCGATGCGGGAAGACGAGGCGCCCGAGGCCATCCGTCCCGTCGTCGCCGCGATGACGGGCCTCCGGCCGCTCTTCGAGCGGATCAGCCAGTCGGTCTTCGGCGAGACCTGGCGACCGGGTCACACACCGGACGAGGAGCGGGCCGTCGCGGCCTACAATCGGCACGTCGCCGCGGTGCTGGCCGCCCTTCCCGCCGAGCGGCTCCTGGTCTTCGACGTGCGCGAGGGTTGGGGACCGCTGTGCGCCTTCCTCGGGGTCGCCGCTCCCCCGGGCACCCCGTTCCCGCATCTCAACGACGCCGCGTCGATCCGGAGGACGTTCGAGCTCATGCACACCGAGGGCCGGGTCCACGTGCCCTTCCCGCGCGAAGGCTGACGACCCGCCCGGAGGCGGCAGGAGTGGGCGCGTCGCCCGGGTCGGCCGCCCGGGTGGCACTCGCCCGCTCGCCGTCTCGGCGCGACGGGAAGCCGGCGACCGGGCGTACGCCCCCAGGCGACGCGCCAAGCCTTGACTACCTAATGTGGTGAGCCGATCAACGTCCGGTACGACTTCTGTCGTATCGATCGCATGTTTTGCGACGCTAGATCGAACTTATGCCCAATGTCAACGAAAGTAGGTGTTTCAGTACTCATAACACCGGTCCGGTCGCCCGCAGACACCTGACCGAGCGGTTAGCCGTGAAAGTCAAAGCGCGGTATTGACCGTGCTGTTGCACGGCCGTAACAATGTGGGCGTCTCGCGCTCGACGGCGGTGGCACGCCGACTGAGCCAGGCAGCGTTCGATTCAGTGTTCGACTCAGTGTTCGATCACGACGCGTTCGGCGCACGCGTCCTCACGAAGGGGACGATGCGTGCGGCCGCCCTGGCGACCACTTCCGAGTGCGGCCTCCGTGGCCCTGCCCTCGCCGACTTCGGCGCGGGCGCGTCTTCCCCTCATCGAGCGGCCGGACCGTCACGCTTCCCTGCCGTTGCAGCGGCACGGGTGGCGGCCCGGCCACCCATCTGACGCCCTCCGGCCAAGGAGAAGCATCACGTGAACGGTACCTCCACGAGGACCAGGCTGATGGCGGCGGCAGCGGCCGCCGTCATGACGGGCCTCTTGACCACGCCGTCGATCGCGGCGGCGCAGGAGAGTCCGGCGCCCCCGGAATCCGCCTTCCAGAAGGTGACTCTCAACGACACCCCCGGCGAGCCCATGGATCTCGCCGTCCTGCCCGACGGCCGGGTTCTGCACACCACCCGCGCCGGAACGGTCTGGATGCACGACCCGGCGACCGGCCTCAACACGAAGGCCGGCACCATCGACGTGTACCAGCACGACGAGGAGGGCCTGCAGAGCATCGCGCTCGACCCGAACTTCGGCAAGGGCAACAACTGGGTCTACCTCTACTACTCGCCCCCGCTGAACACCCCCGTCGACGACCCGAAGACGCCCGACGTGAACGAGGGCGACGCCCCCAACCAGGGCACCGCGGCGGACTGGGAGCGCTTCAAGGGCCTGATCCGGCTCTCCCGCTTCGAGTTCACCAAGGGCCGGATCGACCTGGCGAGCGAGCAGAAGATCCTCGACGTCCCGGTCGACCGGGGCATCTGCTGCCACGTCGGCGGCGACATCGTCTTCGACGCCGAGGGCAACCTCTACCTGTCCACGGGCGACGACACCAACCCCTTCTCGTCCGACGGCTACACCCCTATCGACGAGCGGCCGGGCCGCAACCCGGCGTACGACGCGCAGCGCAGCGCCGGCAACACCAACGACCTGCGCGGCAAGATCCTGCGCGTCAAGCCCAAGGACGGCGGCGGCTACACGATCCCCGAGGGCAACCTGTTCAAGCCGGGCACCGCGAAGACCCGGCCCGAGATCTACGCGATGGGCCTGCGCAACCCCTTCCGCATCGAGATCAACAAGGAGAACGGCGACCTCTACGTCGGCGACTACTCGCCGGACGCGAACCGCGCCAACCCGAACCGCGGGCCGGCCGGCACCGGCAAGTGGACGGTCATCCGCAAGGCGTCCAACTACGGCTGGCCGTACTGCGCGACCGCCAAGCTCCCCTATGTGGACTTCGACTTCGCCACCGGCAAGTCCGGCGCGCCCTTCGACTGCGCGGCCCCGGTGAACGACTCCCCGCACAACACCGGTCTGCGCGAGCTTCCCCCGGTCGAGCAGCCGGACGTGTGGTACACCTACGGCGCGTCCGCCGAGTTCCCCGAGCTCGGCACGGGCGGCATCTCCCCGATGGGCGGCCCCGTCTACCACTACGACAAGAAGGCGACGCAGGGCCGCAGCCCGGTGGCCTGGCCGGAGTACTACGACGGAGTGCCGCTGCTCTACGAGTGGTCGCGTGACTGGGTGAAGGGCATGCGCCTGGACGCGGACGGCAAGCTCGCGAAGATCGAGTCCGTCCTGCCGTCGTTCACCTTCGACAACGCCATGGATATGGAGTTCGGCCCGGACGGCGCGCTCTACGTCCTGGAGTACGGCGACGGCTACTTCTCGCAGAACCCGGACGCGCAGCTGGCCCGGATCGACTACATCGGGGAGAACGGCAACCACTCGCCGGCCCCGAAGGCGTCGGCGGACAGGACCAATGGCAAGGCGCCGCTCACCGTCGCGTTCTCCAGCGAGGGCACCGCGGACGCCGACGGCGACCGGCTCCAGTACGCCTGGGACTTCGACGCCGACGGCAAGGTGGACTCGCGCGAGGCAAACCCGACCTTCACCTACCAGGAGAACGGCGTCTACCGCGCGACGCTGAAGGTGACCGACGTGGGCGGCCCCCAGCGCGGGCGCTCGGCCACGGCCGAGGTCGAGGTCGTGGTCGGGAACCAGGCGCCGGTCGTCGAGTTCGTCAAGCCGGTCGAGGGGCAGCCGTTCCACTTCGGCGACGTCGTGCAGTTCGAGGTCAAGGTGACCGACGACCAGCCGGTGGACTGCTCCCGCGTTCGGGTGACCTACATCCTTGGGCACGACCAGCACGGGCACCCGCAGACGACCGCGAGCGGATGCACCGGCAGCATCACGACCACCGTGCCCTCGGGACACGACCCGGCGAACGACAACCTCTCCGGTGTCTTCGCCGCCACGTACACCGACCCGGGCGCCGAGGGGCTGCCGGCGCTGTCCGGCAGTGACGAGGTGGTGCTGAAGCCGGCCGGGTGACGGCAGGCGGCCGGAGCGGGCCCTCCCCGCCGGTGTGAGCGCCGGCGGGGCGGTCCGCCCCGGCTCCCGCTGAAGTCACGCGGGCCGTCACGGCCCGCGATCCGCCGTCCAGCCACAGGGAGGAACCCCCGACTATGCGTACACAGGGAAGAGCGGCGGCGCTCGCCGGGAGCCTGCTCGCCGCCGTGGCCGTCACGACGAGCGTGGCGGCTCCGCCGGCGACCGCCGAGCAGGCGTCGTGCACCGCTCCCGACGCCAGGCCCACGGTCCGGTTCCTGGACGCCGACAGCGGTGTCCCGAACAGGACCGCCGCGGGGAGCTGCACCGTCAACGACCTCGTCGACGACGAGAAGGCATGGAGCGACCACGGCGCGTTCGTCGCCCATGTCGGCGAGATCACGCGGGCTCTCAGCGGCTCCGGGGTGATCAGTGACCAGGAGCGGGCGACGCTCATGAAGACCGCGGCCCGGTCCGGCATCGGGCGGCCGAACGGCCCGAGCCCATACCGGACAATCTTCGACGGGACGCGGGCGTCCTTCGAGAAATGGGGGTACGTCGGCGGCCGGGGCTTCGCCCTGCGCGACGACGGATCCGTGGTGACCGTGAACTCGCCCGCCGGGGGCGGCCTCGGCCTGCTCTGGTACACGGCGGAGCGGTTCGGCGACTTCTCGCTGCGCCTGAAGTTCCGGGACGAGCGGGCCGGGGACGCCCGCTCCAACAGCGGCGTGTTCGTCCGCTTCCCCGGCGTGGACCCCGCGGCCAACCCCGAGTGCAAGACGAGCGACCCGGCCTGGGTCGCGGTCAACTGCGGCCACGAGATCCAGATCAACGACACCCCGGAAGGCGGCGGTGACGACCCGCGGAAGACGGGATCGGTGTACGGGTTCGCCGACCTCGACCTCGCCCACGCCCGGCCGACCGCCAAGGGCGTGTGGAACGACCTTGAGATCCGGGTGGTCGGACAGCACTACACGGTGATCCGCAACGGCGAGGTGATCAACGAGTTCGACAACGTCCCCGGCATACCGTTCCCCGGGCGTCCGGCGGATCCCGGCACGAGCGGCCGGCAGTTCGAGCGCGGCTACGTCGGGCTGCAGAACCACGACGGCGCCTCGGTCGTCGCGTTCCGCGACATCCGCGTGCGCGACCTCACCGAGACTCGCTGACCGGCGCGCGGCGGCCCCGGGCGCACGGCCGAGGCCGCCGCGAACCTGGTGAGGTGGTCAGGGCCGCACGGCGTACACCTTGCGGAGCGTCTCGTGCACGGTCCACACGGTGCGCGCGCCGGCGGGCATCAGGACGACGTCGCCGGGGCCGACCTCGAGCACCGGCCCACCCTCGACCTCGATCGTCGCGCTGCCGCCGAGCACGACGAAGACCTCGTCCGCCTCGGTGTCAGTGCTCACGCCCGGCCCGTGCTGCCAGACGCCGACCGCCAGGTCCGTACCCGAAGCCAGCTCCAGGTGACGGACCTCAGGGGTTCCGGACACCACCTGGGCGGGGTCGAGCGGGGCCGGATCGAGGTCGGCGTCGGCCAGGGCCGCCGCGCGCACCACGCGCGGAGCACCGGTGAACGATGTGTCGTGTTCCATCTGCGGAAGTGTAGGGCCCGGAGGTGCGCACCCCTGCGGGACCTCGTCATTCTCACGGTGCCTCCGGGCCAGGCGCCGGTGCTCATGGGGTGGGTGCCGGCTGGCCTATTTCCGGCCGGCGAGGGTGTGGGCGACCAGCGCGTTGGCGTGGCCGTGCCCGAGACCGTGTTCGGACTTGAGCCAGCTGACGAGTTCCATGTGCTTGGTCAGAGGCGAAGAGTTGATGAGGTCGATCCATTCCTGGACGGGACGACCGTACTTCTTCTCGATCGCCGGGAAGTAGCTGGCGGGGCCGTTTGCCGGCGTGGTCATGTCCGGGGTCCTTTCTGCTGCCGGATGGGTGTCAGGCGAGGGCCGCGTGGATGATATCGGCGCAGGCGGCGACGTCGAGCTCCAGGCCCTGATGGTCGCCGGGGAAGACGAGCGGCTCGACGCCGAGCCGTTCGGCCAGCACCCGGGCGGACAGAGCGGGCACGCCGTCGCCCGATGCCGCTCCGACGCCGACGGCGACCGGCACGGGACCGGAGCGCAGCGCGGCGATGTCGGGCTCGAAGCGCAGCGCGGCGATGTCGGGCTCGAAGCGCAGCACGGGCAGCAGCACGTGGGCCAGGAAGTGGTCGAGGTTGCCCTGGATGCGGCCCATCGTCTCCAGCGCCTCGGGCGGCATCCGGGAAGGATCGGGCATCGCGGGAGGCGCGCTGTTCTCCCCGTCGACGGTGGCGACGAACTTGCCCATCGCCGCGCCCGCGCCCTGGTCGCGGTAGGTGTCGTACACGTCCTGGAACGCCGCCCGCCAGTGCTCGCGGCCGGGCAGCAGTTCGGGGATCGGCGGCTCGTGCACGACCAGGGCGCGCACCCGTTCGGGATGGCGCAGCGCCAGGTCAAGGGCGGTGAGGGCGCCGCCGCTGTTGCCCAGCACGTAGGCCGGCTCGTCGCCCAGGGCGGCCAGCAGGCGACAGGCGTCCTCGCTGAAGACCCTGACGTCCTGGTCGGCGGGCGGTCCCGTCAGGGTGCTGCGGGACAGGCCGCGCTGGTCGTAGGTGACGACGGTGTAGCGGTCGGACAGGGTCGCGGCGAGCCCGGCCAGCGCCCCGGCGTCGGCGGGCGCGCCGGGGATCATCAGCAACAGCGGTCCCGTTCCCCGGACCTCGTAGTGCAGGCGTGCGCCGGGAACGGGCAGCGTCCTGGTCTCGACGTCGTTCATCGGTGTCTTCCGTTCCTGTTCAGGGGGTCGGTCAGGCGGGCTGGTAGGTGAGGTCGAGCACGCCGGTGGTGAAGGTGGCCGATCGGGTGAGCTTCAGCGACACGGGGGTGGCGCTCTCGGGGAAGAGGCGCTGCCCGGCGCCGACCACGAGCGGGTGGACCAGCAGGCGCAACTCATCCAGGAGCCCGGCCTGCAGCAGAGCGCGGACCAGGCTGATGCTGCCCGTCAGGGCGATCGTGCCGCCGGGTTGCTCCTTGAGCTCCTTCACGGCGGCGATGACGTCGCCCTCGATGAGGGTCGCGTTGCTCCAGCCGACCGTGGTGAGGCCGGTGGAGGCGACGAGCTTGCGGATGCCGTTGATCGCGTCGGCCAGTTCGCCGGTCTGGTGAGGCCAGACAGCGGCGAACGCCTCATAGGTGACGCGTCCCATCAGCAGGGTGTCGGCCTCGGCGTACATCTGGCCGACCGCCGTGCCCATCTCCTCGCTCAGGTAGGGGAAGTGCCACGTCTCGGGCGCCTCCACGACGCCGTCCAGCGAGACGAACAGCCCGGCGACGACCTTCCGCGCAGTCATGCGTTCACTCCTCGGATAACACCAGGTGGACGGCCGACCGGCCGAACGAGCAGCAGCTTGTCTTTTACAAGCATGCTTTGTCAACTGAAGTTCGCGGTAGGATCTGCAGCATGGCAGCTCGTGAGTACGGACAGTTCTGCGGCCTGGCCCGCGCGATGGAGATGGTCGGCGAACGCTGGACCCTGCTGATCGTCCGCGACCTGCTGTCGGGACCCCTGCGCTACACCGACCTGCACAAGGGCCTGCGCTCCATCCCGACCAACATCCTGTCGGCCCGCCTCAAACAACTCGAGGAGGCGGGCCTTGTCCTTCGCCGCGCGCTGCCCCACCCTGAGCGCGCGGTCGTCTACGAGCTCACCGACTACGGACGCGAGCTCGAACCGGCACTGATCGCGCTGGGCCGCTGGGGTGCCAGAACCATGACCGAGCCCCGTGCCGGAGAGGTCGTCACTCCGGAGTCGGTGGCCATGGCCTTCCGCACCACCTACCGCCCGGAAGCAGCCCGGGGGACCACCGTCGGCTACGAGGTCCGCATGGGCGACTTCACCCTCCGCCTACAGATCACCGACGGGGCCCTGACGGTCGGCGTCGGCCCGCACCCCGCCCCGGACCTCGTCGTCGAGAGGCTGAACGATCAAGGGATCCACGCTCTGATGACCGGCGCCAGGACCCCCGGCCAAGCACTCGCCGACGGCAGCGTGCGGGTGCACGGCGATCCCGCGCTTCTCCACCGGTTCGTCGAGACGTTCCGCTTCTGACCCGAACGGCGTCGCGCGGAGATGGTCCATCCGGACATCACAGGAAGGGGTCGCTGCATCGGCCGTCCTTCACACGGTCGTAGATCGCACGCAGCCACGGCTCACGAACCTCCGGCAGCCGTGCCAGCGTGTCGAGGAACACGTCCCAGTCAGGCCGGAACGGGCGAAATGGCAGCAGCGGTGGAAGAGCGTCGCGGCAGGCGTTGCCGCCCCGCCCGCGCGAGACGGCGATGAGCCGCCGATCGTCGTGGAAGGCCAGATACGTCCACACCTCCGCGCTCAGCGGCACCGCCACCCCCGCACCGTACGGCCACGCCTCACCCGTCTGCGGATGCCGCGGGACCAGGGCGATGTCCGAGGTCGCGGCGGGTAGCCCCGGCCCCGCCAGGGCCAGGCTCCTCATCGCCGGCCCCGGCGGAAGCAGGACGTCGAGCAGCGGACGGAACACGCCGGCGACGGCGCCGGCGGGTACGGCCACCCGCGCACCGCCGGACGCCACCAGGAGACGGGCCAGCGCCGCCGCGACCGCGGCCTCCCACACCGGGCTCCACGCCCCGATCGGCTCGACCGGCGGAGTTTCCGCCCCTTCATCGCGCAGTTCCTCCCAGGCGGAGCACTCGACGCACGGGCCCGTCGACACCGACGGCGCGAACCGCCCGCGGATCCAGCCACACCACATGCCAGTACGAGCAGTCGTCGACGCGGGTCGCCACTTCGCGTCCGCACCGCTCACAGGCCAGGTTCGGGCCGTTCCTGCCGTCCAGGCCGCAGCAGAGGCCGTCACACCGCTGGGGAATCAGAACGGTCCCGCGGACGTCGCCCGGCGAGACCGCGATCGCCCCCGATGGCCCGTACGACAAGGAGTACACCGGCGCGTACACGCCGCGGGCCTCGGCTTCCCGCGCACCGACATCCTCCCAGGGCCGCCATGGCCAGCCGGAAGGCTCCGGGTCCACGGCGTACGTCCCCGGCTCCATGAGAGCGGGAACCAGATCATGGCCGTACCGCTGGTGCGCATGGACGGGAAGCGCGACCCGCGCGACGGGCGAGGTCAGCACGGCTCCGCAACCCGCACACGCGAACACCGGCACATGCCCTCCCGAACCGACGCCGACGATCCCGATTCGAATTGAACCGAGCGAGGAGCGTCCGGCACCAGTGCGGACGAGGAACCAGCTAATCCGCGGTGACGGCGGCGTCGAGGGGTGACGCCGGGACGGTCAGGACGGTGGCGACCAGGGCGGCCAGCGCCAGCGACGCGACGCCGATCACCGCGAGGGACGCGCCGAGCCCTCCGGTCAACGCGGTCAGGGCGCCGACGAGCAACGGGGACAGGAACTCGCCGAGGAACAACGCGGCGGTCCACAGCCCGGTGCCGCGGCCCCGCCGCGCGAACGGCAGGCCGCCGACCGCCCACGTGAGCAGGGTCGGCAGCAGCAGCCCGGTGGCGAACCCGGTGAGCACGGCACCCGCGACGATCACGGGCACGGACCCGGCGGCGAAGATCAGCAGCAGGCCCAGCCCGGACAGTGCGAACTCCGCGACGAGCAGCGCCCGCGCGCCGCGGCCCGCGGCCTTGGCGAACAGTCCTGCCCCGACGGCGGTCGCGAGGGACATCAGCGCGGTGACGGCGCCGATGGCGGCGGGGTCGGCGACCCCCGCCCCGTCCAGCACGTACGACAACTGCACGATCAGCGTGTAGAAGACGACGCCTCCGCCGACCGTCACCAGGGAGGGCACGGCGAGGGCGCGCCAGGGCCAGGGCTGCCGGTCCTCGTGGCGGGAGGCGGCGGGCTGCCACAGCAGGAACGCCATGGGGATCGCGGTGAGCGCGGCGGCGGCGTACACCCAGAAGGGCGTGCGCCAGCCTCCGGCGCCGAGCAGGCCGCCGAGCGCGAAGAAGACGGTCGCGGCGACGGTGGTTGCGAGGGTCTGCATGCCGAGGTAGCGGGCGCGGCGCGGCCCGGACCAGTAGTCGGCGATCAGGGTGGTGCAGCAGGTCATGATGGCCGCCTCGCACACGCCGACGAGCACCCGGCTGACCAGGATGGCCTGGAGCGAGTCCAGGTAGAGCGGCGCGGTGCCGAAGACCGAGTAGGCCACCATGGTGACGATCAGCAGCCGCTTGCGGTCGAACCGGTCGGCGATGGCGCCGGCGAAGGGCGCCCCTAACGCGACGAACAGCGCGGGAACGGTCAGGACGACCGGCACCAGGACGGCGGCCCCCGGGGTGGCGGCGAAGTGCTCGCTCATGCGGGGCAGGACCGGGGAGAGCAGGACGGCCCCGAGCACGGGCATGCAGCTCCCGATGAGCAGCACGATGAGCTGGGGCAGACCGGCCCGCGCGGCGGAGACCGATTGGGACATACGGGGCCTCGCTGGATGTCGCGGGGATGTGGCAGGCATCACTGTCAGACATCCGGCCCGGTGTGCGGAAGACGGAAAGTACCGATGGTCGTCATCCACCCGGTGGATGGCCGGGCAGCGGGGGCAGGCCGGCGCCCACCCGGGCGGCGGTCTCGCGCAGCCAGATGTGGGCGGCGTCGTGCGTGTGGACGGGGTGCCACCACAGGGCCTCCTGCAGTGGCACGGCCGGGAACGGGCAGGGCAGCGTGCGGACCGGGGCGAGGTCGCGCAGCAGGCCGGCGAGGCGCCGCTGGATCAGCGCGATCCTGCGGGTGCCCGCCACCAGGCTCGGCAGGAGCTGGAAGCTGTGCACGGACACGTCCACCTGCGGTTCCAGCCCGAGCATGGACATCTGACGGGCCACCGGGGCGTCGAACGGCCGCTGGTAGACCACCCACGGCAGCCGCGCCAGGTCGTCCATCGTGAGCCGCTCCCCCACGTCCGGGTTGTCGGCGGAGACCAGGCAGACCCACTCGTCGCGGTACAGCTCCACCGCCGGAAAGTCGCTGATCACGCCGTGCGGCATCAGCATCCCGTCCACCCCGCCGAGGGTGGAGTCGGCGTTCTCCACGATGCCGGGCGACGCGGGGAGGAAGTGCAGCCGTACGCCGGGCGCCTCGGCGTGCAGGACGCGGGCGAGTTCCGCGCCGAAGACGGCGATCGCGTAGTCGGATGACAGCAGGGTGAACTCGTGCCGCTCGGTGGCCGGGTGGAAGTCCGCGCGGCTGGTGAACAGCCGCTCCAGCATCGCGTAGGCGTTCGCGGCGGGTGCGCGCAGGGCGGTGCCGAGAGGTGTCAGCTCGTAGCGGTTGCCCTGCCTGACCAGCAGTTCGTCGCCGAAGTGGCGGCGGAGCCTGGCCAGGGCGGCGCTCGTCGCGGGCTGGCTCAGCCCGATCCTCGCGCCCGCCCGGGTCACGTTGCGCTCCTCTAGCAGGGCGCACAGGGCGACCAGGAGGTTGAGGTCGAGCCTCTCGAGGTTCACGGCACCCTCACTATCCATTGCATGGATTGACCAGATCTAAAGAATCGATTTCCCAAATCGTTCCGTCAGGTCCAAGGTTAAGGGCACCACACCGGGAGGACACCTCGTGGAAACATCCCCGCCCCTTGCCGGCCCGTTCGCGCTCGGCACCTTCTCCGCCCGCGCCTTTTCCGACAGCGCGCCCTTCCCCGGCCTGGTCACCGGCGATCACGTCCTGGACCTGCGCACCGTCCCCGCTCTCGGGGCGTACGACAGCACGCGGGCGCTGCTGGAGCGCTGGGACGACGTCCTGCCGCTGCTTCGGCAGGCGGCCCAGACGCCGGGAGAGCGGCTGCCGCCGGCGGAGCTGCGGGTGCACGCCCCGGTCCAGCCCCGGCAGATCCTGCAGTCCGGCGCCAACTACCGCACCCATGTGATCGACCTGGCGGTGGCGCACGAGCCCGAGGGCGGCCGGCCCGCCGAACAGGTGCGGGCCGAGACCGCAGCGATGATGGACCGCCGCGCGGCCGAGGACCAGCCGTACGTGTTCATCGGCCTGCCCTCCTCGGTGACCGGCCCGTACGACGACGTGGTCATCCCTGCCTGGTGCGCCAAACCCGACTGGGAGCTGGAGTTGGCGGCGGTGATCGGCCGCCCGGCCTTCCGGGTTCCCGCCGAGCACGCCTTGGAGCACGTCGCCGCGTACACGATCGCCAACGACGTCACCGCCCGTGAGGTGGTCTTCCGCCGCGACATGCCGGAGATCGGCACCGACTGGCTGCGGGCCAAGAACGCCCCGACGTTCACCCCGCTCGGGCCCTACCTGGTGCCGGCCGCCTTCGTCGGCGACCCCGGCAACCTGCGCGTGACGCTCCGGCTCAACGGGAAGGTCATGCAGGACGAGACCACCAAGGACATGATCTTCGACGTGGCGCGGCTGGTGTCGTACGCCTCGCAGACCGTCGAACTGCTGCCCGGCGACCTGGTGCTCACCGGCAGCCCGGCCGGCAACGGCATGCACTGGGGCCGGCTGCTGCGGCCGGGCGACGTGATGGAGGGCACGATCACCGGGCTGGGCGTCCAGCGCAACCGCTGTGTGAACGAGGCGGCATGACACCGGAAACCGCGATCGCCGAGGCCTCGGCGAGATACTCCAACTGGGGCCGCTGGGGCGCCGGCGACGTGCTCGGCACGGTCAACTTCATCGACGAGGCCAAGCGCCGCGAGGGCGCGGCGTGCGCCCGCACGGGCGCGTCGTTCTCGCTGGCCCAGCGGTTCGACATGAACGGCCCGCAGAAAGGCTGGCGGCGCCGCACCAACCCGGTGCACACGATGCTGGACACCGGGGTGGACGCGGTCCACGGCGACCAGGGGTTCCCGCACGGGTTCGGCGGCGCGGACGACGTCATCGCGATGCCGCTGCAGTGCTCCACCCAGTGGGACGGCCTCGGCCACATCTTCGACCACGGCAGGGCCTGGAACGGCCGGCCCGCCGACCGGGTCGTCACCAGCGAGGGCGACCAGGTCACCGGCATCGAGCACATGGCCGCGCCGGTCGCCGGCCGCGGCGTGCTGCTCGACGTGGGGCGCGTGATCGGCGGCGGGGAACTGCCGGACGGATTCGCGATCACCGAGGAGCACCTGAACACCACGGCCGCGGCGCACGGCGTCACGGTCGGCCGCGGCGACATCGTGTGCGTACGGACCGGGCAGCTGACCAGGGCCCGGAGGGAGGGCTGGGGCGACTACGCCGGCGGCCCCGCCCCCGGCCTGTCGTTCTGGAGCGCCGGCTGGCTGCACCGCACCGAGATCGCCGCCATCGCCACCGACACGTGGGGCTTCGAGGTGCGCCCCAACGAGTTCGAGGACGCCTTCCAGCCGCTGCACCAGGTGGCCCTCCCGCACATCGGCCTGCTCGTCGGCGAGATGTGGGACCTGGACGCGCTCGCCGCGCACTGCGCCGCCGACGGCGTGTACGAGTTCTTCCTCGCCGCCGCCCCGCTCCCGATCACGGGCGCGGTCGGCTCCCCCGTCAACCCCCTCGCGATCAAGTGAGTCCCTCATGCCAGCAGTAGGCAACGTCCTCATCGTCGGCGGCGGCACCGCCGGATCGGCCCTGGCGATCCTGCTCGCCCGCGCCGGGGTCACCGTGGACATCGCGGAGATCCAGCCCGCGACCACCGCGCTCGGCTCGGGCATCACCCTGCAGGGCAACGCGCTGCGGGTGCTGCGCGACCTCGGGGTATGGGACCGGGTCGCCGCCGCGGGCTTCCCGTTCGACTCGCTCGGGCTGCGTGCCCCCGACGGCACGCTGCTCGCGGAGATCCCCGACGCGCGCACCGGCGGCCCCGGCCTGCCCGCCACGCTCGGCATGAACCGCCCCGAACTGGCCGCCATCCTCGCCGACGCCGTACGCGAGGCCGGGGCGCGGACCAGGTTCGGGGTGACCGCCGAGGCGCTGGCCGACACCGGCGACCAGGTGGAGGTGCGGCTGTCCGACGGCGCCACCGGCACGTACGACCTGGTGGTGGGCGCCGACGGCATCCGCTCGGCGGTGCGCGCTCTGATCGGGATCGACATCGCCCCACGGCCGACCGGCATGGGCATCTGGCGTGTCCACACCCGCCGCCCCGGCGGGGTCGAGCGCACCGACCTGATCTACGGCGGGCCCTGCTTCATCGCCGGATACTGCCCGACGGGCCCGGACACGATGTACGCCTACCTCGTGGAGAAGGCCAGGCCACGGGAGAGCCTGGAAGACAAGGTCGCGCACATGCGGGCCCTCGCCGAGGGGTACGGCGGCACCTGGGACGAGATCCGGGAGGACATCACCGACCCGGACCGCGTCAACTACACGTGGTTCGAGTCGCTGCTGGTGGACCGCCCGTGGAACCGCGGCCGCGTCGTGCTCGTCGGCGACGCCGCGCACGCCTGCCCGCCGACCCTCGCCCAGGGCGCGGCCCAGTGCCTGGAGGACGCCGCCGTCCTGGCCGAGCTGCTGCTCGCCGCCGACCGGCTCGACCAGTCGCTGTTCGACGCGTACATGGACCGCCGTCACGAACGGGCGAAGGCCGTGGTCGAGGCGTCCCTGCGGCTCGCGGAATGGCAGCTCAACCCGGCGCCGGACGCCGACGTGCCCGGCCTCATGGGCCGGATCGGCGCGCTCGTGACGGAGCGGCCGTGATCACGGTCGACGCGCACGCGCACGTGCTGCTGCCGGAGATCGAGCAGGCCGTCGCCGGGCGGCCCGGCCACGCGGAGCATCGGGAGCTGGACGCGCGCCGCAACGGCCCCGAGTCCCTGGAGGTCTCCGGGCAAATGATCTCCGAGCGCCTCGCGCGGCTCACCCGGGTGCCGGCGCGGCTGGCCGACATGGACCGCGCCGGCGTGGACGTGCAGATCGTCAGCCCGTCCCCGTCGCACTACCACTACTGGGCCGGCCCTGATCTGGCGCGTACGGTGTGGCGGCTGGCGAACGAGCACACGGCCGCGCACTGTGCGCAGGCCCCCGGGCGGCTGTACGGCCTCGGCCTGGTCCCGCTCCAGCACCCCGGACTCATGGTGGAGGCGCTGGACCACGCGCTCGGCCTCGGTCTGAAGGGCGTGGAGATCTCCTCCCACGCACCCAGCCTTGAGCTGTCGGACCCGGCGTACGAGCCGTTCTGGGCGCACGCGGCGGCGACCGGCGCGGTCGTATTCCTCCACCCCTTCGGCTGCACGCTGGACGAGCGGCTGGACCGCTGGTATCTGTCCAACATCGTGGGGCAGCCCGCGGAGAACGCCGTCGCGCTGTCTCACCTGATCTTCTCCGGCGTGCTCGACCGGCATCCGGACCTGAGGCTGCTGGCCGCGCACGGCGGCGGTTACCTGCCCACCTACGTGGGCCGGGCCGACCACGGCTGGCGGGTACGGCCCGAGGCGCGGGGCTGCGCCGAGCCGCCCGGCGCCTATCTGCGGCGGATCTGGTTCGACTCCCTCGTCTACGAGCCCGCGGCGCTGCGCGCCCTGGTCGAGGCAACCGGGCCGGACCGGGTCGTGCTCGGCTCCGACCACCCCTTCGACATGGGCGTCGAGGACCCGCTCGACCGGCTGCGCGCCGCGCTGCCGCCCGGGGACGCCTTCGACGCCGTTCGCGGCGGCAACGCCCTCCATCTGTTCGATCTGAAGGAATCTCAATGACCATGTCAAGCGGCGAGCGCTGTGAGCTGGGACGGCGGAAAAGGGGAGAAGACCCGGTTGTCGCGCAGCAGAGCCCACAGCACATCGACCAAGCGTCGGGCCAGAGCCAGT
>NZ_JADBGC010000054.1:0-18000 GCF_014892245.1 Microbispora sitophila | reverse complement strand
TCTGCTCGGCCCGGTGCAGCCGGCGGATCTCCGCCCAGTCCTCCACCTTGATCACCCTCCACAGTGACAGCAGAGGGGTCAGATTTCCGCCGTCGTCTGGGGGTCAGTTTTCACGCGTCGTCGACAGAGGGCACGCAGACGCGGCCCGGACCACAGTTGACTGCCGCACACGGCGATCCGGGACTGCACGTACCGGGCGCTTGCCCGGTTGCCGGGGTGGCGATGGCCGCCCGTGCCGGTGGAATTGCCGGCAAATCGTCCGCCCAGGCGCTGGCCATGGCGGCTGGTGATGCCGCTATGGCCATGCTCGTCATCAGGATCAGTTTTCGCAGCATTTCTCCCCCAGCGGTGGTGATCGCTTCTACCTCTCGCGATGCTCGCACCGGCCGCGCCCGCTAACGGCAAAATGGCTCTCGGCACGTTGCATGACTTGCCGAAAGCCAGACAACCGACGCATGCCACGCTGGGGGTCAACCGAACCACACCGGGTTTGATGAAGGCGGGTCAGCGGAGTTGGGGTGGGGCATGGCCGGGTCGAGCGTCCAGTGCCAGGCCGGCGAACCACAACCGGTTCGGTCGCGGGGGGGTGAACCGCCTCATTCGGAGGTGCGCAACCGGCGCTCGGCGGGCGGGATCAGCAGCACTTCCAGCGCGCGGGCGCAGGCTCGCGCGTGCGCGACGAACCAGTCGATCCGCGCGTCGCTCATGACCAGCGGCGTGGAGCGCACGGCCAGCGCGTAACGCACGTGGCCCTGCCTGTCGAGCACCGGCACCGCGACCGTGCGGATGCCGTCGCCCGACTCCCCGTCGTTGAGCGCGTACCCGGCCTCGCGCACGCGGTCCAGCTCGGCGCGCAGCTCGCCGTGGTCCACGATCGTACGGCCGGTCAGCGCCCGCAGGGGCCCGAGCGCCTCCAGGTCCGCCCTGCCCTCCGGGTCCCAGGCCAGCAGGACCTTGCCCAACGCCGTGGAGTGCAACGGGCGGCGCAGGCCGATGCCGCTGTCGGGGTTGAGCGAGCCGCCGCTCAGGATGACCGCGTGCCTGCCGTTGCGGACGGCCAGGTCCACGGTGGCGGAGGTGATCCGGGCCAGCTCGGCCAGTTCGGGCGCGATGCGGTGCAAGCCGCGCCGATGGAAGGAGAGCTGCCCCAGCTCGGTGATCGACGGCCCGAGCCGGTATTGGCCCGTGCGCGCCTCCTGCTCCAGGAAGCCCGCGACGGTCAGCGTCCTGGCCAGGCGGTGCGTGGTCGAGGTGGACAGCCCCATCCTGCGCGAGAGGTCGGACAGGCTGAGCGAGGCGTCCCCGCCGCCGAAGCAGTCGAGCATGCCGATCGCCCTGCGCACGGACTGCACGCCGCTTTCTGCTGCCATACGGGAAACCCCGTCTTCCGAGTAGGGAGAGTGGAGACCAGGTGAGAGCCGGTTCTGCCGAGAATGCTTCCCGCATCGCGGGACAATCTTTGCATTCCCTACCAAGTTACTAGCAAAATCCCCTCCATGACCACAGCCGCGCTCGACACCATCTGGTTCACCCGCTGTCCTGTGCCCACCGCGACGGGCATCGCGGCCGATCAGGGCTGGCTGGCCGGAGAGTTCGCCGCCGACGGGATCGAGGTCCGGTCCCTGCAGGACGACGGCCCGGGCGTCCCTCGCGAGACGCACTACACCCATGCCCTGACCGGTCTGTTCCGCGAAGGCGGCAACGTGCCCGCGCTCTGGGCGCGCTCGCGCGGTGAGGCCACCCGGCTGATCGGGCTCACCTGGATCGAGGAGCGGCAGGCCATCCTGGTCCGCGCCGGCAGCACCCTGGAGCACCCCGCGCAGCTCAAGGGCCTGCGCCTGGCCGTGCCCCGGCACCGCATCGCGATCGATTTCTGGCGGGCCATGGCCCTGCGCGGCTTCCATGGGGCGCTGGGGCTGGCCGGGCTCGGCCTCGGCGACGCCGAGCCGGTGGATGTCGAGGCCGCGCCCGGCGGCGGCCAATGGGAGGCCGAACTGGCCGCGCTGGCCACCGGCGAGGTGGACGCGGTCTATGTCAAGGGCGCACTCGCCGTCGAAGCCGCCCTGCGCCATGGCGCGGAGGTCGGCATCGACCTCGACGCCGTGCCGGACCGGCGAGCGCGGGTGAACAACGGCACCCCGCGGCCGATCACCGTGCACCAGCGCCTGCTCGACGACCACCCCGACGTGGTCACCCGCTTCCTCCGCGTCCTGCTGCGGGCGGCCGACTGGGCCGCCGATCACCCGGCGGAGGTCGCCAGGATCCTCGGCGCCGAGACCGGTGCGGGCGCGACCGGCGTGGCCGCCGCCTACGTCCCCGGCGCCTCGCTCCACCTGGACCTGTCGCCCGAACGCCTCGACCTGCTGGCCGAGCAGGAGCAGTTCCTGCGCGCCCACCGCTTCCTCGAATCGCCCGTGGACGTCGCGGCCTGGGCCGACCACACCCCGCTCCAAGGAGTCACCCATGCGTAAGCTGCTGCTCGCCGTCCCTCTCATCCTCCTGGCCGCGGCCTGTGGCGGTGGCACCGGCGCCACCACAGGCCAGGAGCAAGTGATCGTCCGGATCTCGGACCCGGGCAACAGCGGTTTCCTGGCCGCCGCGAAGAAGGACGGCAGCCTGGACGCCGCCCTGGCCAAGGTCAACGCCAAGGTCAAGTGGGCCGGCGACTTCTCCGTCTTCGCCCCCGCCGCCCAGGCCATCAACGCCGGTTCGCTCGACATCGCGACCGGTTCGATCACCTCCGGCGTCACCGCGCTGGCCGTGAAGCCCAGCTTCAAGATCTTCGCCACGGTGCCGCCCGACCTCGCCGGCGAGGGGATCGTGGTCAAGAACGGCTCGCCGATCAAGTCGGTCGCGGACCTGGCCGGGCGCAGCGTGGCCGTCGGGCACGGCGGCACCAGCGAGTACCTGCTGCTCAAGGCGCTGCAGACGTTCAACGTACCGGTGGACAAGGTCAAGCGCGTCTACCTGAGCCCGCCGCAGACCGCCCCCGTCTTCGGCTCGGGCAAGGTGGACGCCTGGTCGACGTTCTCCACCTTCCTCATCCCCGCCGTCACCGACCTGGACGCCCGGATCCTGGCCGACGGCGAGGCCATCAAGTCGGACAACTACGTGATCTACGTGGCCGCCAACAAGCTGCTCGACGAGCATCCCGAGGTGGTCAAGGCCCTGTTCGAGTTCATCAAGGAGGGCAGCGCGAAGGAGATCGCCGACCCGGCGGCGTACCTGAACGTCTTCACCCAGGCGGGCCCGCAGGCCGTGCAGGGCAAGCAGAAGGACCTGGTGGTCGACATCCAGAAGAAGGGCAAGCCCGCCCAGGCGGTCACCGCCACCGAGATCGCGAAATATCAGGAGGTCGCGAAGTTCTTCCTCGACCAGAAGGTGCTCACCACGCCGCTGGACGTCTCCCAGCACGTCGTGGACGTGACGAAGCTCGGGGACGCGAAGCAATGAGCGCCGCAGTGCAGGGGCTCGTCGCCCCGAACCCGCCCCGTGCCGCCGGACGCGCGCCCGCGCTGACGTTCGCGCTGCGGGCCGTCGGCCCCGTCCTGCTGCTGGCGGCCTGGTACGCGGCCACCGCCTCCGGCGCCCTCACCAAGGACGTGCTCGCCGGCCCCCAAGACGTCGTCAAGACCTTCGGCGAGCTGTGGGCCGACGGCCAGCTCCCGGAGGCGCTGCGCGTCTCCGTCACCCGGGCCGGCCTCGGCCTGGTGCTGGGCGCCTCCACCGGCCTGCTGCTCGGCGTCGTCTCCGGTTTCACCCGGCTCGGCGAGGAGCTCGTGGACTCCTCGATGCAGGCGCTGCGCGCCATCCCCTTCCTGGCGCTGACCTCGCTGTTCGTCGTCTGGTTCGGGATCGAGGAGGCCTCCAAGATCCTTCTGATCGGCGTGGCCTGCACCTTCCCCATGTACGTCAACGTCTCCAGCGGCGTACGCAATGTGGACCGCAAGGTCGTCGAGGCGGCTCGCTCGTTCGGCCTCGGCCGGCTCGCGATCGCGCGCGAGGTCGTGCTGCCGGGGGCGCTGCCGTCGGTCTTCGCCGGGCTGCGCCTGGCCACCACGCTCAGTGTGATCGCGCTGATCGCGGCCGAGGAGATCAACGTGACGGCCGGGCTCGGCTACCTGATGGCCCGGGCCACCGATTACCTGCGTACCGACATCCTGGCGCTGTGCGTGCTGCTGTACGCGGTGATCGGGCTGCTGGCCGACCTGGCGCTGCGGCTGATCGAACGGGTGACGATGCCCTGGCGCGGGGCGGTGAGCATCCGATGAGCCCAGAGATGGGCGCAGAATCGGCGGGCCTCGCCGTACGGACCAGAGCGCTGCGCAAGGTCTTCGGCGAGCGCGCAGTGCTCGACGGGGTGGATCTGGACGTGCGCCGCGGCGAGTTCCTCGCGCTGCTCGGCGCGAGTGGCACGGGGAAGACCACGCTGCTGCGCATCCTCGCCGGACTGGACGCCGCCACCAGCGGAACCGTGCTCGTGCCCCCGGTGCGCACGGTCGTCTTCCAGGAGCCGCGGCTCATCCCCTCCAAGCGCGCGCTCGCGAACGTCATCCTCGGACAGGGCCGCTCCGCCCGCGCCAAGGGGCTCGCGGCTCTGGCGGAGGTGGGCCTGAGCCGGCACGCCGACGCCTGGCCCGCGACGCTCTCCGGCGGCGAGGCCCAGCGGGTGGCGCTGGCCAGGGCCCTGGTGCGCGAGCCGGAGCTGCTCCTGCTGGACGAGCCGTTCGCCGCGCTCGACGCGCTCACCCGCCTGCACATGCAGGACCTGATCGCCGAGTTGTGCGCCCGGCACCGCCCCGCCGTGGTGCTGGTCACCCACGACGTCGAGGAGGCGATCCTGCTCGCCGACCGGATCGCGGTCCTGCGCGAGGGCAGGTTCGTCACGGACCTGCGGGTGGGCCTCGACCGTCCGCGCGACAGGACGGACCCCGTCTTCGTCGAACTGCGCCGCCGCCTGCTCGCCGACCTCGGCGTCGACACCCACGCGGGCACGCCGCGCGAGGAGGTGGCACGGTGACCGCGCCGACCCCGCCCGCGCCCCGCGCACCGAGAGCCGTGACCGCGCCGGTCCGGCCTGCGCGCAGGACACCGGGCACCGTGGCGACCGCGTGGATCGACGAGAACGCGCCCGTACTGACCGGGCTCGCGGACCGGATCTGGGCCTACGCCGAGCCGTCGCTGCGCGAATGGCGCTCCGCGCTGGCCACCGCCGAGTTGCTGCGTGCGCACGGCTTCACGATCTCGTGGGGCACCGCCGGTCTGCCGGCCGCCTTCGTCGCCACCTCCGGTGACAGCGGCCCCGTGCTCGGCTTCAACGTCGAGTACGACGCGCTGCCCGGCCTTTCCCAGCGGGCGGGCGTTCCTCGCCACGAGCCCACCGTGTTCGAGGGCGACGAGTACGCCCCGGCGTACGGTCACGGCCACGGGTGCGGCCACAACGCCCTGGCGGCGGCGTCGACCGGCGCGGCCATCGCCGCCGCCAGGGCCCTGCGCGGCCGGGCGACGATCAGGGTGTTCGCCTCCACGGGCGAGGAGCAGCTCATCGGCAAGGCGTACGCGGTGCGCGACGGCGCGTACGACGGCCTCGACGCCTTCCTCGACTGGCATCCCGCTCCCGTCACCGGGACGGGCTGGGAGGTCACCAGCGCGCTGTACTCGGCCACGTTCTCCTTCCTCGGCTCGCCCGGCCACGGCTCGAACCCGCTGGGCACCCGCAGCGGCCTGGACGGGGTGCTCCTGCTGACCGGCATGATCGAGCGGCTGCGCGCGGGCAACGTCTCCCCGTCGGGCCGGATCGGCTACGCCATCGGCGGCGGCGGCGCCCCCAACGTCACACCCGACCTGCAGACGTTGTGGGTCTACGTCCGCGAGGCCACCCACGAGCGGGCCAGGACCCTCTATGACAAGGTCGTGGCCTGCGCCGCGGCCGCCGCCGTCGCCAGCCAGACCCGGCTCGAACACCGGCTGGTGACGGCGATCAGAGAGGGGCTCGGCAACCGGGCGGGCGCGGAGCTGCTGCACCACACGATGAGCGAGCTCGGTCCGCCCGCGTTCACCGACGCCGACCACGAGTTCGCGGTGCGGCTGCAGGAGGCGATCGGCAGACCGGGTTCCGGCCTGGCGGCAGGGGTTCTCCCCCTGCGCCCGCCCGCCGAGCCGGATCTGGGCGGGCCGTCCAGCGACACGTCGGAGGTGAGCTGGACGGCGCCGCACCTCAGCCTGACCGCGGCGGTGGTTCCGATCGGCGTGCCGCTGCACTCGTGGGCGGCCACGGCCGCGACCGGCACCGCGATCGCACACGCCGGGCTGCTGGCCGCCGCCCGTTACCTGGCCTCGGCGGCCGTCACGCTGGTGGAGCAGCCCGAGACGCTGGCGGCGGTCCGGCAGGAGTTCGCCGCCCGTGAGCGAGGGCCGGCGCCGCTGCCCGCGACGGCGCAGCCGCCGTACCACGTGCCGCCGCCCACGTTCCTCGAAGAGACGGGGCAGTCGGCACGCCCGGTCAGGACGCCGCCCGTTTCCGCCGAACTCCTAGGAAAGATCTGACATGACCGTCCTGTCCCCCGAAACGGCCCCGCGCGGCGGCGGCCGCGCGGCGGCCCGCTTCCACATCGTCCTCCCCACCAGGAGCACCGCCGCGCCGGAGCTGCCCGCGTTCGTCACCGACGTGCGGCCCGCCCTGACCGATCCGGCCGGACGGACCGCCGTGGCCGCGGACCTGGCAGGGCTGGCGGGGGCGCTGGTGCCGTTCGACCCCGGCGGGCAGGAGTCCCTGACCGTCGCCGCGAACGTCTTGCGCCGTACGCGGCACCTGCGCGTGGTCGCCGGGTTCCACACCGCGGCCGCCACCCCCGTCTACGCGGCCAAGCTCTCGGCCTCGCTGCAGCGCTTCGCCGCCGGCCGGCTGGGCTGGCGGCTCGCGGTGGACCTGGATCCGGCCGCGGCCAGGGCGCAGGGCGACTTCCTGACCGGCCCCGACCGCTATGCCCGTGCCGGCGAGTTCCTGACCGTCGCCAAGGGCGTCTGGCACGGCGGCCCGTTCGAGTTCCGGGGCGACTTCTACGAGGTCGCCGCGGGCGGCTTCGGCCCGCCACTGTCGGCGCCGCCCTTCCCCGAGGTGCAACTCTCCGGCACCTCTCCCGAGGCCCTCGCTCTGTCGCGGCGGCACGCGGACGTGCACGTCTTCGCCGAGGGCGACGACCTGGACTCCCTCCTCCCCGAGCTGCCGGGCCTGCGCTACGGCGTCCACCTGGCCTCGCTGGACCACGTGGAGGAGTACGCCGGGCGGGGCGTCACCGAGTTCTTCCTCCAGACCGAGGACGTCTACCACCTCGGCGAGCACGTGAAGGAGCGCACCGTTGCCGGTTGACATCTACTGGCGCATCCATATGGAGGGCGACCAGCCGTCGCTGCGCCGCAGGGTCCGCAGCCGGGGCGGATTCGCGCTCAACGGCACCGCCCCAGGCATTCGGGACGGCCGGGACGACGGCTACACGCACGCCGACTACATGGCCGAGGTCGCGCGGGCGGCCGAGGAGTCCGGCTTCGTCGGCGGACTGCTGCCAAGCTTCCCGCACACCGACGACCCGTGGGCCGCCGCCGCGACGCTGGCCCGCGAGACCACGTCGTACCGCTTCATGGTGGCCTTCCAGCCCGGTTTCCTGCACCCGGTGCAGGCGGCCCGAATGACGGCCACACTGCAACGGGCGACCGGCGGCCGGATCGTCTACAACGTCATCTCCGGCGGCGGTGGTCCTGCGCAGCTCTGGTGGGGCGACAAGGTGGACCACGACGACCGCTACGCGCGGACTTCGGAGTTCCTGGACGTGCTCAAGGGCGTCTGGCAGGGCGGGTACACCCATCACGGCCGCTTCTACCAGGTGGAGGACGCGGGGCTGCCGGAAGAGCTGGCCGGGCAGCCGTTCCCGGAGATCTTCTTCTCCGGCTCCTCCCCCGCCGCCATCGACGCCGCAGGCCGGCACGCCGACTACTACCTGTCGTGGCTGGAGCCGTTCGACGCGCTGGCGGAGAAGTTCGACGCCGTTCGCGCGCACAGCGCCACGCCGCCCCGGTTCGCCGTGCGCGTGGACGTGCTGGCCCGTGAAAGCGAGGAGGAGGCGTGGGAGGAGATCCGGCAGGGCTGGGAGGCCAGGCCGCGCGGCGACGACTCCGGCGGGGGCGACTCCGTCGGCGTGCGGCGCAGCCGCTCCTTCCTCACCGAGGCCGGTGACGATCCCCGCACCCTGGAGATCGCCCCCAACGTGTGGGGCGGGTTCAGCCAGTTGCGCGACGGCCCCGCCTTCGGCCTGGTCGGCGACTACCACCAGGTCGCCGAACGCCTCGACCGGCTCCTGGACCTCGGCGTGGACGCATTCATCCTGGCCGGGATTCCCCATCTCGAAGAGGCCCGCCGCGTGGGCCGCCATGTACTGCCGCTACTGAAAGGACGCACCTCATGACCACCCGAGTCGGCTTCTTCCCGCAGAACAACACCTTGTGGGTGGCCCGCCACCGCGACCTGCTGCCCGGCGTGGAGTGGGTGGACCTGAACGCGCTGGGCCGGGGCGCACCGGTCGATCCCACCAGGGCGCTCCCGTCCGCGCACGGCGACCATCTGTTCGACGGCGGGTACGACTTCATCGGCACCGGCTCCACTCCCCCGGTCACCGCCCAGGCCAAGGGTCACGACATCGTGTACGTGGCGATCTCGGAGCCGCGCGTCGAGAACGGCCGCCTGGTGGTGCGGGACGACTCGCCGATCGGGTCCGTGGCGGAGCTGAAGGGCAAGCGGGTGGCACTCGGGCACGGCTCGTGGCAGACCACGCTGCTGCTGCTGGCCCTGGAGCGCGCCGGGCTCGGGTGGGGCGACATCGTCCCTGTGGACGCCTACGGCAACGCCGCCGAACTGCTGGTGAACGGCGACGTGGACGCCTGGGTGGGCTCCTACCCGTACCTTACGCCGGTCGAGTCGCGCACGAGGACGCTCGTGGAGACCGACGGCCTGTTCAGCCACCGCTCGCTCTGGTTCACCCGCCGCGACTTCGCCCGGGAGCGGGCCGACGAGCTGGCCAGGATCGTCACCGCGCTCCAGGAGGCCGACCGCTGGACCGCGGAGCACCCGCGCGAGGCGGCCACCCTGTTCGACGGGGACCTCGACGCCTGGGAGCACGCGCTGCGCACCCGCCCCTGGGGCCTGCACCCGGTCAGCGAGGAGTTCGTCACCGAGCAGCAGCACGCCGCCGACCTCTTCCACGCCAACGGGCTGATCCAGAAGAAGATCTCGGTCGCGGACGCCGTACTTCCCGAGATCGGCGAGCTGGTGCTGCGGACCCGCTGAACCCCGGCAATTATTTCCCGTCATTCCTGGTTGGCTTCAATCAAGGAGAAGGAGGGACCACCGTGCCGCTGCCCACGCGACCACTGCGCAAGCTGGGTTTCCTGACCATCGGGCTGTTCGACGGGGACGACCCGCGCCCGGGACACGAGTCGACGCTGCAGATCATCGAGCTGGGCGAGCGACTCGGCTTCGACAGCGCGTGGGTGCGGCACCGCCATCTGCAGTACGGCATCTCCTCCCCGGTCGCCGTCCTGGCGGCGGCCTCCCAGCGCACCACCCGCATCGAACTGGGGACGGCGGTCATCCCCCTCGGCTGGGAGAACCCGCTGCGGCTCGCCGAAGACCTGGCCACGGTGGACGTCCTGTCCGGGGGCCGGCTCAACCCGGGCGTCAGCGTCGGGCCGCCGCTTCATTACGACCAGGTCAAGGACGCGCTCCACCCCGGCACCGCCGACCTGGAGGACTTCAGCCACGAACGGGTGCGCCGGCTGCTGTCCTTCGTACGCGGCGAGCCGGTCACCGGCTTCAGCGGCACCGAGGGGTTCGAGGTCTTCTCCGACCGGGTCCAGCCCCACTCGCCCGGCCTGGGCGCCCGCATGTGGTACGGCGGCGGCAGCCTCCGCTCGGCCCGATGGGCGGGCGAACACGGCATGAACTTCCTGACCAGCAGTGTCGTCAAGGCGGAGGAGTCGGAGAACTTCGCCGAGATCCAGCTCTCCCACGTACGGGAGTTCCGCGCCCACCACCCCGACGGCCAAGCGGCCCGTGTCTCCCAGGGCCTGGTCGTCATCCCCACGGACACGGCCACGCCGGAGCAGCGGGCCAAGTACAAGGAGTACGCCGACAAGCGCGCGCCCCGCACCGCCACGCCGCAGGGACCGGCCCGCATGATGTTCGCGCCCGACCTCGTCGGCAGCTCCGCCGAAATCGCCGAGCGACTGTACGCGCACGCCGCCTTCCGGGAGATCGACGAGGTCGCGTTCGCGCTGCCGTTCACCTTCGACCACGAGGACTACGTGCAGATCCTCACCGACATCGCCACGAGGCTGGGGCCCGAGCTCGGCTGGCGGCCCGCGACAGGGTCAGGCGGTGAGGAAGCGGCGTTCGGCTAGGCGCTCGTCGAGGCGTTCGAGCGCGGCGATGGTCTCGCCGCGCAGTTCCTCCCGCGAGCTTGCGCACGATGGCCGAGCGGTGTGCCGCAGGGCCGGGGGAGGCCGGTGCCTGCCGTGCGGAATTGTCGGCGGGGAGGGTCATGGCATGTCCTCCGAAAAAGATCGCCTGTACGGGAACAGATCCATCTTCCAGTGTATTCCTACCAGTAAAGCGGCTAATTGCGTGGTGGAAGGGCCGCGGAGGAAAACCGTACGGAGAAAAGAGGATGAGCCGACCATGACCGACCGTCGCCTGTTGCTCGCCATCGATCTGGACGGAGACGGCGCCCATCCGGCCGCCTGGCGCCACAGCGGCCATCCGCCGGCGTACACGCTGACGGCCGCCGCGCTGCGGCGGGTCGTCACCGAAGCGGAGGCGGCGGGCTTCGCGCTCGCCACCTTCGCCGACACCCCGCTCCCGGCCGGCCCTGCGCCGGACGACGCCGGGCGGCTGGAGGCGGGCGCCCGGGCCGCGTTCGCCGCCCTTCTGACCAGCGGCATCGGGCTCGCCCCCACGCTGCACACGACCACGACGGAACCGTTCCACCTGGCCACGCAGCTGGCGAGCCTGGATCACGCCAGCAGGGGCCGGGCGGCCTGGGTGGTCGGCGCGGCCGACGGGGACGACGCTCTCGCCACCATCGGGGCGCAGGCGCTCACGGAAGAGGCCGCGCGGCGTGAGGCGGCCGACGTCGTCGAGGTGGCGCGCCTGCTGTGGGACTCCTGGGAGGACGACGCGGTGATCAGGAATGTGGCCACCGGCCGCTACCTCGACTCCGACCGCGTGCATCACGTCAACTACACCGGGACGAGCTTCACCATCTCGGGGCCTCTCATCACGCCGCGCCCACCGCAGGGACAGGTCGTCGTGCTCGCCCCGGCCGGCCTGGAGCTCGACGCCTTGGCCGACGTGGTGCTCGTGAGCGAGACCGGCGTCGGGGCGCTCGCCCGTCGGGCGCAGCAGGCCAAGGACGCGGGCGCGGCGCTCGCGTTCGCCGAGATCGAGATCGTGCTCGACGCCGCCGAGCCGGCGGCGCGGCGGCTCGCCGCCCTGGACGCGGCGACGCTGTGGCCGGACTCGGGACGCCTGCGCTACGCCGGACCGGCCGGCGGGCTCGTGGAGCTGCTGCGCTCGCTCCCCTCGGCCGTCGACGGGGTTCGCCTGCACCCCGCCGTCCTCGCCGCCGACCTGCCGGTGCTCACCGGGGAAGTGCTGCCCGCGCTCGCCGCGGCGGGCCTGCATGCGCCGCCCGCGCCCGGAGCCACGCTCCGCACGACGCTGGGCCTGCCCCATCCCGCCAACCGCTTCGCCGCCGTCGCGAGCGCGACCGCCTGAAGGGACGACGCCATGACCTCCCCCAGCCCGACCGGCGCCCCCTACGACCCGCACGCCCAGGTGCACCTCGGCGTGTTCTATCCCGGGGTCGGCCCACAGCTCATCTGGACGGGCCCGGACGCCGCGCCCCACACCGCGATCGAGACCTTCGTCCACGTCGCACAGCTCCTGGAGCGCGGGCTCTTCGACGCCTTCTTCCTCGGCGAAGGGCTGCGCGTCCGGGAGAACCGCGGCCGCGTGCACGACCTGGACGTCGCCGGCCGTCCCGACGCGATCACCCAGCTCTCCGCCCTCGCCCCGGTGACCGAGCGGATCGGCCTGGTCGCCACCCAGAACACGACCTACAACTTCCCCGCGGACCTCGCCCGCCGCCTGGCGAGCCTGGACCTCCTGTCCGGCGGACGGGCCGGCTGGAACATCGTCACCACCGACAACGCCTGGACGGGCGCGAACTTCCGTCACGGCGGCTGGCTCCCTCATGAGCGGCGCTACGAGCGGGCCACGCAGTTCGTGGAGGCGGCCAAGGAACTGTGGGCGTCCTGGGCGCCGGACGCGATCGCCGAATCAGGTGAGGAGCTGTCCTGGGCACGGCCCGGAACGATCCGCGAGGTGGAACGCGACACCGACCTGGTACGGCTGCGCGCCCGCGCCACCGTTCCGGCCAGCCCCCAGGGACGGCCGGTGCTGTTCCAGGCGGGCGACTCCGACGGCGGCCGCGAACTGGCGGCCCGCCACGCCGACGTGGTGTTCTCGGCCAACACCGACTACGACAAGGCCGTCGCCTACGCCGCCGATCTGCGCGCCCGGCTGGCCCGCCACGGCCGCTCGCCGGACTCGCTGCGCATCCTGCCCGGCGCCTCGGTGATCCTCGGCGACACTCCGGAGGAGGCCAGGGAGCGCGCCGAGTGGGTGCATGCGGAGCAGCTCTCGCCACCCCGGGCGATCGCGTTCCTGGAGCAGTACTGGGACACCGACCTGTCGGACTACGACCCGCACGGCCCGCTGCCCGACATCGAGCCGAGCCAGGCCGAGCTGGACCCCTCTCGCGGCACGCTCCCCATCGAGCGGCGCACCGGCAAGCTCGCCACCATCGCCCGGTGGCGGGAGCAGGCCGCGGCGGAGAAGCTGTCGATCCTCCAGCTCGTGCGCCGGGTGACGCCGCGCGAGCGCGCCTTCGTCGGCACCGCGTCGCAGGTCGCCGACGAATGGGTGCGGTATGTGCGTACGCGCGCGGTGGACGGGTTCAACATCAGTCCGCACCTGCTCCCCTCCTCCCTGGAGGACATCGTGAACAAGCTGGTTCCGGAGTTGCAGGAGAGGGGCGCCTATCGAACCGAGTACACCGGGACGACGTTGCGCGAGCACCTCGACCTGCCCGTAGCGTCTGAAGGGTCAGGCGTGGCGAGCCATTTCGCCGGTTGAGCTCAGCAGGATGACATGACCTTCACCGTCGTACGGCCGGCTACCGCGCGAGGTGGCCGGCCACCTCGCGCGCGTAGGTCTCGATGCCGCGGATGAACGTGGATTTGCCGTGGCAGCACGAGCAGCCCCACCCGGCCACGGTCGACAGGAACGTAACGAGTAGTCGCCGCTGCCGGACGGGGTGAACATCTCGCCAAGGACGTAGCCACCGTCCTGCCCGCCGGCGACTGTGGTGACGTTGCCGGGCGCTGACGTCGGCCCGATACCGATGTGGCGCTTTTGCCGGAGACAAGGCGATAGGGATTTTACTGACTTTGCTCAGATATCCGGGCGCGCCTGTCATTCGGGGTACAACGCGGGCGCGACCTTACCGACGTGGGGCGGCGCGTTCATCGCCCGCGCCTGTTACTTCAGGCCAACGGGTCTGATCGCCTGCGGCTACAGCCCATGGCAGTACGTGTAGCAGATCTATCCCTGCATACCGCGTAATTCGCCAGCTGTCGGCCACGCCTGACCTCCAGGGCCACGGTGAACTGGGCGTAGCCGATCGGGGGTTCGGTCACCTGGAGATCGGAGAACACCAATGTGATGTCGTGTCCACCGGTCGCTCGGCATGGCAATTCCTGATTCCGGGAAACAGAATTCCCCAGAAATCGGTGCCGGGCGGCTCCAAGCCGGTTGCAAGCCTCTTCCAAGGAGAATGCGGAAATGTAGGCCGTGACCGATCGGACGAGAAAAGGGGAAACCATGCTCGTGCGTTCCAAGTCCGGCTTTCTTCTTTCGCTGGCAGGCCTTCTCGGGTCGCTGGCACTCGCCGGCGCAACCCCGGCGAACGCCGCCGTGGCCGAAGCCGGTCTCGGCCTTACCCTCTACGTCTGGGACGTGGACGAGGAGGGAACCTGGAGCAACGGCGACGAAGTCTTCATCAGCGTCGTGCACAACGGATACACCCAGCGCCTCGCCCCGACCGACGGCACTATCGACGTAAACGAATCCGACGAGGGCCGGCAGGTCGCAATCCCGTCCGCGAATGCCCTCAAGTTTCCGCTGGGCGACAAAGTGACGATCCAGGTATGGGAGGACGACATCTCAGGGGACGATCTCCTCGCAGAGGCCAGAGACGTCCCCGTCGAGTGCAACCGCCCCTTCAGCGGAGTAACCGAAATCACCAAGCGGAAGTATTACAACTACTCGTTCGACGGCAAGATCGTCTGCTAGTCCGGCTTCACGCTCGTGAGGATCCGCGGGTGGTGAGAGCGCGGGACCTCGACGACATCCTCACCCTGTACGGCACGCGCATTTCACGGCGATGACATGGTCACGCGCGAGGCGACGGGAAACCGAGAGCCCGCGCCGCGTCGGCGGGCCCCCACTGGCCCGTCGGCGCGGGCTCTCGGCCGATACGGCCCGGGGATGGAGGTCCTCGCCATGCCGAGGCGCCCTGGCTGTCCCTCGGCAGATAGACCGACGCAAGGTGCCCTTACTTCCACTGGAAGTGATTGAGCGCCGCTCTGACCTGCGGCAACCCTGAGGACCACCCTGATGACCTGCAATGGTTGTCTCGGTGGTTCTCGTCGTTTCGCCGCCGATCTTGATGTCATGTGCCCTCGTTGCGCCCTCCCAGATCGAGAGGACGAGCACGGCACGTCTCGCTTGTAGGCCGGGTTCGTCTCGCGGCGGATCTCCGAGGGCGCGTGCGACGGGTCTCAGTTGCGCCGTGGTGGATGATGAGCTCGTGGTCACCAAGGAGCGCGCCAGCAAACTGGTCGAAGCCCTGCTGTCGCGTGAGCGGCAAGAGTCGCCATGGATGCCGGAACTCGCTGTCCTTGCCGTGGAGGAACACTCCCTCGGCTGGCTGGTCGTCTGGCAGTCGGTGGAGTACATCCGCAGCCGTGACTCCGAGAAGATGCTGGTGGGCCATGGCCCTTACCTGGTAGACCGACATGACGAGAGCATCCACCACATCCCCGTCACCACGTACCTCCAGGAGGACTGGGAGGAGCTGTACCTTCTCCAGGTCAAGGGCGTTCGGCCGCCCGATCCGCTGCTCGCAAGTGTTCGAGAGCTCCTTCACTCCGAGGGAACCACGGCCGCGATACGTCACCTGCGCAAGCAGGCCCCTCGGCTGGGACCGCGAGAGGCAAAGGCCTATGTCACGGCCGTACGGGATGGTGCTGACCCTCCGGAGGAACTCGTGTGCCTCACCCGAAAGCAAGAGACGTGTCCGCCGTTGGCCATCGAGACACTTTCCGGACCGACTCGGCAATGATCCGGTTGAGCATCCCCGAGTCCACGCACTAACCCCCAGGACGTTCTCTCCGTGCAGGGTCTGGCGGTCTCATGGTTGTCACTCACGTCTTGCGGTCATCTGAGCTATCGCTTTGACGTGAGCGTCCGTTGTGTCGTCGGCCATTCAGTGGGCGAAGGGGCCGCACTGCCATCACGTTGATCCCTGCCGCTATAAGGCAAATCACGCTGATCAATGCCGCGACCGAGATCCAGACATGGGGTACCGGCCACGTGGGCAGGCCGCTCCACGGAACGACTTCCGCCCGGCCGACATCGGTTGGGTCGTACGCCACCTTGATCGTGTCGCCAGCTTTCGAGAATACGCAGGTCGCGGCCAACCCTGCGCCGCAGGAGCCTAGAGGAATCAGGTTAACGATCTCCATGTTGTTCGCCGTGTAGCGCACCCGGCCATTAATCGTGACGGACGCCTGTCCGTCCTGGCGATAGATCGGTGCGCCCCGCAGTACCTCCTGGACCGTGCCGGTCGTGACGGCGGCGCGGCGGGCGAACGAGGTTTGGCCGGCGTACAGCCAGATTGACAGTGCGAGCAGCGGAAGGCCAATGCCGAGTAATGGGAGCACGTGACGCCGGAAGTATCCGGCGGGAAACCAGGTGGCCATGCTGTGACAACGCGGGCGCCAACGGAGAAGTTCACGGCGACTGTCCGCTTCTTCCATTCCCGGGCGACCCGGCAGACAGGCGGCGGCCGAGTCCGCGTGTAGGCCGGGTTCTGATCATGGCGTGTCTCTGACCTGGGGCTGCTCTCCGAAACCGGGGCTGAGCTGGAGTTTCATGGTCTAGCAGTTTCCAACAGTTTTGGAGATCTCTCGCGCTGCACCGGAACAGAGACGGGAACAGGGCCGCACCCTCTCGCCAACGCCTGGCACGATAGCGAAGTGGCGAACTTCACCGACCTCATCTTTGCGCGGAAATGGATGAGCTCGCCGAGCCGGATTATCCCGATGCGCTCACTCTCGTTCGAGTGGAAGGGACAAGCCGACCGGAGGAGATTGAGCGCCGCCTTGGCCAAACCAGCTTGACCCTGATCCGCCGGTCCACTCGGGACGAGCCTGACCGAGGCAAGTGAATAGGAGTGCAACTCGCGGACGCTTCCGCCAGCAGTCGGGTCCCCGTCCACCCCGTTTGCCGTCGACCCACCGCGGAGCGGCAGCGGGCCGGCGACGGAGGGGCGGTGCCGTCGCGGATGGGGGTGTATCGGGCGCTGGTGCGCGATGGCCTGATCCAGCCCGGGACGGGTCGTCGCAAGCAGATCTTCCGCCGCTGGCAGCGGGACGCGCCGATGGAGCTGTGGCAGATGGACATCGTCGGCGGGGTGTTCTTGACCGACGGTCGCGAGGTCAAGGTCGTGACCGGCGTCGATGACCACTCCCGCTACTGCGTGATCGCCAAGGCGGTGCTGCGGGCCACCGGACGGGCGGTCTGCCTGGCCTTTGTCGAGGCGCTGGGCAGGTTCGGGGCGCCGGGTGAGGTGCTCACCGATAACGGCAAGCAGTTCACCGCGCGGTTCGGGCACGGCGGTGAGGTGCTGTTCGACCGCATCTGCCGCGACAACGGCATCACCCACCGGCTCACCCAGCCGCGCTCGCCGACCACAACCGGGAAGGTGGAGCGGTTTCATCAGAGCCTGCGCCGGGAGTTACTCGACGACGCCGGCCCGTTTGAGGATCTGGCCGCGGTGCAGGCCGCGTTGGATGCCTGGGTGGTCGACTACAACACCGTCCGGCCGCATCAAGGCCTGGACATGGCCTGCCCGGCTGGGCGATTCATCCCGGTCCCGGAGGCCGAGCGGGAACTGCTGCCGCTGCGGGTGCCGCCGATCCTGACCGGGGCGCCGCAGCACTCATCTGCCGCCGCTGAGCCGCCTGCTGAGGTCGCCAGCCCCAGGCACCAGGAGCCGCCCGCCGCGGTCGGGCAGGCGGAACCGGCCCCGGTGCCTGCTGTGTGGCAGGGCGGGCCCATCGAGTTCGAGCGGGTGGTGCCGCCCAGCGGCCACCTCGGCGTGGCGGGCAAGCAGTTCTGGCTCGGCACCTTTCGCGCCGGGCAGGTGCTCACCTTCTGGGCCGATACGGATGTGATCCATCTGCTGGCCGGTGGGGTGCGGCTCAAGAGCCTGCGCTCGCATCTGTCGACGGTGTACCTGGCCGCTTTGTTCGCACGCGGCGGCCGCGTCGCCGGGCCGTCCCCGCTGCCGCGCTCGAGGTCGAGCGGACGGTGCAGCAGCACCTTGCCGAGGCGCTGCCGCGCCGCTGGGCTCAAGTTCAAGGCGTTGCTCACCAGGCACGGATGCTTCAATTCGTCGTGGGCCGGACGCGGAGCTGCTAGGCCGTGTCTTCAATGTGATCTAGGTGTTGGATCATGACTTGGCGTGATTCGCCGGTACGAGTTGACCGATGAAGAGTGGGAGAAGCTGCAGGTTCTTCTCCCCTCCGGGCGGATGGGCCGTC
>NZ_JADBGC010000053.1:0-23726 GCF_014892245.1 Microbispora sitophila | reverse complement strand
TGTGACAGACGCGGCCGGCCGCTGGCGTTCCTGGTGACCGGCGGAAACGTCAACGACTGCACTCGCTTGCAGCAGGTGCTGCAGGCGATCCGCGTTCCCCGCCTCGGTCGCGGCCGGCCTCGGACGCGCCCTGACCACGTGGTGGCCGACAAGGGCTACAGCTCCCGCGCCATCCGCACCTACCTACGGCAACGCGGGATCAGCCACACCACCCCCGAGCGGGCCGACCAAGTCGCCGGCCGTGCCAGGCGGGGCAGCAGGGGCGGCCGTCCACCGGTCTAGGGCTTGGCTGCGGGGGTGAGCACCTCCACGCCGCTCGCCTTAAGGGCGCCCCGCAGGTCGGGTGGCGGTGCGGTGTCGGTGATCAGGTAGTCGGCGGCGCCGAGTTCCGACACCTGGGCGAACAGGCGGCGGCCGAACTTGGAGGAGTCGGCGAGGATCGCCACGCGGCCCGCACGGGAGATCATCTCCTGCATCATCGCGGCTTCGGCGAGGTTGCTCGTCGTGTAGCCGGCGTCGGCGGCGACCGCGCCGACGCCGATCAGCGCCAGATCGCAGCTGATGTCCAGCTCGGCGCCGGTGTTGGCACGGAAGCTGACCGGGCCGATCGTGGCGAGGGTGAGCGCGCGCACCGCGCCGCCGAAGACGTAGATGTCGCGGATGGCCGTAGGCGGGAGCGCGCTCGGCACCAGCAGATTGTTTGTCGCCACCGTGAGGTCGCGGTGCTGGCCCAGACTGCGGGCGAGCGCAAGGGTGGTCGTCCCGCCGTTGATCATGATAGTCGAGCCGTCCTCGACCAGTGTCGCGGCCAGTGCCCCGATCTTCTCCTTCTCCTGCTCCTGCACGGCAAGCCGCTGGTCGACGGCGCGGTCGGTGCGGGAGACCGTGGACAGGCTGACAGCGCCGCCGTATGTACGCACGAGGATGCCCTCGGCGGCCAGCTGATCGAGATCGCGTCGCACGGTGTCGATGGAGACGCCGAAGCGCTCGGCCAGCTCGCTCACTGTGACCTGGCCGGTGTCGGCCACGTACGCAGCCAGCTGAGCTTTGCGCCCGGCGGGTAGGTGGCGCTGCCGCTCGTCCTTGTCAACGCTCACTGAGTCCCCCTTGTCAGTGCGGCAGTATGCCACAAGTCCGCGTCTACTGAGCAGATTGCCGCATAGATCTGCTGAGAGCCGCAAGGGTGGGCAGAGTCGACCGAAGGCCGGTAGCGGCGGAGATCTCTACAGATCAGAGAGTGGCAATGGCGTTCCAGATCCTGCTTCAGGCACCACAGTATGCCATACTTCGCAGTTTTTTGCGGTTCTTCTCTTGTAGGCGTCCGTAACGCGCTGCTAACGTGACGCCAACTCGGCAGGAGACGGAAAGATCTCGTTATAGAAGGAGCCCGTCATGGCGGTTGGTGCAACCCGGGTGAAGCGAGTGATAGGGGCAGCGACAGCGGCTGCGACGGTCGCGTTCGTGGCGGCGTGCGGCTCGGGCTCCTCGAGCGACACCGCCTCGGACGGCAGCGTGACGCTGGAGTTCGCCCAGTGGTGGGGGGCTGAACTCCCTGCCGGGGAGTTGGACAAGATCGTTAACGATTTCACCGCCAAGAACCCGAACATCAAGATCAAGCTGCTGAGCGCGCCGTACGCTTCGACGAAGCAGCAGCTGATCACCGGCGCCGCGTCGAAAACCCTGCCCGACGTGGTGGGCCTCGACGGCGCCTGGGTCAACGACTTCGCCAAGCAGGGCGCAATCACCGATCTGTCCAAGCTGATGGCCGACGCGAAGTACGACGCCGGCCAGCTCGCCAGTCAGGTGCAGGTCAAGGGCAAGACCTACATGATCCCGGTGGTCAACTTCGTCTACCCTCTCTTCGTCAACAAGGACCTGCTCACCAAGGCCGGCGTCGCCAAGGTGCCCACCACGCGCACCCAGTTCCTCGACGCGGCCAAGAAGATCAGCGCATCCGGCAGTGACGTGAAGGGCTGGGCGCTCCCGCTCGACAGCGCCGTCCCCAACGGCATCCAGAACGACGTTATGTCCTGGCTCTGGGCGTCCGGCGGCAGCATGCTGGCCGACGGCAAGCCAAACCTGACCAGCGCGCAGGTCAAGAGCGTGGTCGAGTATGTGAAGAGCCTGAACGATGCGGGCGTCATCGCCCCCGGCTCGCTCACCATGAAAGAACAGGACAAGGTCGAGAAGTTCATCAACGGGCAGGTCGGCATGATGATCGACTCGCTCGCGCACATCAACCTGATCAAGAAGAACAAGCCGGATCTGAACTTCGAGGTGGCGGCCCTTCCGGCCGACGATGGCTACACCGGCAAGCGTGGCATCCCGTACGCGTCGTGGGGTATCGGCATCTCCAACTCCACCGAGCACAAGGCCGAGGCGTTCAAGTTCGTGTCCTACCTGCTCAGCAAGGAGACCAACGCGAAGCTGAGCACGATCGCGAATGGCTTTCCGGGTAACAAGAACGCCCAGCCCGACTTCGGCAACAGTGACCCGCTGTTCAAGACCGCTTTCGACATCTACCAGCAGGGCTACCCCGCCAACGAGTTCGTCGGCCTGCCCAAGTCCGAGGACCTGATGCGCAGCTTCGACGAGCAGCTCCAGCTCGTGCTGACCGGCAAGACGAGTGTCGACGACGCCCTCGCCAAGTCGCAGGAGTCCTGGTCCTCGGTGATCGGGTAGCCCGCCCGGGCGCCGTGCCGGTCCCCCCGCGCGGCGCGCGATCAAGGAGAAAGCGATGACATCCATGACGGCACCGAAGATGGCGGCGCCCACCGAGGAACGAGTCACACCCGGCGGGACCCGCGCTACCCTGGCCCGGCGCCTGATCCCGTACGGCTATCTGTCCCCCACGGTGCTTTTGATCGTGGTCCTGATGGTGCTCCCCATCGTCATGGTGATCAGCTACTCGTTCCAGGACAACGTGATCGTCCAGGAGAACCCGGTGTTCGCCGGGCTCGCCAACTACACCAAGGTGCTCACCGACCCGGACTTCCTGGCGGCTCTGGAGAACACCGCCATCTTCATCTCGGTCAGCACCGTGGCCCACCTGGTTCTCGGCCTGGCCTTCGCGATGATGCTCAACACCCAGTTGCTGGGCGGGGTCGCCAAGGCCGTTTTCCGAATCGTCTATATCCTGCCCTGGCTGTTCACGATCGCGGTGATCGCCGTCATCTGGCGGCTGCTGCTCGACCCGTCCGGCGTGGTCAACTACGTGCTGCACACGTTTGGTCTCATTCAGGAGGGCGTGAACTGGCTCGGCGACCCGGGCAAGGCGCTCTGGGCGGTCACGTTCGTGAACATCTGGTCCGGCTACCCGTTCTTCATGATCAGCCTGCTCGCCGGTCTGCAGGGAATCCCCAACGACCTGTACGAAGCGGCGGCGATGGACGGGACGAACTGGTTCCAGCAGTTCATGCACGTGACGCTGCCCCAACTGCGACCGGTGATCGTCAGCATGGGAGTGCTCGACCTGATCTGGACATCCCAGCAGTTCGCACTGATCTGGATGACGACCGGCGGCGGGCCGCTGCACGCCACCGAAATGGTCAGCACCTACACCTACAAGCAAGCCTTCAGCGAGTACGAGTTCGCTACCGCGTCCGCCGCCGCCGTGATCGTGCTGCTGCTGACGATGATCCTGGCCTTCTTCTACGTACGCCAGCAAAGGGAGCGGTGAGACGCATGGCCACCACCATCAAGACCCGTCGCACGCTCGCCAAGGCCGGCGTCATCACCGGCCTCGTCATCGGCGGGCTGTTCGCCGGCCTGCCGGTCCTGTGGCTGCTGTCCACCTCGTTCAAGAGCAACGGAGAAGTCTTCCAGAATCCGCCGAAGCTCATCACCAACAGCTTCTCGTTCGACGCCTACTGGGAGATCCTGGGCAACGGCACCCACCTGCGGTACTTCCTCAACAGCTACATCGTCGCCTTCGCGGTGACCATCCTGACGCTGCTGGTGGCCGTCCTGGCCGGGTTCGCGTTCAGCCGCTTCACGTTCCCGTTCCAGAAGACCATCAACGCCGTGATCGTCAGCGTCCAGGCTGTGCCGCCGATCACGCTCGTCATTCCGTACTTCGGGCTCGTCGTCGGGCTCGGGCTGTACAACACCTATCCCGGCCTGATCCTCACGCACATGGTGTTCACCCTCCCGTACGCGATCATCATGATCACCGCGTACCTGAACACGCTGCCACGAGAGCTGGACGAGTCCGTCAAGGTCGACGGCGGCACCAGCTGGACCGCGCTGTGGCGGATCCTGGTGCCGATCTCGGTGCCCGGTCTGATCGCGGTCGGCGTGTACACGTTCATGATCTCGTGGAACGAGTACCTGTTCGCGCTCACTCTGACCCGTACCGACGACATGCGCACCGTGCCGATCGGCATCCAACTGCTCATGGGCCAGCACTCGTACGAGTGGAACCAGATGATGGCGATGAGCATCCTCGGGTCCATTCCGGTCCTCCTCCTCTTCCTCCTGTTCCAGCGACGGTTCATCGGCGGGCTCACCGCCGGCGCCGTCAAGGCCTGACACACCCAGCACGCAAAAGGAGAGAACGCACAAATGCTGACGACCGGCAAGGCGATCCTGGACGTCGCCAACGAACACAGCTTCGCCGTGCCCGCCTTCAACATCAGCGACTGGGCGATGTTCAAGGGGATCGTGGAGATCAGCGAGGAGACGAACGCCCCCCTGATCGTCGGGATCCACCCGGACGAGGTGCGGCACATAGGCCGCGAGATGATCACCGGCATCGTCGAGCGGTCGCACAACTCGAGCGTCCCCATCGCGATCCACTGGGACCACGGCGCCACCTATGAGCAGATCCTGCAGGCAATCCAGTACGGCTTCACCTCCGTGATGATCGACGGGTCGCTGAAGCCGTTCGAGGAGAACATCGCGATCACCAAGAAGGTCACCGACTCCGCGCACGTTCTGGGCGTGTCGGTGGAGGGCGAGCTCGGCACGATCGGCGGGAATGACAGCTACGCCGAGGCGGGCGCCGCCGAGATCATCTACACCGACCCTGACGACGCGGTCACGTTCGTCGAGCAGACCGGCGTGGACAGCCTCGCCGTCGCGATCGGGACGTTCCACGGCCTCTACCCGGCCCACCTCAAGCCCGAGCTGAAGCTCGGCCTGCTCAAGGAGATCAAGAGCCGGGTGCAGATCCCCCTGGTGCTGCACGGCGGCTCCGGCAACCCGGACGACGAGATCCGCGAGGCGGCGCGGATCGGTATCAACAAGATCAACATCTCCACCGATATCAAGGTCGCCTACCACGACAAGATGCGCGAGGTGCTGGGCAACGACCGGAAGATGCGCGAGCCGAACGCCATCCAGCCCGCCTGCATCGATGCCATGAAAGTGGTCGCCGCCCAGAAGATCGAGCTGTTCGGCGCCGCCGGTAAGGGCTCGCTCTACTGACATGGCCGACGCGTCCCGGATAATCCTTGGTCTCGGCGGTTGCGTCGACTACGAGTTGAAGCTGACCACCAGTGTCCTGGAACAGCTTGTCGCCGAGTACGGCATCGTGGCCGCGGAGCTGACGTCGCCGGCCACGGTGACCAGTGAGCGGGACCTCGTGGTGTCGATCCTCGGGTACGTTGCCCGCGGGGGAGGCGGTGAACACTTCGTCGCCTCCGCCCCGGCGCTGTCGACCTTCGCGAACCGGTACCCGCATCGGGAAACTCTGGGCGGCACCTCGGTGCGGGCCGGGATCGTGATGAGCCGGCTCGGCGTGCCATCCACACTGCACCTGGTCAGCGTCAACAACACCTTCCGCCGGCTGCTGCCGGCGGACTGCGAGTACATCAACAGTGGTGTCGGGGACACCTTCTATCCACACCTGATCGTCCAGTACGACAAGGGCCTGCGGGTCCGGGCGGGCGACATCGACATCGTCGCGCCGTTCCCGAACCGCCTGATCTACGTCAACGACTCGGCGAACGCTGCCATGCTGCTCACCGACGATCTCGGCGACCGGTTGGGCAAGGCGGACATCTTTCTGATCTCCGGATTCAACGCCATGCGCGACGAGGCGGAGCTCGACGAGAGGCTCGCCTCCCTGAAAGAGCACATGCGGCAGCTGCCGTACGGGGCGGTGGTCTATTTCGAGGACGCGGCATACCATGAGCCCGCCTTCAGCCGCCGGGTCCGGGACGCGCTGCTCGACGAGATCAACGTGTACGGAATGAACGAGGACGAGCTGCAGTCGTACATCGGGCGCCCGGTCGACCTGCTCTCGGCCGAGGATGTCGCGGAGGCACTCACGGCGGTGCACGAGCTCATCCCGGTGCCGACGCTGGTGCTGCACACGAAGTACTGGGCTGCGGCGCTCGGCGCAGGCGATTACGCCGACGCCCTCGACACCGGCACGGTCATGGCCGCCACCCGCTACTGCCACGGCGACGAATTCAGCGAGGAGGACGTCGAGCGTGTGCGCCGACTGGCCCGGCGGACCGAGTCCGTCGCCTTCGCGGCGGCGCTGCGCTCGCGCATGGGGACGACTGTCGACTGTGTCCCCGGCTTCGCACTCGACGTCCAGAATCCCACCACCGTCGGGCTCGGCGACACGTTCGTCGGTGGCTTCCTCGCCGAGCTGGCCCTGAAGGGACATCGATGACCGTCGAGGTACTGCCTGCCAACCAGCCCGAGACGTTCTATCGCGGCGCCGGCGGGATCGCCGAGTTCCGCAACGTGCCGGGGCTGCCCGACCGCCCGGAGGACTGGGTGGGCTCGGTGACCTCCAGGTTCGGGCTCGCCCCATCCGGGCTGTCCACCCTGGCCGACGGCCGCGTGCTGGCCGAGGCGATCGCCGCGGACCCGCGCTGGTGGCTCGGCCCAGAACGCGCCGACACCGGCGTGCTGGTGAAGCTGCTCGACGCCGGCCAGCGGCTGCCATTGCACGTGCACCCTGACCGCCGCTTCGCCACCGCGCACCTCGCCTCGCCGTACGGGAAGACCGAGGCATGGGTGATCGTCTCCGCGCGGCCCGGCGCGTACGTCCATCTGGGTTTCGCCCGTGACGTGGAGGGCACCGAGCTGGCCGGCTGGGTGGACGGGCAGAACACTGAGGCGATGCTCGCCGCCACCAACAAAATCCCGGTTGCGGCCGGCGACGCGATCCTCTGCCCGGCCGGGCTGCCGCACGCGATCGGCGACGGCATCCTGCTGGTCGAGGTCCAGGAGCCGACCGACTTCTCGGTGCTGCTGGAGTACGAAGGTTTCGGCCTTGCCGGCGGCCACCTCGGCCTCGGCTACGACCTGGCCCTGCGGTGCGTCGACCGCGGCGCCTGGACGCCGTCACGCCTCGACGGACTCCGCGGTACTCCGGCGCGACTGCTGCCCGAGGCCGCGGACGAGTTCTTCGCCGTTCGCCGCCTGTATGGCGGCGAACGCCTGGAACGTGGCTTCAGCGTGCTGGTCGTGGTGGCCGGAGAGGGCAGATTGATCGGCGACAAGGACGACCTGTCGCTCCGGCGGGGAGACACGCTGCTGGTTCCGTACGCCGCCGGCCCGGTCCTTCTGGACGGCCGGGTCGAGGTGATCCGCCTCTCGGCGTCCGCCTGACCGCCCCATGTCTGTCGAGCCGGTCATCGAGGACATCTCGTCACGAGCGATCGAGCTGCTTCGAGACGCCCGCCTGCATGGTCGCAAGTACGCCATCGACGCTGTGGTCGCGGTCACTGCCCTGCGCTCGGTGCGGCCGGCCATCGTTCTGAGATCTGACGAGGACGACATGAGCCAACTGTGTGGGGAAGCAGTGCAGTTGGTCCCTGTCTGAGATGAGCGGGCGTCTCCGGAACTATTGCGGGAGAAGAACCGCTACCACCAGCAATACCTTTTTAAGGTGCCAAACGGCTACTGCGGCATCGGCGGCACCGGCGTGAGCTGCCCCGTCGGCCTGACCGCCGGCGAAGCTTGACCCGCGGTAACTGACTGATCCTGGTCCTCGGTCGCCCGGCTGACCCGGTGCCGACCGAAGGGCTGGGATCTCGAGTGGAGTCCGACACGCGACAGCCGAGGGTCGAGTCGGCGGACCCACCGTCGCTGGCCTCGGGTCAAGCGTCCGCTACATCCGTAGTGCCGCCTTCGCCGATTTTCCCCTGATGCTCGCTTCCCGTGTCGAAGAAGGTGTCAAGGTATTCATCCGGCTCGAGGTCGCTGTCCCTGAGCAACGAGAAGACCTCGGTCCCGTGCGCCGGGGTTTCCTCGCCGAGGTGGTAGGACTGGGCCAAGCCCAGGTACTCGAAAAGGCTTCCGTCGACATACTCCTCAGCCTCGCGTTCGGCCAGCAGGATGGCGTCCTCTGCGGAACCGGCACGCCAGAGGGTGATTCTCTCTTCGTAGGTGTCGTATGGCGCGCCCCATCGAAAAATGCAGCGAACCGCATACCAGCCCTTCTTCTGCGCCTCACTCACGGAGAGCCATCCTGTGGCTCCTGTATCCTCCGCGCAAGCGGACTTTGGGCATGAAGCGATCTCGGCCGTGCAGTTCTGTGCAGATATCTGTACAGTAGTGGTATGAAGGTGCTGCATGATGCCGCCGAGCTGAGCGTCACGGAGGCGGCCCAACGTGGGGTCGCTCGTCTGGTGGCCGACGCCGAGCAGGGGACAGATCTGGTGGTGACACGTCGCCACCAGCCGGTGGCGGCGGTGGTGAGCATCCGTCGCCTTAATGACCTCGAAGAGGCCGCGGCCGACCTCCGGGACTTGGCGCTCGTGCTCGCGCGCTCGGTCACCGACACCGGGGAGCGTGTCTCGCTCGATGACGTGCTCTCTGCTTTCGGGCACACGCGGGAGTCGCTGGCCGCGCTGCCGGACGATGAGTAGCCCGTGTCTGACGTCGTCTTCACGGCTCCGGCGGTCGATGATCTGCGGCGAATCGGTCCGGACGCCGCGCCCAAGGTGCTCAAGAAGATCCTTCTTTTGCTCGACAATCCCGAGGCGGGCTATCCGCTGGGCGGGGAGCTGACCGGCTTTCGCAAGCTCGTGGTCGGGCGCAACACCTGGCGGGTCGTCTATCGGATCAAGGACGACAAGTCGATCGAGATCTGCGAAGTATGGGCTGTGGGCGAGAGGGCCGATGGCGAGGTCTACGCCGAGGCCACAGCCAGGGTTCGTGCCGCCGGCGAGGGGCGTCCCGAGGTGGTGCAGCTTGGGCAGATCATCGAACGCCTGGGCGCGCTGGCCGATCACATCCGCGTCGACCAACCGCCTCCTCGGGAGCCGGTGCCGGATTGGCTCGCGGATCGCTTGATCTATACCGTCGGTATGTCTCGTGAGGACGTCGCCGCCCTCGACTTGCAGCAGGCGGTCGATCTTTGGGCCGACTTCCGGTCCAAGCCACGCTAGTTGCGAATTATCGCCCGAAGAGAATCACTACCACCAGCAATACTTGTTCAAGGTGCCCAACGGCTACTGCGGCATCGGCGGCACGGGTGTGAGCTGCCCCGTCGGCCTGACCATCGGCGAAGCCTGATCAGTTATCTGGCAGGATCGTGAGTCGTTGCCCCTTGGGAAGATGACGAGGGGCAACGACGAGATCGAATTCAAGCTGACGCGCAGCGGTGGAAGGATCTGCGGTATCGGTGCGCGCGGAGAGCAAGCAGCGCTCACCGCGCCCGCATCCCTCTCGTTCGGCGGGCATATCTGCGATCAGTAGTGGCGGGGAGCGCGGAGGTCAGACAGGGCTGGTCAGGTAGCGGGCCAGCCGGGGGAGTCTACGGGCGACCTCCCCTTCATCGGCGATGTCCCAGTCTTGCTCGCCGAACTCGGCCGCCAGAAGCGGAAACCTACTGCGGAATCCTCGAGCTTCGACGGCGGTATGGAGACGGTCCAAGGTCTCGCCGGTGACTTGCTCGTAGGCGTCGAGCGCCACGTAGGCAAGGAGTTCGAAACCCGGGTACTCCTCATCGGACCACGGGAAGCCACGACGTCGTTCGGCGAACCCCAACGGTTACTGCGGCATCGGCGGCACCAACGTCAAGCTGCTAGGTGACCCATCCGGGTGGGCCGCCTGCCCGACGGGCCTGGTTCCGACCCAGAATCGAGGCTCCAGGACCTGTCCAGTGCAAGGCAGGTCAGTGGCGGGGTAGCACACCCAGGAGGGTTGCGGTCAGGGCCAGCTTCAAGGAGTCCTTCAGCTCCAGGTGGAAGCGGGCGAGGTCGGGCTCGGCCTGATAGGCCGCCTGCAGGCTGGGTGGGGGTGTGCTGTACGCCGACAGCGCGCCGGCCATGACCATGGTTTGCAGGCTGAACAGTGTTGCGTTCTCGCCCAGCTCCGGCAGGTAGTTCTGGATCAGGGCGGACATGGTTGTCAGGCGGTCCAGGGAGGCGCGCTTGTAGCGTGCTACGACCTCGACGGAGACGTTGTGTTCCAGGACGCTGCCCTGGGCGCCGAAGAGGTCGCACAGCACCGCTCGGCTGGAGAGTGAGCGGCTGAGGATCTCTGCCACCGCTTCCGCTCGCTCCGCCATGGGGAGATCCTCGTCGATGCCGGCGGCCAACTCGCCCGCCAGTTCCGTCAGCCACTCCTGCAGGAATCGGTCCAGCAGTTCCAGCAGCACCGCCTCGCGAGACTCGAAGTAGCGCAGCACGTTCGGCTTCGCCAGGCCGACCCGGCGGCTGAGCTCGTTGAGGGTGACCGCGGCCACGGGCATCTCGTCGAGCATCGCCGACGCCATGTCGAGGATCGCCCGTCGGCGGATCTCCCGCTGCTCTTCGGTTCGCGCCCGCTGGAAAGCCACGCCCGCCAGTCTAATTTAAGTACCTCCGGTACGTTGACAAGGTACCGCGAGTACCTTAGCGTCGTCGGCACAAGATACCTTCGGTACGTTACCTAGGAGCCTCGCATGAGCGAGAAGTGGACGACGGCGAACATTCCGGACCAACGCGGGCGGGTGGCCGTGGTGACCGGTGCCAACACCGGACTGGGGTACGAGACCGCCAAGGCGCTCGCCGAGCGTGGGGCGTCAGTGGTGCTCGCCGTGCGCAGCGTCGAGAAGGGCGAGCAGGCCGCGGCCCGCATGACCGGCGACGTGACCGTGCAGGCGCTGGACCTGACCTCGCTCGACTCCGTCCGCGCCGCGGCGGCGGCGCTGCGGTCCCGGCTCGACAGGCTCGACCTGCTGATCAACAACGCCGGCGTGATGTACACCCCGAAGCAGACCACCCGGGACGGCTTCGAGATGCAGTTCGGCACCAACCACCTCGGCCACTTCGCGCTCACCGGGCTGCTGCTGGACCTGATGCTGCCGGTGCCCGGCTCGCGCGTGGTCACGGTCAGCAGCACCGGCCACCGCATCCGGGCCGCGATCCACTTCGACGACCTGCAGTGGGAGCGGTCGTACAGCCGGGTCGCCGCCTATGGTCAGTCCAAGCTGGCCAACCTGATGTTCACGTACGAGCTGCAGCGCCGGCTCGCCGCGCACGGCACCACCATCGCGGTGGCTGCGCACCCCGGCGTCTCCAGCACCGAGCTCGCCCGCAACACCCCCGCGGCCATCCGGCTTCCGCTCACCTGGCTCGCGCCGCTGATCACCCAGACGCCGGCCATGGGCGCGTTGCCGACCCTGCGCGCCGCCACCGACCCCGCCGTGCTCGGCGGCCAGTACTACGGTCCCGGCGGACGCTTCGAGGTCATGGGCCACCCCCGGCTGGTCACCTCCAGCCCGGAGTCGTACGAGATAGCCGTCCAGCAGCGGCTGTGGGCCGTCTCCGAAGACCTCACCGGGGTGAAGTTCCCCGTCGTTCAGTCCGAGCAGAACTCGTTTCCCTCCGGATCGGCCATCACGATGTAGCCCGCGCTGGGAGGAGGCGCCGGCTCATCGCGGCGCAAGCGGACGCATTGTTCGTACAGGCCGCGTTGGAACGACAACTGCCGCTGCTGACGACCGACGTCACGCTCAGCCGCGTGGTCAACGCGCTTGTTCCGGTTGAAGTGCTTCGAGAGAGTAGCGGCCGACCCCTCGACCTCATAGCCGGCCGATCGAGGCGGACGAGGCTTATCGGTGGCCGACGCCGGCCTCAGCTGCACCCGTCTCACCTGCTCGTTCGCGAGACGACGAGCATGCCATCGCGTAGGCGAGGTGCCGGGGAAGCGCGGGGTCGGCCGGGGGCTCCTCGACGTCGGTCTCAGCCTCATTGTCGAAGTCCATGGGCGCGAGTCCTAGGTCCAATACCGTTGTCTGACTCCTTGCGCTATCCGCTGACCTTCTGACGAACGGCCTCGATGCCGGCTAGCACGATGTGCAGGCCGTACTCGAAATTGTCGTCGCTGTCGACGGCGTAGAGCTCCTTCGTCACGCTTGCCGTCAGGGGATACCGGGTTTCGTCGATGGTCATCGTCTGCGCATAGGGGTTGGGGCCTTCGTAATTCTCGCCCGTGCGCGCTTGTTGCTCGATCGTGAAGCCCACGACGTAGTGCAGGACGGCGGGGAACGCGCGGGCCGCCTCGGTGGTCGAGAAGCCGGCGTCGGTGAGCGTACGCAGAACCAGTTCGAACGTCCGCCCGATGGACGGACCCGTCGAGTAGGACCCGGCAGTGACCCTGGCGCCGTCGCGGTAGCGAAGCATCGCGTCGCGCATTCTGCGTGCGAGGCCGGCGATCCATTGCTGCCAGGTCTCGTTGCGACTGGGGCCTTCGACGCCGTCGGCCGCCTCGGCCGTGATCAGCCCGGCCATCAGGTCGAGCAGCTCGTGCTTGTTCTTGACGTGCCAGTAGAGCGTGGGCGCCTGGACGTTCAGCTCCTTGGCGAGCATCCGCATGGTCAGGCCGTCGAGGCCGACGTCGTTCAGCAGCCGCAGGCCGGTCCGGGCGATCAGGTCGGGTGTGATGGGCACAGTTGACAATTTAGCACCGTTAGAGCTACATCTAACGATGTTCGAGATTACTCTAATATCGTTAGGGGCGATCATGGAGGACGTAGTCATCGCCGGCGCCGGCCCAACCGGCCTGATGCTGGCGTGCGAGCTGCGGCTGGCCGGGGTGGACGTGCTGGTACTCGAAAGGCTGACCGAGCTCACGCGTGACTCGAGGGCGGGCGGGCTGCATCCGCGGTCGCTGGAAGTGCTCGATCAGCGGGGCATGCTCGACCCGTTCCTGGCTGAGGGGCGTCCGTTGCCGGGTACGCGCTTCGCCGGACTGCCGCTCGACCTGTCAGGGCTGCCGACCCGGTATCCGTTCCTGCTGGTGATCATTCAGCGCCGGATCGAGCGGCTGCTCGAGGCTCGCGCCCGGGAGTTGGGCATTCGGATTCGCCGCGGGGTCGAGGTGACGGGCCTACGTCCAGGGCCAGCGTCGGCGGGTGCGGCGTCGCCGGCCGCGGCGTTGGCAGCCGCGGAGACGGTCGTGGTCGAGACCACGACCGGGCCCGTGGAGACGCGTTATCTGGTCGGTTGTGACGGTGGCCGCAGTGTGGTGCGCCGGCTGGCGGGCATCGACTTTCCGGGCACGCCGGCGACCACCACGTCGATCCTCGGGGACGTCGAACTCGCCGACCCGCCCGCGGAGCAGTTTCTGCTCCAGCGAACGCCACGGGGAAACTTCTCGGTGCTCGGCTTCGAGGAGGGGTGGCGGCGGGTGATCGTGGACGAGGCCGGGGCAACCGTTGCCGACTCGACGGCCATCGGTTTCGAAGATCTGCGGGCGATGCTCATCCGGGTGGCGGGCACCGATTTCGGGATGCACAGTCCACGGTGGATCTCGCGATTCACCGACGTCGCGCGGCAGGCGGCGTGTTATCGCTCCGGGCGTGTGCTGCTGGCCGGTGACGCGGCGCACATCCACTCGCCGGCCGGAGGCCAAGGGCTGAACACCGGGCTGCAGGACGCGTTCAATCTCGGCTGGAAGCTGGCGCTCGTCGTGCGAGGGAGTGTCGACGAGGAGTTGCTCGACACGTACCACGAAGAGCGGCACCCCGTGGGCGCCCGGGTGCTGTCGAACACGCGCGCGCAGAGCGCGTTGAGCGCACCCGGCGCGCATGTGGACGCGCTTCGAGCGCACGTGAGCGACATGCTCGCAACGCCGGACGCGAACCGGAAGATCGCCATGATGATCACAGGGCTGGACATCTCCTATGGACTCGGACCGCGCGTACCCGACCGGGACCTGCCCGACGGGACGCGGATGTTCGAGCACCTTCGCACGGGTCGCCCGATCCTGGCCGATGCCTCAAGCGACCCTGTGGACAGCCGCCTTGTGAACGAGCTCAAGGGATTCGGAGAACCGCTGCTGATCAGGCCCGACGGGCACCTGGCTTGGAAAGAGTCGCTGGGCCGTGAAGCGTTGTCCACAGCCCTGCGACCCTGGCGTTGACATCGTTCGAGCACTCGACCGGATACGAGAACGGGCTCAATCACCCTCCCCTTCAGCACAGCAGCATCCTCCCGTCACCTCACGACAGGGCGAACGTCGGATGATGCGGCACTAGGGCCTGTCTTCATAGTGATCGACTAGAGCCAGAGCAGGAGTGCTGCGATGGTGACCACGGCGGTGTATGAGGTGGCGGTCTTGTCGGAGCGGGTGGCCAGGGCGCGGAACTGTGTGAGCTGGTTGAAGCAGCGCTCGACCACGTTGCGGCGCTTGTAGGTCTGAGGGTCGAAGACCGGTGGACGGCCGCCCCTGCTGCCCCGCCTGGCGCGGCCGGCGACTTGGTCGGCCCGCTCCGGGGTGGCGTGGCTGATGCCGCGTTGCCGTAGGTAGGTGCGGATGGCGCGGGAGCTGTAGCCCTTGTCGGCCACCACGTGGTCAGGGCGCGTCCGAGGCCGGCCGCGGCCGAGGCGGGGAACGCGGATCGCCTGCAGCGCCTGCTGTATGCGGGTGCAGTCGTGAGACCTCCGAGCGGCGTCGCGCTACTCGGAGGTTTCATGTTTCCGGTGCCGATGGTTTGCTACTTGAAGTAGTAAACTGCCGTTATGAGTACGCCTGAACAGGCCTTCCGGCCAGGGGAAGGGCCCGCGGCCAAGGTGAGCGTCTCCTTGCGGGCCGGCAACATCCGCGCCATCAAGGAGCGTGTCGGCGCGCGCGGGTTTTCTGCCTACGTCGACGCCGCTGTGGAGCGGCAGATCGAGCGGGACCTGCTGGAGGAGGCCCTGCAGGCGAACGAGAACGAGTGCGGTCCCATCCCACAGCATCTGCGGGACGAGGCTGAGCAGCTGTTCCGTAGCGTGAAGTCCGCTCCGGAGCTACAGGAGGAGCGTGGATGGCACGCGCACGAAGCAAGCTGAGTGCGGGGACGGTCATCCTTGACTCCGAGGGACTCTCGAAGTGGTGCGCGGCCGATCAACGAGTCACCGCGATTGTCCGAGAGGCGCAGAACAACGACTTCCGCGTCGCGGTCAGCGCCTTGACGCCTATCGAGGCCTTCGACGGCCGGGTGACAAACGATCGGTTGCGCTGGCACCTGTCCCGACTGCGCGTCGAGCCGGTGACCGAGGAGGTCTCCGTCCACGCGCTGGACCTGCTCCGCGAGAGCGGCCTTCACGGCCACAAGTACGCGATCGATGCCGTCGTGGCCGCCACGGCTCTTCGCTCCACCCGGCCCGTCGTCATCCTCACCTCGGATGAGGACGACATGAGCAAGCTCTGCGGCAAGGCGGTTCGTCTCGTGGGCGTGTAGGTGCCGAGCTGTTGCCCCAGCGATACGACTACCACCAGCAGTACCTTTTCAAGGTGCCGAACGGCTATTGCGGTATCGGCGGCACCGGTGTCTCCTGCCCCGTCGGCCTGACCATCGACGAAACCTGACCTGTGGTAACCGCCTGATCCTGGCCCTCGGTTGCCCGGCTAACCCGGTGCCGACCGAGGGCCAGAGTCGTTTTCGGCGAGAACCTCCACTACAAGGCCGGACCGCTGCACGTTCCCCCGATGCACGCCCGGCGCGTTCGACGCGGACTGAACGTTTCAGCGCCGTGGCCTGGGCTCCTTTCGGCCGCCGATCGGCTCGCCGGATGAGCGGACGGTCGCGTTCACCCAGGCCGAGGCGGCCACCGGCGTGGTGCACGACCGGCCACCGCAACAAAGGTGAGCACACCGCGTCTCGCATGGCGAACGCCGCACCGGGCGACCGATCGCGACCGCCCACTTAGTCGCTTAATTTCGGGACGCGGGGCCAGCGGTGCGCCGCGTGCGTGCCGGTGGCCTCCCGGCCCCGGTCGGCACCCTGACACGGGCGGCAGTCGCCCGTCGTCGTTCGCGAAAGGACTTCCTGATGAGACGGAGTCTCGCCACCGTCGCCGCCACCGGACTGGCCGCGCTGGTCGCCGCCGGTGGGGTCACAACGGTGACGACGCCGGCTGCGGCCGCCGCCGCATGCAAGGTGACCTACAAAATCGTCAACCAATGGAGCGGCGGCTTCCAAGGCGACGTGGCCATCACCAACCTCGGCGATCCGATCAGCAGCTGGAAGCTGGAATTCGACTTCCCCGACTCCGGCCAGAGAATCGCGTCCGGCTGGAACGCCACCTGGACGCAGTCCGGCGCGCACGTGACCGCTACCAGCATGTCCTACAACGGCTCCATCGCCACCAACGCCACGGCCAGTGGCATGGCATTCACCGCGAATCTCACCGGCGCCAACCCCGTACCCACCACCTTCTGGCTCAACGGTGCCATGTGCAGCGGCCCCGTGACCCTCACCCCCACCCCCACCCCCACGGTCACAGCCACTCCGACGCCGACGCCGACCCCGACACCCACGCCGACCGTCACCACCACGCCGGGCATGCCGCGCCCCGGGGTCGGACCGTGCACGCCAGGCACGACCTACCCCAACCCGCTGCCGGCATCGTCGGTGACCGCCACCAAGATCCGGGACGGGTTCAACTTCCTGGAAGGCCCGGTCTGGGACGCCACCACCCAGACCCTGCTGCTGTCGCTCATGCGCGACGGCACCGGGCCAGAAGGCGTCCAGCCATCGGACGTTCTGCGGTACACCGAGCCGAACACCTTCCAGACCCTCATCCCCGACGCCGGCAGCAACGGCCTGGCCCTCAGCCGGGACGGCGGCACCCTGCTGGCCGCGACCCACGACCAGCGCAGCATTTCCTCCTTCAGCCTGCCCGACCTGACGCGCGGCGTGGTCGCCTCCTCCTACCAAGGCCGTGCCTTCAACTCACCCAATGACCTCACCGTCGGCGCCGACGGCACCGTCTACTTCACCGACCCCGACTTCCAGCGCGGCAACCGGCCCGACCAGATGTCCGGCCGCACCGGCGTGTTCCGGGTCAAAAACGGCGTCGTCTCGCTGATCGACGACACCATCCGGCAGCCGAATGGCATCGTGCTCTCCCCCGACGGCAAGACGCTCTATGTCGGCGGCAACGGCACGGGCCGAATCTACAAGTGGCCCGTCAACCCCGACGGCAGCGTCGGCCCCCGCGCCGACTTCGCGTCCCTGACCGGCTCGGACGGCGCGACCATCGACTGTGCCGGCAATCTCTACCAGGCCTCTTTCAACGATGGCAAGGTCCACGTGTACGCGCCGTCCGGCGTACAGCTCGGCACCATCGCCGCCGGACTGAACACCACCAACGTCGCCTTCGGCGGCCCGGACGGCCGGACGCTGTACATCACCTCGGGCACACCATCCCGCGGCGGGAACACCGGCAACTTCGGCCTCTACCGCGTCCGGCTGAACGTCCCTGGCTGGCCGTACTGACCTTTTCCCCTGAGAGCTGATCAGTCGCCGGGCAGGATCGTGAGTCGTTGCCCCTTGGGATGATGACGAGGGGCAACGACAAGATAGTCGCGCTGATCCAGCGTGGCGACCTGGCGAAGGTCGAAGCGCTCGGCAAGGGCTATCACGCAGGCGTCCACAGCCTGTGGGCGGAGCGAGGCGTAGGCCGCGAGCAGCTCGGACATTCGCCGATAGTCGTGAGGCGTCACTTCGATCACGCGGAGTTCGTCGTCGGCGACGGCAGCGCAGAACAGAGCGGGGCTGCCGCGACGGACCGGATCGGAGAGTAGATGACAGATCTCTGTCACCGCGAGCGACGGCACAACGAGTCTGGCCCAATTCTGCGCCCGTAACCGGACACAGCGGGCGTGATCCTTGTCCGCCCTGTTGAATGCCGCGACGAGGGTCCCGTGTCGCAGAGGATCACGCGGTGATCGCTCCGTCGGACTCCTCCTGGTGAGGATAGGTGAGGTACCGGTCATGATGGACGCCGAGGTCTGCTGGCCCTTGGAGCGCGCCGACGAGCGCGGCGAGATGCCGTGGAAGCGCGGGCTCGTCGAGGGGCTCCTCGATGTCGGCCCAGCCTTCGTTGTCCAAGTCCATGCTGCCAAGTGTAGGCGCCGACCTGCCCGCAGCCAGTGAGATGCCACAGAGTGCGGTGAGGAGAACTTATTGCCTGAGGTGAATCGCTACCACCAGCAATATCTCTTCAAGGTGCCCAACGGCTACTGCGGCCTCGGCGGGACGAGCACCAAGCTGGATGACCCGTCCAAGTGGTCCTGCCCGATGGGCCTGACGAGTTCGGAGCAGTGAGCACGGCAGGGGAGGAGACCCTCGTACGGCCTATCGGATCAGCTAGGTCGACGCCGGCGGCTGCATGACGGTGACCGCCGCGACCCTGGAAGCGCTCGGGCGTGTCCTCGCCAAGCAGGCGGATCGTCAGGCCGCCGTAGCGCCATCGCGATGACGGCCTTGGATCCGGCACTGCTCGTCAGGCGTGGCATGTCGGCACCATGCTGGTCGGTCTGTCGCCGTTCCCCGGCGTGCCGGCCTGCCCCCTGTCGACTTCAGCGGATTCCAGATGATGCAACATTTCGGGGTTCTGGTGCGTCTCAGGCGGGATGAACGAGAGGATTCCCGCCCGTGGATGACGCGCCGGATTTCGCGGACTTCGCCGCCGCTCGGATCGATGGGTTGTTCCGCTACGCCTACATGCTCACCGGCAATCCGCACGACGCCGCCGACCTCGTTCAAGAGGCGATGGTACGGCTGCGCAGCTCATGGCCGCGCGTGCAGCACAAGCACAACCCGGAGAGCTACGTGAGAACCACGATCACCCGGCTGCACATCTCCGTCTGGAGGCGGCGCAGGCGCGAACATCTGGCATGGGAGGTGCCCGAACAGCCGCAACCGGTGGCGGAGCCACCGCTGGACCTCTGGGGCGAACTGGCCAAACTGCCCAAGAGACAGCGTGCCGTACTGGTCCTGCGCTACTACGAGGACCGATCGGATGCCGAGATCGCCGAGATCCTCGGTATTTCTCCCGGAACCGTACGGAGCCAGGCATCCCGCGCTCTCGGCAAACTGCGTGACACCGTCAACCCCCTAAGGAGCCTGCGATGAACGACGTCGAAGAGGCGCTGCGCCGTACGTTCGCCCGTGCGGAGGCGCGGATCCCGGCCCTGCCGCCGGATCTGCTGCGCCAGGTGACCGTGGGGAAGACCCGGCGCACGCGCCGTGGCCTGGTGTCGGCGACCGCGATTGCCACCTGTCTGGTGATCGGGGCGGTGTCAGCCGTGACATGGCGGGCTCCCGAGTCGCCACCCGCCGTCACGGCCAAGCCTGCGCCGCACATTCACGAACCACGGATCGTGAAGGAGATCGCGCCGCCACTGGAACAGGTGCTGCCTTCGGTGATCGCGGAGGTCCCTCGGAAGGTCCCCAACGGTGAGGCCTTCACGCCGAAGCTGTTCATCGATTCACGCACCATGCTCGGGTACGTGTCGAAGAAGGGCGACGATCCTGCGCCTGAATTGTGGACTTATCACCTGGAATCGCAGACCTTTCAGCGCCTGGCCATCATCGACCATCCCATCGCGCCGGTGGACTCGCTGGCGGTGGGCGAAGGCGTGATCGCCTGGTTCAAGTACGTGGACCGAGACATCCACATCATGACGATTCCGGTGACCGGGGGCACTCCCCGCACGGTGGTCTCGTTCCCGGCCGAGCTGGATGTGGACAAGGTGAACGGGGACACCATCCACGGTGTGGACCTGGCCGTCGGAGGCGGCAGGATCTTCTGGTCGTCGACCAAGTCGGGGGGCGTCAACCAGGTTCCGGTGGCGGGCGGCGAACCGTCGTTCGTCCCGGGCACGGAGGGGCTGCGTCTCTTCTCCTGGCCCTGGGCGGGGCGTCCCGCCGATGGTCCGGCAGCCATGACGAATCTGCTCAACCTGAGCACCGGGGAGCGGCTCGACGATCCAGCGCAGGCGCGGTGCGATGTGACCTGGTGCCTCACCGGCAACCAGGCGACCCGCCGCGACGGCAGCCAGGTTCTGGACCTGCCGGGCGACAGCCCCCGGTCACTCGTGGCCGACCGCTTCGTCACCATGACTCAGGTCGACGAGCAGGGACGGAAGGCCTCAGTGATCTTCGATCTCGCCACATCACGAGCCGGCAGGCTGTGGATTCGCAACGACCGCAAGGCATCCCCCACTCTCTACATCGGTACGGAGATGCTCTACTTCAAGCGCGGTGACAAGTGGGCCGTCATTCATGACTCGGACCGTTAGGCCAGGAACCTGCGCTCCGGCCCCCGCCGGGGCTGCCGAGCATCGCCTGGATGTGCCGGCCGGCTGCTGCGGCACCGACGTCACGTCATGTGACGCGACCTCGCAGGTCAGCCGGCACTCGCCATAGTGGTGATCACTAGCGGGAAAGATCGTGCGCGCCGCCGAAACGTCCGTCCTGGGCTGTGCCGATGATCTGCATCCGGTCATCCAACCGGCTCAGGGTCACTGATCGCCGGGCGGAACGGATTCCATCCGGTGATCAGCTCGTTCACGTGATGCTCATCGGACGGTGACCCGGTCGCCGGCTGGTGCGCCGACCGGCGAGTCCTTCACCAGATAGGTGGCCAGGGCCCCTCTGTCGTCAGGGCCACCGCGATAGACGCTGGTGACTCCCCGCCATCGGGGGAAACCTTCGTAGCCGCCCACCAGGATGTAGTTGGCCGCGATTTCGATGACCTGGTCGTCGGTTACCGGAACGCCGTTCAACGTCATCTCGGTGACAGCGCCGCCCTCCAGTGTGTAGCGGAGCGAGGACGACGGCGTGAGCACCCAGCCCTGCGCATTCGGGTGGGCGAGGACGGACTTCAGCGCGGCGCCGGGGATCGCCCACACGTCCACCGCGAACCCGGCCGGAAGCGTCGCGAACACCTCCTCGTAGGTGACCGGGCCCGCGTCGAGGTTGGCATCGGCGACCAGTTCGGCCAACGGGCCGCCGGTGGGCGTCCGAACGATGGGCTCGGAGGTCTCGTCCATTGCTCGGTGCCGACGATGCGGTATTGGATGAGTTGCAGGCCCGGAGGGAGTCCTTCGAAGGTCCCGTAGACCTTGAAGGTCAACGGGCACTTCGTCGCAGTGATTCGCTCGAATGAGAGGGTGAGTTTCTGCACCGGATTTCCGGCCGATGCGAGTGGGGCGGAAGCCGTACCGGAAAAAGATCGCTGGGGTGCGGCTTGCGTGGCGGGAACGAAAGCACCGGACGCCAGGACCGTGACGCCCACCAGCCCTCCGATTCGACCAGCAAGGTTGGGCCCCCGGCCGTGGGCGAGCCGGTTCTCGGCTAGTGCGCTGTCCACCAACGTTCACCGGGGTGGAGGGAGCGGAGCGGAAGGGAGCGAGGACCGCAGCGAAGGCCCAGCGGAGCGGGCTTCGCGAGGACCGGAGGTTCCTTCCGGCGCAGTGACCGACCCGGCCAAGGGTCGTGGACACCCCACTAGCTGACACCACCCCAGCCTTCCGCGACCCACGTCCACCAGACCTCGAACCCGGCAGAACCAATACTTGGCATGGTTGTCACCGGCGTCAGCGCGCGGTCGGTTGAAACTTTCATCACTAGCCGTCTCGCTCACGGTGCGGGCCGGGCCGGTAATGCCAGATAGGTGCGTTCCCGAAGGTTGAAGTGCCACCGGAGCTCTCGATCTTCCTCTTGACGCAACCAGGCGAGTCCTAGTTTGATCCGCCATTAACCACCGGCATCGACACCTGTGGACACGACTCCTCGCGTCGCAGAATGTGAGCGCTAACACGCGTGGCCTAGGGAAGGAGGGTCTCCATGATCGGAGGCGGTCCGCGGCCGCGCGCCACCTTAGCGGCATCCAGGCGTGGCCGACATCGGGAGGGCCCGAAGTCTTGACGCGGCCTTCGCCTGGTCGCACTTGCTCCGCTGCACCAGCAATCAAAGTAGCCGAGGGAGAGGAGCCCGAGTTGCCGACATAATGTTAGCGATAACAAATCCACGGTGACGCCACCCCGGTCCAGACGACGATCGGCGCAACCGCGGTTTCGCCCCTCGAACGGCGTGCTGTGTACGGTGGCGCGCCGGCTGAGGGGGGCGTACTCGTCACCGCAGCCACCTCGACCTTTCCGTCGCCCCTGCCCGGGGGCGAGGTCTCGAAGAATGCGGGTCTCGAGCTCCGCACGCGAACGACGACGAACCGGGCCGGACGGAGACGATTCGCGAACCCGTCGACCTCTTGGCGGCAGGGCTCAGGATCCAGTCCCGATCGGCCGACTATCCCTGCCCGCCCCGTGAGACCACTGCGGTTTTCCCTGGTGTGGCCCGTTTCGCCACACCTTCACCCCCAAGGAGAACGAAATAATGGATTCACCCCCCATTCGTGTGAGGAGCGGTCGGCGTCGTTCGCCGGCCGGTGTCGGCGTGCGCCTCGTGGCGACGCTGGCCACGGTGCTGACGACGGTGGTGGCGGCCGCCGTGACGTGGTCGGTGCCGGCGTCGGCTGCGGTGGCGCCGCTGGTGAGTGCGGCGTCGGGGCGGTGCCTGGACGTGGCGGGCAACACCGACGCGCTGGGCACGGGCCTGCAGATCTGGGACTGCAGCGGTCAGGCGAACCAGGCGTTCGAGTTCACCTCGGCCGGTGAGCTGCGGACCTTCAACGGCACGCGGTGCGTGGACGCGTACGGCCAGGGGACCTCGAACGGCACGAAGGTCGTCATCTGGTCCTGCAACGGCCAGGCCAACCAGAAGTGGCAGCAGAACGCCGACGGCTCCATCAGGGGCGTGCAGTCGGGTCTGTGCTTGGACGTGACCGGCATGGGCACGGCCAACGGGACCGCCGTCCAACTGTGGACCTGCAACGGGCAGACCAACCAGAAGTGGAGCATCTCCGGAGGCGGCCCGAGCTCGACGCCGTCCCCGTCGGTGACGCCGACCGGCACGTGCAATCTTCCGTCGACGTACCGCTGGACGTCGACGGGTGCGCTGGCGAACCCGAAGTCGGGGTGGGTCTCGCTGAAGGACTTCACCAACGTCGTCTACAACGGCAAGCACCTCGTCTACGCGACGACGCACGACTATGGATCGAGCTGGGGTTCGATGAACTTCGGCCTCTTCACGAACTGGTCCGACATGGCCTCGGCCAGCCAGAACACGATGAACTTCTCCGCTGTCGCGCCCACGCTGTTCTACTTCGCCCCGAAGAACATCTGGGTGCTGGCCTACCAGTGGGGCGGGACCGCCTTCTCCTACCGGACCTCCAGCGACCCCACCAACCCGAACGGCTGGTCGTCGCAGCAGACCCTGTCCACCGCGAGCATCTCCGGCTCCGGAACGGGCCCCATCGACCAGACGCTCATCGGCGACGGCCAGAACATGTACCTGTTCTTCGCCGGCGACAACGGCAAGATCTACCGGCAGAGCATGCCCATCGGGAACTTCCCGGGCAGCTTCGGCTCGAACTACACGACGATCATGAGCGACACCCAGGCCAACCTGTTCGAGGCGGTCGAGGTCTACAAGC
>NZ_JADBGC010000052.1:0-24106 GCF_014892245.1 Microbispora sitophila | reverse complement strand
AGTAGTAGGTGTCGTCCACCCGGAAGACATCGATGTCGGCCAGGTCCTCCCACAACACCGGGTTGGAATAGGTCGACGACGGCGGCCACGGCCCACCCGACGGACTCGCCGACGGACTCGGACTCGGGGACAGCGACGGCGACGGCGACGGCGACGGCGTAGGGCTGGGACTGCTGCTCGGGCTCGCCGAGGGGCTGGCACTGGGACTGGGACTGGGGCTGGTGACGGTTCCACTGCAGGTGGTGCCGTTCAGCGCGAAGCTCGCCGGCACCGGGTTGGACGAGGTCCAGGAGCCGTTGAAGCCGAACGACGCGCTGCCGCCGGTCGGGATGGCGCCGTTGTAGGAGGCGTTGGTCACCGTGACCTGGGCGCCCGACTGCGTATAGCTGCCGTTCCACAGCTGGCTGATCGTCTGTCCGGCGGGGAACGACCAGGTGAGGCGCCAGCCGTCGACCGGGTCACCCAGGTTGACCACGTCCACGTTGGCGCCGAAGCCGCCCTGCCACTGGTTGGTGACGGTGTAGGCGACCCGGCAGCCGGCGGCGGCCCGGGCGGAGCCGGCGGTCACGACTCCGAGGACGCTCAGCGCCGCGGCCATTCCGGCCGCGAGCCAGCGCCGATGTCGAGTGAAGGGCACGAGAATCTCCAGGGGGATAGGGATTCGTCAGGAGACGGTGCAGGCGTTTCCGTTGAGGGTGAACGCGGTGGGCTTGGCGGCGTCGCCGGTGTGGGCGGCCTGGAAGCCGATCTCGGTGGACGCTCCGGGTGCCAGCGTGCCGTTGTAGCTCACGTTCGCCGCCGTGATCTGTCCGCTGGTGGGGGAGTAGGCGGCGTTCCATCCGTTGGTGATGGTCTGTCCGCCGGGGAGGGCGAAGGCCAGGGACCAGCCGTTGACGGCCGAGGAGGCAAGGCGGCGGCGGCCAGCACGGCCCTGAGCCTTCGTTTCACGCCCTTTCCCTTCACGTCTGGAATCAGCTCGCGGTGCAGGTAAGCGTGGGCACGCCGTTGGCGCCGTTCCAGGTGCCGAGGAAGCCGAACTGGGTGCTCGCGCCCGCGCCGAGCGCGCCGTTGTAGCCGACGTTGCCGGCGGTGACCTGGGCGCCGCTGGTGCTGATCGTGGCGTTCCACGACTGGGTGACCGTCTGGCCGTCGCCGAACCGCCAGCCGACGGTCCAGGAGGAGATCGCCGAGCTGCCCGCGGTGACGGTCACCGTCGCCTGGAAGCCGCCGTCCCACTGCCCGGCGACGGCGTACGCGGCCGAGCACCCCGCGCCGCCCGGAGACGGGCTGGGTGAGGGACTCGGCGACGGACTGGCTGACGGGCTGGGCGACGGGCTGGGGCTGGTGCCGGGGCCCTGCCCGATGCTGCCGGGCACCGACTGGAGCGCCGCGTACCAGGCGGCGGCCATCTTGTCGTAGCCGGTCGCGGTCGGGTGGATGCCGTCGATCAGGTCGGCGGTGGTCAGCTTGCTGTGCATGTCGACCAGGTGGACGTGCTTGCCGCTGCTGACCTTGGACTGCACGATGCCGGGGATGGACGCGTTGAAGGTGCGGGCGGCGGCCTCCTGGCCGGAGTTCGACAGCGGGATGATGGTCGCGACGAACACCTCGGCGTTCGGCGCGGCGGCGGTGATGTGGTCGATCAGCGCGGACAGCCGCTGCGGCGCGCCGGACAGGTTGTAGTTCTGCAGCACGTCGTTGGTGCCGATGTGCAGAAGCACCGTGCGCGGGGTGAAGGTGCGCAGCCAGCCGGTGATGTTCGCGTCGATCTGGTCGATCCGCCACCCGGGGTGTCCCTCGTGGTCGTGGTCGCCCAGACTGGCGGGCCCGTTGTACTGCGACCCGACGAAGTCGATCGTGTAGCGGCCGGCGGCCAGGCGCTGCCACAGCCCGATCCGGTAACCGCCCGGCACCTGCGTGCCCTCGGTGATCGAGTCGCCCAGCGGCATGACCCGCACCCCGCCGTTCGACTCGGCGCGGGCGACGGCGGGCGCCGTCACCACGACGGTCGCGACCAGGAGCGCGGTGGTCAGCCGGCGTGTCCACCGTCTCCATCCGCGCTGATTTGTGAGCGTTAACATCGCTGGTTGGTCAACCCCTTTCGATAAGGGTGAGGTGGGTGGGCGGGTTCCCGCTGTGGCCGACCCCGTGCGTGGCCGGGGGCCGGGCTCCGGTAGCGCTCGTCGGTAATATGGTTAGCGCTAACATCACCTCAACGAGTCGATCGCTCCTCTCCTCGGGATGACCGGGGGTGGTGGTGCGCCGGAGCAAATACGACGTGACGAGCCGCCGTCAAGCTCCGTCTCTCGCCCCGCCCCGCCCTTCCGCCCCGGCCTACGCATCTCAACTGCCGCGATGAGACGCGAACGCACCGCCGAGGGGAGGCGTGGTGATGAAACGTTCATCGAAACCTGCGCATCGAGGGTCACTGACAGAAGCGCCCGGAAAATTACATGCGATGTCGACGACATCAGTGCAGCGTGTGGCCATCTGAGCCTGAATGGGCATCGAAAGTTTCTGGAAACGCCCTTGACACATTTCGGGATGATTTCCAGACTGACTCCCCGAGGCGGCTCCTCCTGCCGGGGTCGGTGGTGAGCGGCAGGGGCCGCAGTTTCGACGCGACGACGGATCGCGTGCTTTCCCGCGGGCGTCTATCCGCGTTCCCTCATTGATTCCGCAGTGGAGGCTCAGGCATGGGCGAAAACCCCTTACCCGCCGACGGCGGACGACGGCTCGTCGGCACCCGCCGGCTGCTGGTCGCCGGCGCCCTCGGCGTACTCGGCACGGCCACCGTGCTCGCGGCGTCCGTCCCCGCCGGCGCCGCCGCCGGCACGCTGGGCGCGGCCGCCGCGCAGAGCGGCCGCTACTACGGCGCCGCGATCGCGGCCGGTCACATGAACGACTCGACCTACGTGGCCACCTGGGACCGGGAGTTCAACGCCGTCACCCCCGAGAACGAGATGAAGTGGGACGCCACCGAGCCCTCGCGAGGCTCGTTCCGCTTCACCTCCGCCGACCAGATCGTCAGCCACGCCCAGAGCAAGGGCATGAAGATCCGCGGGCACACGCTGGTCTGGCACAACCAGTTGCCCAGCTGGGTCAGCGGCCTGTCGGCCAGTGACCTGCGCAGCGCGATGGTCAACCACATCAACAACGTGATGGGGCACTACAAGGGCAAGATCTACGCCTGGGACGTGGTCAACGAGGCCTTCGCCGACGGCGGCGCGGTCGGCACGCTGCGCAGCTCGGTGTTCACCCAGAAGCTCGGCAACGGCTTCATCGAGGAGGCCTTCCGCGCCGCGCGGGCGGCCGACCCGAACGCCAAGCTCTGCTACAACGACTACAACATCGACAACGCCACGGCCGCCAAGACGCAAGGCGTCTACAACATGGTCAAGGACTTCAAGGCCCGCGGCGTGCCGATCGACTGCGTCGGGCTGCAGTCGCACCTGTCGTCGGGATCGGTGCCGTCCAACTACCAGCAGAACATCGCCCAGTTCGCCGCGCTCGGCGTCGACGTCCAGATCACCGAGCTCGACATCGGCGGCTCGGGCTCCGCCCAGGCCGACGCCTACCGCCGCGTCACCCAGGCCTGCACGGCCGTGCCCCGCTGCACCGGCATCACCGTGTGGGGCGTCACCGACAAGTACTCCTGGCGCAGCGGTGACACCCCGCTGCTGTTCGACGGTAACTACAACAAGAAGCAGGCGTACACGGCCGTCCTCGGCGCGCTCAACGCCGCGACCCCGAACACCAGCCCGTCTCCGACCACCAGCCCGAACACCAGTCCGTCCCCGAACACCAGTCCGTCCCCGCGTACCAGCCCGTCCCCGACACCGCCGGTCGGCGGGGCGTGCTCGGCGACCATCGAGACGACCAACAGCTGGCCGGGCGGCTTCCAGTCGACGGTGACCGTACGGGCGGGCAGTTCGGCGGTCAACGGCTGGACCGTGAAGTGGACCTGGCCGAGCGGGCAGACCATCAGCAGCCTGTGGAGCGGCACGCAGAGCGGGTCCGGCTCCAGCGTGACGGTCAGCAACGCCCCCTACAACGGCTCGATCGCGGCCGGCTCGTCCACCACCTTCGGATTCACCGCCAACGGCAGCGCCGCCACCCCCAGCGCGACCTGCACCAGCCCGTGACATGAGGAGACACTGATGCGCCTACCTTGGCGAGCGCGGCCGCCGCGCCGCTCCGCCGAACCGGCGGCGCCGCCTCGGGTGTCCCTGCGCCGGAAGCTGGCGATTACGGCGATGCCGCTCCTGATGGCGGCGACCGGGCTGCTGAACGCCCACAGCGCGGAGGCCGCCGTCGCCTGCCGCGTCGACTACACCGTCGCCTCACAGTGGGGCGGCGGATTCGGGGCCAATGTGGTGGTGAACAATCTGGGCGACGCCGTGAACGGCTGGCAGTTGTCCTGGACGTTCGGGGCCGGCCAGCAGATCACCCAGATCTGGAACGCCACCCACACCCAGTCGGGGTCGTCGGTGACGGCGACCAACGTCAGCTACAACGCCACCATCCCCTCGGGCGGCAGCGTCACCTTCGGGTTCAACGGCTCCTGGAACGGCTCCAACCCGGTGCCCACCTCGTTCTCCCTGAACGGCGTGCCCTGCACCGGAACTCCGTCGTCCCCCAGCCCGAGCCCGACGTCCAGCCCGAGTCCGAGCCCGTCGGCGAGTCCGACGGGTGGCGGCGGGACGCTGCCGTCGAGCTTCCGGTGGAGCTCGAGCGGTGCGCTGATCGCGCCGAAGCCGGACTCGTCGCACAACATCGCGGGCATCAAGGACCCGACGGTGGTGTACTACAACGGCAAGTACCACGTGTTCGCCAGCACGGCCCAGGCCTCGGGCTACAACCTGGTGTACCTGAGCTTCTCCGACTGGTCGCAGGCGGGCTCGGCGACGCACTACTACCTGGACCGCACCCCGATCGGCTCGGGCTACCGGGCGGCGCCCGAGGTGTTCTACTTCGCGCCGCAGAAGCTGTGGTATCTCGTGTACCAGACCGGCAACGCCTCGTACTCCACCAACCCGGACATCGGCAACCCCAACGGGTGGAGCGCGCCGAAGAACTTCTACTCGGGGATGCCCGACATCATCCGGCAGAACATCGGCAACGGCTACTGGGTCGACATGTGGGTGATCTGCGACGACGCCAACTGCTACCTGTTCTCTTCGGACGACAACGGGCATCTGTACCGGTCGCAGACGACGCTGGCGAACTTCCCCAACGGCTTCGGCAACACGGTGATCGCGCTGCAGGACGCCATCCGGAACAACGTGTTCGAGGCGAGCAACGTCTACAAGGTGCAGGGAGACAACCGCTATCTGCTGATCGTCGAGGCGATCGGGTCGAGCGGCCGGCGCTACTTCCGCTCCTGGACGTCGAACAGCATCGCCGGGTCGTGGACGCCGCTGGCGGCCAGTGAGTCCAGCCCGTTCGCCGGATCGAGCAACGTGACCTTCCCCGGCGGCGCCTGGACCAACGACATCAGTCACGGCGAGATGGTCCGCACCCAGGTGGACCAGACGCTGACCATCAGCCCGTGCAAGATGCAGTACCTGTACCAGGGCCGAGACCCCAACTCCGGCGGTGACTACAACTCCCTGCCGTGGCGGCTCGGCCTGCTCACGCAGACCAACTCCACCTGCTGAGCTGTTCTTCCCCGATCCTTCCCGGAGAAGCGGACCTCCGGTGCGGCGGACCCCCGTCGCGCCGGAGGTCTCGCGCCTAGCGCTTCGGCGGAGCGGTGCTCTCGCGTACGACGAGGGTCGTGGCGAACTCCTTGCGGTAATGGGGGAGGGGCTCGCCCCTGGCGAGCGTCACCAGCATGGCGGCCGCCGCCTCCGCCATCTCGGTCAGCGGCTGGTGGATCGTGGTCAGTGGCGGAATGGCCCACCGCACCGGGGGCATGTCGTCGAAGCCGATGACGCTGAGGTCCTCCGGGATGCGCACCCCCATCTGGTGGGCCGCGTGGTACACCCCGATGGCCTGGCCGTCGTTGGAGGCGAAAACGGCCGTGGGCGGGTCGGACAGGCGCAGCAGCCGGTGCGTGTGCGTCAGGCCGTCCTCGATCTGGTAGTCGCCCTGACAGATCAGGTCCGGGTCGACGGGCACCCCGGCCGTGTCGAGCGCGGCGCGATAGCCGTCGAGACGGGCCCGGCTCGACAACGCGTGCGACGGCCCGGTGATGATGGCGATCCGCCGGTGGCCCAGCTCCAGCAGGTGGCGGGTGGCGGTGAGCCCGCCGTTCCAGTTGCCCGCGCCCACCGAGGGGACGCGGTGTCCCGGGTCGCCGGTCGGGTCCAGGAGGACGAGGGGGATCTTGTGAGTGGCGAGCCGATCACGCTGGACGTCGGTCAGGTTGGAGAAGACCGCGATGACGCCGGCGGGGCGGCGGCCGAGCACGTCCTCGAGCCAGTCGGTGCCGGGGACGTGGTTGCCCTGTAACTCGGAGATCGCCACGGCCATGTGGTGCTCGCGCGCGACCTGCCCCACCCCTCGGGCGATCTCCGTCGGGTAGTCGCCCGCCAGTTCGTGGAAGACCAGCTCCAGCACGGCGGCCGGGCTGGAGCGCCGCCGCTGCCTGCGGAACCCGTGCTCTCGGATGAGGCCCTCGATCAGGGCGCGGGTCTCCGGCGCCACCGCGGAGCGGCCGTTCACCACCTTGGAGACCGTCGCCTTGGATACTCCGGCGAGTTCGGCGAGCTGCGCGAGGGTGAGCGGCTCGGGGACGGATGCGGACGGCTCGTCGACAACGGTCACAAGGCGCAGTCTAACGTCGAGGTGTGCGTGTGACTCTGAATGTTTCGGCGACTCGCCGAATAATTTCAGGAGGGCCACCAAGTTCGTCCTGATGTCAACTGCGAAAACTTTCGGAAACCGGTTTAGCTGGCGAGTGTCGGCGTACCGAGCGCGGTGAGCGATGCGAGGCGTTCGGCGTCCTCGGTGCCGGGCTCGGCCGTGTAGACCATGATGCGCAGATCGGCGCCCGCCACGGTGAGCACGTCGCAGTCCAGCGTCAGGGGGCCGACGTCGGGGTGGTCGATGATCTTGCGGGCGGCCTCGTGCCGGCCGACGGCGCCGGAATCCCACAGCTCGGCGAACCGCTCGCTGTTCGCGCGCAGATCCGTGACCAGCCGCCGCAGCCGCTGGTCGCCCGGATAGCGACCGGCGGCCGCGCGCAGGTCGGCGACCAGGACCGTCTCGAACGCCCGCAGGGACTCCGCGGTGTGCCGGGTCCGGCTGCCGGGGCCGAGGAAATGCCGCCACACCGCGTTGCGCTGGTCGCCGCGCGGCTCCGCCGGGTCGCCCATCAACGCGGCGTACGGAGGGTTCGCCAGGAGCAGCGTCCAGCACGCGTCGAAGACCGCGACGGGCGTGCCGGTCAGCCGGTCCAGCAGTCGCAGGACGCTCGGGGTGATGTGCGTCGGCACCGTCTCAGGGCCCGGCGGCGCCAGCCCGGCCAGCCGGAACAGGTGTGCGCGCTCGGTGCCCGACAGCCGCAGGGCCCGGGCCAGGGCCTCGACGACCTGGGCCGACGGGTGGGACGCGCGGCCCTGTTCGAGCCGGGTGACGTAGTCGACGGAGATCCCGGCCAGCAGGGCCAGCTCCTCACGGCGCAGTCCGGCCGCGCGCCGCTGTCCGGCCGCCGGCAGTCCGGCGGACTCGGGCGCGACCCGGTCGCGCCAGCGGCGCACCGCCTTGCCGAACTCTCCCGTCATTCCCCCCGTCGCCATACGGACCAGTCTGCACCCGCCGGCTCTCAGGACAATCATGTGCACATGGGAGAGCATGAGGGACAGGGCTGCGTCTTCTGCGCGATCCTCCGTGGCGAGGCCGAGGCGAGCATCCCCTACGCGGATGACCGCGTCATGGTGATCATGGACATCGGAGCGGTGACACCCGGCCACCTTCTCGTGATTCCCCGCGTCCACGCCGTCGGCCTCGAAGACCTGGACGAGGAGACGAGCACACATGTGTGGAGGATCGGCCACCGCATGGGGCGGGCTCTGCGACGCTCGGGCCTTCGCTGCGAGGGCGTGAACGTTTTCCTGGCGGACGGCAAGGCCGCTTTCCAGGAGGTCTTCCATTTCCATCTGCACGTGTTCCCCCGGTTCAAGGGGGACGCCTTCCGAATAGAGGCCGACTGGGGCACCAGGGAGCGGAGCATGCTCGACCGGGAAGCCGAAGCGGTGCGATCCGGCCTGGCGGCCTTGGAGTATTGATCACCGGTGAGCGAGGGGCTGTGGTCAAGCGGCGGCGGGCAGTGTGGCCGGCTCCGGCATGATGGCGTGCATGGCTTCGGAATCCAGGCACATCAGCGTGTGGATCGACCGGCACGCGGCTGACGTCTACGAATACGCGTCGAACCCGGCCAACCTCCCGGAGTGGGCTCCGGGGCTGGGCAGCTCGGTGGAGAACGCCGACGGCCAGTGGTTCGTGGAGACCTCGTCGGGCCGGGTCGGCTTGGCCTTCGCCGAACGCAACGAGTACGGCGTGCTCGACCACGACGTCACGCTGCCCTCCGGGCAGGTCGTCTACAACCCGATGCGGGTCATCCCCGACGGCGGCGCCTGCGAGGTCGTCTTCACCCTGCGCCGCCTTCCGGATGTGAACGACGAGGACTTCGCCCGCGACGCGGGCCTCGTCCAGGCCGACCTCACCCGGTTGAAGCACATACTCGAATCCGCCGCCCAAGCACAGTAACCTCGCTTACCTATCGTGGCAGGGATGGTGAGGGGCCGCTTTCCTTGCGCCTTCCGCCTAATCGGGATTCATTGCGTAGCATGCGCAGTCCGACTGATTCCGCGGGTGGGTCTCTGGCGCGAAATCGCGAATTCCGCCTGCTGTGGCTCAGCTTCACGATGTCGGTGGCGGCCGACCAGATCTTCCCGGTCACGGTCACCATCGCGGCCCTCAACGCGGGTGGCACCGCCTCGACCGTCGGCGCGATCTTCACCTGCCGGTGGATCGCGTTGATCGTGTTCGCGCTGCTCGGCGGATTGTGGGCGGACCGGCTGCCACGCCGTACGGTGATGGTCGCCTCGCTGGGTTTCCAATGCTGCGTGGCCGCCGTCGGGTTGTGCGGAAATGCCTCCACGTGGCTTCTCGCGCTCCTGGTCTTCCTCGTGGGAGGGGCGGAGGCCTTCCATCGGCCCGCGTACCAGGCCTGCTTGTCGTCGGTCCTCACCCCTGCCCAGCGTCCGGCCGGCGCGGCGCTGACGGCCGTCTCCTGGCGGCTGGGCGCCATTATCGGGCCCGGTCTCGGCGCGTACGTGGTGACGGCGTGGTCCGCCGGGATCGGATTTCTCGCCGTGGTGACCGCCTATCTGCTCGGCCTCGTCCTTCTCCTGCCGTTGCGTGAGCCCGTCGTCACGCCGGGGCCGCGCGCGTCCGCCGTACGGGAGATCGCCGACGGCCTCTCCGAGGTCGTACGGCGGCGGTGGGTCCTGGGGGTGATCGTCGCCGTCGCGCTCCAGCAGATGCTCACGATCGCGCCGGCGCAGGTCCTGCTGCCTCTCGTCTCCCGCGAGACCTTCGGCGGCGACGCCGTGTACGGAACCGCCCTCGCCCTGCTGTCGGTCGGCGGGCTGGCGGGCGGGCTCGTCAGCATGAGATGGAAGCCCGACCGGCCGGGACTGGCCGCGATCGGCGGGCTCGCCCTCTACGGCGTCGTGCCGCTCGCGCTCACCTGGCCGGTGTCGCCGGGATTCGTGTACGCGTACTACATCGCCGCGGGTCTGGGGCTGGAAATCTTCGCCGTGCAGTGGGTGGTGAACCTCCAGAGGGAGATCCCTCCGGAGCGGCTCGCCCGGGTCACCTCCGTGGACTGGCTGGCCGCCTCGGTCATGACGCCCCTGGGCCTGACGCTCACCGGTCCGGCCGGCGCGGCGATCGGCCGCCCGGCGCTGCTGGTGATCGGCGCCGTCGCCGGGTTCGCCGTGCCACTGGCCACTCTTTTCCTCCGCGGCATGACGCGCTTCCAGAGCGACGCCACCGCGCCCGGCGGGGACAGCGCTCCGGAGGCGGCCACCTCGCTGAAGTACGGTCACAGCCCATGAGGATCCTCATCGTGGGCGGCAGCGGCTTTCTCGGCGCGAACTCGTGCGGCAGTCCGCGGCGGACGGCCATGTCGTGGCCGCGACCTACCTGACTCGGGCGGGAACGGCCGCGGGAGCCGACCGGGTGCCACTCGATGTCCGTGACCGTACTGCCGCGGTCGACCTGATCGGCGCGTTCAGCCCCGTCGGCGCCGCTCACGTGGCCCTCGCAACCTCCGGGAACGGCGGACGCCTGGTGCACGTGTCCAGCGATGTGGTCTTCTCCGGTAAGGAGACCACCTATGCCGATGACCGCGTCCCCGAGCGTGATGGCATCGATCCGGCTCGGCTGCCGTACGGCCGGCGCGCTGACACCGACCTGCCTGGGCCGCTCGATGTGCGGTTGGACTGCGGCCTGACTCAGCGGCACCTGAGGACCAGGCTGCGCGGTGCCCGGGAGTTCCTGAGATAGCCGCTCGGCCACTGGCCCCGGCAGACCCATGTGGACGACGCCTTTTGACGTGACGGTTCAGGTGAGGATCTCGACGTACCCGTCGGTTCCGTGAACGCGGATCCGCTGCCCGTCCCGGATCAGCCGGGTGGCCTGCTCCACACCCACGACGGCCGGCAGGCCGTACTCCCGCGCGATCACCGCCCCGTGCGTCATAAGGCCGCCCACCTCCGTCACCAGTCCGGCGGCGGCGACGAACAGGGGGGTCCAGCTGGGATCGGTGTAGGCGGTGACCAGGATGTCGCCCGTCTCAAGGTCGGCCTGTGCCATGTCCATGACGACACGGGCACGGCCCTCGACGGTGCCGGCCGAGACCGGGAGGCCGGCCAGCGCGCCGGGCGGGGCGTCGTCACGCCGATACCGGCCGGTGACGGCCTCGCCGTCCGACGTGAGGACCCGGGGCGGTGTGAGCGCCTCGTACAAACGGAACGCCTCCCGCCTTTCCCGGATGAGTTCGGCGTCCACCTCGTTGGTGCGCGCGACCTCGTGCAACTCCTCGAGCCGGAGGAAGTAGATGTCTTCCTTCTCACGCAGGACGCCGGACTGGACGAGGCGATCGGCTTCCCGCAGCAACGCCTGCTTGTACACGAAGTAGCGGCTGACCATGCCGTACTTGGGGTACTCCCGGTATCCGGCGAAGGCGCGGACGCGGTCGATCACCCGCTTGGTCTCCTCGGCCTTCTGCTCCCCGTCGGGGAGGGCGCGCAAGCGCGTCAGCAGTTCCTGTTCCTTCCGCTGTGACTCTTGGCGTCCCTGTTCGAAGCGTCGCTTGCCGGCGCCCGGCTCGAAGTTCCTGATGTTGCCGAGGATGGTGGGCACGAGCGTGGCGGGTTGCTCGCTCCAGCGCGTTCTGGTGATGTCGATCTCGCCCGCGCAGCGCATGCCGTACTCGTCGAGGTAGCCCCGGATGGCGTCACGCGCTTCCCGTCCGCCGGCCAGCCCGGCCAGCTCGTCCAGGAAGCCGTCGCCCTCCCGGCCTTCGTCCACGACGCGCTGCAAGAACGCCACGACGTCCGCGTGCGGCCGGATCGTGTCCGCGACGTCGAGGAGCGCCAGCCCCATCTCCGACGTGACGTTGTGGGGGACGGACTGCGTGAGCACGTCGGCCGCGTTCTTCTCGCCCAGCCACGCCTCGAGGTGGTCGTTGAGCCACCAGGTCGCCTCCATCCCCGCCATGATCACCCGGGAGCTTCGCGGATCGAACAGGATGCGCTTCAGCTCTGCGATGTCGGCCAGGATGAAGTCGAGCAGCGCCGGCCCGGACAGACCCTGGATCTCGCGCCGCAGGGTGGCGACGGACTCCTGACTGTGCCGGATCAACTCCGTGACGATGGCCGGATCGGTCTCGATCGGGGCGGAGGCGTCACCGGCGGGTGCGGGGCCGGAACCTTCGTCAGGAAGCGAGCGGAGGAAGTCGCCGCGGTCGACAACGGTCTGCAGCGCGTCCCGGATCAGCGGGTCGGACTTCCCCAGGGTCCCGATGAGTCTCGCGCGACCCGCGGGTGTCGCCAGGACGGGGGCCACGTCGACGAACAACCGTCCGCCCGCCTCGTGCATCGGCCGTGGGGTCGTCAGCTGCCACAGGGACAGTCCCAGCGGCTTCATCGCGTCGGTCATCATCTGCTGGTGACCGACGGAGACGTAGACGTGGTTCTCCTGGTCATCGGTCGTGGGGACGGGGAACAGGGTGGTGATCGGCCGGCTCTGGACGATGTGGAAGTCGTCGCCGACCAGGCACCATTCGATGTCCTGGGGTCGGCCGAAGTGCGCTTCGATCCGCCGGCCCAGCCGCACCAGGCGCACGACTTGTGCGTCCGTCAGAGCCGGCTGCGTCTGCCGCTGCGGCTCGATCGGTACGTCCTTGGTGCCGCCTTCCGGCGACGCCTGGACGGACCGCGGCTTGGTGGCGACCGCTCTGGTGACGACCTGGTCGTCGCGCACCGTGTAGACGTCCGCGGCGACCAGACCGGAGACGAGCGCCTCGCCGAGCCCCCAACCGGCCTCCACGGTGGCGATCTTCCGGTTCGAGGTCACGGGATCCGCGGTGAACAGGACCCCGGCCGCGTCCGGGAACACCATCCGCTGTACGACCACGGCCATCCGCACCTTCCGGTGGTCGAAGCCATTGCGGTGCCGGTAGGTCACCGCCCGCTCGGTGAACAGCGAGGCCCAGCACCGCTGGACGTGCCGGAGGATCGCCGCCAGGCCCACGACGTTCAGGTACGAGTCCTGCTGGCCGGCGAAGGACGCGGTCGGCAGGTCCTCGGCCGTCGCGCTGGAACGCACCGCGTAGGAGGCGTGCTCCCCGAGCCGGGCGAGCGATTCGCCGATCGCCGCCACAAGGTCGCCGGGCATCGTGACGCTTTCGACGGCGCGGCGGATATCCGCGCTCAGGGTGCGGATCGCCGCGCGGTCGTCCGGTTCCACGCACGCCAGCAGGTCGAGCTGAGCGTCGATCGACGGCACCTCGGCCACGACCCGCTGGAAGGCGTCCGTCGTGACGCAGAAGCCTTCTGGCACGCGGATGCCATCGATTCGCGAGAGCTCGCCCAGGTGCGCCCCCTTTCCGCCGACGTCTGCGGCATTGGTCGAGTCGATGTGCTCGAAACCCATCACGTAGCGCAATTCGTTGCTCCATCGTTCGCCGGGCCGGTTCGCAACGGGCAAGTATGAACCACTTTCCGGCGCCTCATGAGGAGCGCGAGTCTGCTATGTGGTCGGGACGCCACGGACATGCTTCCCACGGAACGCCCGTATCCCCTGTCCGCGGAGCTCGCCCAGGCCATCGGTGCCACGAAGAAGGACGCCGGAGCCGGTGAAACCGCCAGGTCAGAGGTGAAACCAGCGTGAAGCCGCGATGAAGCCGGCGACGCGGAAGCTCTTCTCGGACGCCGGGAGGTACCCGGCGGAGAGAGGAGACGCGTCATGGCGGACCTCAGTGCCGTCCGGGCCGACAGTCTGGTCAAGAACTTCGGGGACTTCCGGGCCGTGGACGGAATCGACCTGCACGTACGGCAAGGCGAGATCTTCGGGGTCCTGGGCCCCAACGGAGCAGGCAAGACCACCATGCTCCGGATGCTCGCCACCCTGCTCCCGATCGACGGCGGCCATGCGGAGATCTTCGGCGTCGACGTCCGGCGGGAACCCCACCGCATCCGGCAGCTGGTAGGCGTCACCGGCCAGTACGCCTCGGTGGACGAGGACCTGACCGCCCGGGAGAACCTCTGGCTGTTCGCCCGCCTCCAGGGCCTGACCAGCGCCCGAGCCAAGACGATCGCCGGTGACCTGCTCGAACGCTTCGGCCTCCAGGAGGCGGCCGACCGTCCCCTGTCCCAGTTCAGCGGCGGCATGCGCCGCCGGCTGGACCTCGCGTCAAGCCTGATCACCCGCCCACCTCTGATCTTCCTGGACGAGCCCACGACCGGCCTCGACCCGAGAACCCGAGGCCAGATGTGGGACACCATCCGTGAGCTGGTCACCGACGGTTCCACGATCCTCCTCACCACCCAATACCTGGACGAGGCCGACCAGCTGGCCGGCCGCGTGGCGGTGATCGACCGAGGTCGGAAGGTCGCCGAGGACACTCCCGACGCTCTGAAGACCCAGGTCGGCGACTCAACCCTGCAGCTCAGGCTCGCGGACGGCTCCGACACCGCCCTGGCCGCGGACGTCGTCCGCCGGCTGCTGGGTGAGGACCCGGTCCTGACCCCGGAATCGGGACGCATGAACATCCCCCTTCCCGACCCCGACCGGGCCGCGGACGTCCTGATCGGCCTGCGTGAAGCGGGCCTCGGCATCTCCTCGGTGAGCGTCGCCAAGCCGACGCTGGACGAGGTCTTCCTGGCGCTGACCGGCCACGGCGCCGACGAACCCCAGATGGAGGCGGCCCGATGACCACGAGCACCGCGACCTCGACCACCGCTACCCCGACCACTCGCGATCCCCAGCGCATCGACCCGTCCGCCGCGGTCGCCCGCACCACGTCCCGCAGCTCGCTTCAGGCGACCTGGGTCCAGGTCCTGGCGATGGCATGGCGAGCCCTGAAGAAGATGCGCCGCAAGCCCGAGCAGTTCTTCGACGTCCTCATCCAGCCCTTGCTGTTCACGGCGATGTTCGCGTTCATCTTCGGCGGCGCGATCTCCGGCAGCGTGTCGAACTACCTCCCGGTGCTGATCCCCGGCATCCTCGCCCAGACGGCCCTGACCGTCTGCATGGCGACGGGCGTGCAGCTGCGCGAAGACATGGACAAGGGAGTCTTCGACCGCTTCAAGTCCCTGCCGATCGCGAGGATCGCTCCCTTGGCCGGCCCGATGATCGCCGACTTGATCCGGTACGGCATCGCGTCGGTGCTGACGGTCGTCACCGGCCTGCTCATCGGTTACCGCCCCGGCGGCGGCGTGCTCGGCTGCGTCGGAGGCGTCGCGCTCACCGTGATCGCGGGCTGGTCGCTGGCGTGGATCTTCACCTGGCTGGGCACGATGGCGCGTTCGGCGCAGAGCGTTCAGGGCATCTCGATGATGATCATGTTTCCGCTCACCTTCCTGTCCAACGCCTTCGTCCCCGCCGACACGCTGCCCGGCTGGCTGGAGGCGTTCGTGAAGGTCAACCCGGTGTCGCACGTCGTCTCCGCGGTGCGCGACCTGCTCAACGACGGGGCCGTGACGGCCGAGGTCGGCTGGGCGGTCATCGGCTGCGCGGTCGTCGTCGCGATCTTCGCCCCGCTGGCGGTCCGCTCGTACTCTCGCAAGATGTAGCCGGTGTCAGAGCACCCGCTCCAGGACGGCGCGGGCCTCGGCCAGCAGGTCGGGGCCGCGCCGTTCGCCGTATCCGGCCTCGACCCGGGACAGGACGCCGGGGGCGATCCGTTCGGCGTGCGCGGACAGCACCGACCACTGCATCGTCGGGGTGAACCGGTTGTAGGCGAACCGGTCGGCGAGCACGAGCAGCCGCACCGCCTCCTCGACCGGCAGCGCCCCCTTCAGCAGGCCCCAGATGCCCAGCCCGGCGAGCACCATCCCCATCACCGGGTAGTCCTTGTTGGCGGGGTCCGGGCCGAACACGACCAGGACCTTGGCCCGCAGCGACTCGAAGAGGTCCGCGCCGTCGTCGCCCTCGCCGTACTGCGCGAACGCCGAGAGCGCGATGACCTCGCCCAGGACGGCCCACGGTGTGAAATCGTCCACCGCGCCCGGGACGCGCCGGTTCCGGAGCACCGCGGCGGTCTCGCGGTGCCGCCGCAGCCCCTCCGCGATGTAGCCGTCGGCGAGGGCCAGCTCCGCTCTGCCGGCGGCGACCGCCAGGGCCTCGCCGTAGGTGCCCTGGGAGGCGAGCGCCTCCATGTCGTCGAGCATCCGCGCGGCCTCGTCGCGGCGGCCCTCGGCGAGCGCCGCCATGGCGAGGCCGGCGCGGATCTGGATGGCGTCGTCCACCGCCCCGAGGCGTTCGAGCACCGGGAGCGCCTCGGCGGCATGCCTGGAGGCCGTCGCGGTGTCACCGAGGTGCGCGTACAGGCCGGCCAGCTGGGTGTGCAGCACCGCCCGATGCCAGGGACCGCCGTCATCGCCGACGAGTTCGAGGGCGGCCCGGGCCGCTTCGATCGCGCCGACCGGGTCGCCGGTGTTCTCCCGGCCGTGACTCAGCCAGTGCAGCGCGATCCGGCGGATCTGAGGGTCGGGATCGACGACCAGCTTCTCCAAGCCGTGCTCGGGATCCGACACCATGCTGAGCAGCGCGGTCACCAGCGCCCGGACGGCCGGGTTCGCCGAGTCGGCGCCCAGCCCGGACAGCAGCCGCGTCAGCGTCCCGGTCTCTTCGAAGGAGACGATGGTGGTGCTGAACAGCGCGATGCTCAGGGCCAGCCGGGTCCGGTCGAGGAGCCGGGGCGGAGGCGTCCATCCACCCAGGGCGGCGGCGACGGCCGGGGTGAGGACGATGCTGCGCGTGTGGTCCCCGCAGATCGTCCAGTAGCCGCCCAGCGCGGAGAACAGCACCACGGCCGCTTCCGGGTCGGGGTCGGCGAGGGCCTCGCGCAGGATGTCGGCGAGGTTCGTCTCCTCGGAACGCAGCCGGTCCATCGCGTCGACCTGCTCCGGCGAGTACAGCCGGGCGCCGTGCCGGTCGGCGTGCCCGACGGCCCACGCGCGTACGGCGGCCCGCGCGTCGGCGGTCTCGCCGGCCGACTCCAGCCGTACCCGGCCGAACTCGCGCACCGTCTCCAGCATGCGGTAGCGGACGCCGTCGGCTGTCTCCACGACGCTGAGCAGGGACTGCTCCACGAGTTCCTCGACGTCGCCGAGAGCGTCGTCGCCGAGCACCTCCTCCGCCGCGTCGAGGGTGAAGCCGTCCGGGAAGGCCGAGAGGCGGCGGAGGGCCCGGCGCTCCCGCTCGCCCAGCAGGTTCCAGGACCAGTCGATCACCGCCAGCAGCGTCTGGTGCCGGAAGGGGGCGCTCCGGTCGCCGCCGCGCAGCAGCGAGAACCTGTCATCCAGCCGCCGGGCGATCTCGACCGGCGACATCACCCTCACCTTCGCGGCGGCCAGCTCGATCGCGAGCGGCAGGCCGTCCAAGCGGGCCACGACGGCGCGTACGTCATCCTCGTCGAGGTGCACACCGGGCCGGGCCGCGGTCGCGCGGTCGCAGAACAGCTCGACGGCGTCAGCGGTTCCGAGCTGGGGCAGCGAATAGACGCGTTCGGCGGCGATCGCCAGCGGCGAGCGGGTGGTGGTGAGGACGCGCAGCTCCCGTGTGGTCGCGGTCAGATAGGCGACCAGGTCGGCGACCGCCTCCACCAGATGCTCGCAGTTGTCGAGCACCAGCAGCGTCGGGGCCAGATCGAGCTGCTGGGCGATCCGGGCCCGGACGTCGGCGCGTTGCTGCGGGGTGAGCGTGCGGCGTCCGGTCACCGAGTCGCGGACGCCGAGCGCCGACCCGACCTCGCCGACCAGGTCCTCGGGCGCGGTCACGCCGACCAGCTCGACGAAGTGCACCACCGGCTGCGGGGCCTCGCGGGCGACGGCGTGGGCGAGCCGGGTCTTGCCGAGCCCGCCCGGACCGAGGATCGAGACCACCCGGGAGGTGGCGAGCAGTGCCCGCACTCGTCGGAGGTCGTCGTCGCGGCCGAGCAGCGGGGTCGTGTCGAACCGCACGCCGGAGCGTACGGGGCTGTCGAGCGCCAGCAGCTCACGATGGACGCGCCGCAGCTCCGGACCGACGTCGGCGCCGATTCGGTCGCGCAGGTCCGAGCGGTAGCGCTCGAAGCGGTCCAGCGCGGCGCCCGTTCCGCGCACCGCCGCCTCGCTGTGCAGGAGGTCGGCGAGCAGCCCCTCGTCTCCGGGGTGGACGCGCACAGCCTCCTCGAGCTCGGGCAGGGCGGGGCCGTGGTCGCCGCTCCGGCTCCGGGCCCGGGCGAGCACGACCCGCGCGGACGCCAGGTCGCGTTCCGCGCGCCGGCGCACCTCGGCCAGCGGACCGCCGCCCTCGGGCGGCAGCGCCCCGGTGCCCAGCGCGAGCGCCTCCTCCGCCGCCCCGGCCGCCTCGGCCGGATTCTCGACGAGCAGCGCCCGCGCCCGGTCCGCCAGATCGTGCAGCCGGCCGGCGTCGACCCGGTCGGGCGGGACCTCGAGCCGGTAGCCGCCCCCTTCCGTGACCAGCGCCTCCGGCCCCACGACCGCCCTGGTCCGGGACACCAGGACCTGCAGCGCCTTCGCCGGATTGGCCGGTTCGCTGTCTCCCCACACCTCCGCGACGAGCTGGTCCGCGTTCACGGTCCGGCAGGCGAGCGCGAGGGCCGCGAGCAACGCCTGAGCCCTCTCGCCGACCACCGGCTGCCCCCGCCACCGCACACCGTCGAGCAGGCTCAGGTGGATCGACATGGCGCAAGTCTAGGCTTCACCGAGCCATCCACCCGTTTCTCACCTTCGACCCGTCCCATGACGAGTGGGGTGTCGACCGGCAGCAGTCGTCCTGCCTGTGCGCTGTGGCTGTTGTGAGCTTTCGGCCGTCTGTGCCCCCGTATCGGACTTCAGCGCCGCGCCAGCGCCAGCACGCTCAGCCCGAACATCAGGACGCCCAGGGGGAGATGGACCGACGGTACGTGCGCGATGCCGAGCGCGACCTGGACGGAGGCGAGGACGAGGAAGCCGGACGCGCGCCAGATGGGCCGGGGCGAGCCGCCGCCCGGCTTCCACGCCAGCACCGCCGCGAGCACGTACAGCATCGACGCCCCGTACATCACGCGGGCTCCCACACTGTGCAGCGTCTCTCCGTACGACGAGGTCAGCAGCAGTCCGGCGGAAACCGCTTGAAGGAAGATGGTCAGGGTCTGCAAGGTGATCGCGATCCGCAGAAACGAGAAGCTGCGCTGTGCCGTCGCCTGGGTGGCCATGTCACGGTCCCCTATTCCGCCCACGCGGGCAGTAGATCGATAAGGTCTCACCAGCCCGACGACGCGGGCCTGTGAAAGGTAAGGTGAGGAAGCGGTCGGGAGCATGGGGATGGCTGGGACGAGCACCGATGAGATAGCCGGTGAGCGGCGCCAACTGATCAATGTCGCCTACCGGTTGCTCGGTTCACTGGCCGAGGCCGAGGACGCCGTACAGGAGGCCTACGCGCGCTGGTACGCGCTGCCACGAAGACGGCAGGAGGAGATCGTGTCCCCTGGCGCCTGGCTGACGACGGTGACCGGCCGCATCTGCCTGGACGTGCTCGGCTCGGCGCGGGCGCGGCGTGAACGCTATGTCGGCATGTGGCTGCCCGAGCCGCTGCCCGACCGCACCGAGTGGGACCACGGCCACGGCACCGACCCCGCCGATCAGATGGTCCTGGACGAATCGGTGACCATGGCCTTCCTCGTCGTCCTGGAGTCGATGACGCCCGCCGAGCGGGTGGCGTTCGTCCTGCACGACGTCTTCCGTTACCCCTTCGCCGAGGTCGCCGGCGTCCTCGGCCGGAGCCCTGCGGCCTGCAAGCAACTGGCGGCCTCCGCCCGGCGGCGGGTGGGCGTCGCGCGCGCCCCGGTGCCGGCGGCCGGGCAGGCCGACGCGGTGCGGCATGTCAAAAAGGCATGGGAGACGAAGGACATCGCGGCCCTCGTCGACCTCCTCGACCCGGCCGCCGTGATGACCGCCGACGGTGGCGGCATGGTCGGTACCGTCCTGCTCCCGATCGAAGGCGGCGCGCGCATCGCCCAGTACATGGTCGCCATCGCCGACAAGGCTCCGGGACTCGAACTCCTGGAGCGGTCGGTCAACGGTCTGCCGGGCCTGGTGGCCCTGCGTGCCGGCGTCGTCGTGACCGTAGCCTCGTTCGATGTCGCCGACGGCCGCGTCACCCGGATCTGGGCGGTCCGCAATCCGGAGAAGCTGCGGCCATGGGCGCGGGACGGCTGATACTCCAGATGACTGCATGGGGGAGGACGCCAGGTCGTCGGTTTCGTCGCTCCCGCCAGATTCGCCCTTACCGAGTTCGGCTTGGCTGAGACCGGCCTGGGAGAAGTCGGCCGAGTCGGCGTAAGCCCCCTTTGGACGCGCTTGATCAGGTGGTCCGTGCTCAGTAGATGTCTATCCTGTGATGATGCGTGCGGGTTCTGCGGTGGACGCGGCTACGGCGGTAATCTTCGCCACGTTCATGGCCCTGATGTCGCAGGTCGCTCGGGTGACCCAGCCAGAGGCCCGTCCCGTCACCGCGCTCGGGCTGGCACTCCTGGTGGTGTGTGGATTGGCGTTGGCTCTGCGGCGAATCAATCCGCTGCTCGCCTTCACGCTGACCGTGGGCACAGCGGTGGCCTACCTGGGGTTGCGGTTCGCCGGCTGGCCTATCTACCTGGGCGCGTTCGCGGGTCTGCTGGCGCTGGTCTCCGGGGTCACCGAAGCGCGCGTGTGGGTTCCGTTCGCCGCGATCGGTGGGGTGGGGGTGGCGGTCGCCACCGGTCCGCCGGAAGGCTGGCAGCCTGCCCCGATGATCACAATCGCGGCGGTGTGGACGGTGGTCGCGGTCCTGACCGCCCGCGCCACGCAGGTCCGCCGGCGGCTCGCAGAAGAGGAGGCGATCGGCAAGGTCGCCGAGGAGCGGCTTCGCATCGCCCGGGAGTTGCACGACGTGCTCTCCCACAGCCTGGCCACGATCAGCCTTCAGGCCGGAGTGGGGCTGCACCTGCTGAGCGACCGCCCGGAGCAGGCCCGGGAGGCGCTCCACGCGATCCGGCAGCTCAGCACCGACGCGCTCGCCCAGGCACGCGCCGCGTTGACGGTCGTGCGAGGGACGAGCGAGGATGTGCCGCGGGCCGCGCCCGATCTCGCAGGGCTCGATGCGCTGGTGACATCGGTGCGCGAGACCGGCTTTGGTGTGGATCTGGCCACCGACCTGGGTGGTCACGCGGTCCCCGACGTGATCTCCGCCACCGCCTATCGAATCGTCCAGGAGGCGTTGACCAACGTGATGCGTCACGCCGGACCCGGCGCGAATGCTCGGGTTCACGTCGGAACCATCGACGGCTGGCTGGAGATCGACGTCGCGGACGACGGCGTCGGCGCCGCGGAATCGATGCGCGCCCCCGGTCACGGACTGCGCGGGCTGGCCGAACGGGTCGCCGCGGTCGGCGGCGAGGTGCGGGCCGGCCCGGCGCCCAGCGGCGGCTTCACCGTCCATGCGCGACTGCCGTTGGGGGCGAAGCGGTGACCGTGCTGCGGGTGGTGCTCGCCGACGACCAGGTGATGATCCGTTCCGGGTTACGAGCGCTACTGACCGCCGAACCCGACGTGGAGGTGGTCGCCGAGGCCGGCGACGGACAGCAGGCGCTCGCCGCCGCTCGCGCTCACCGTCCGGACGTGATCGTGATGGACGTCCGGATGCCGGTGCTGGATGGGCTGGCGGCCACCCGGGCGATCGCCGCGGACCCCCACCTGTCCGATGTGAGGGTGTTGGTGCTGACGACGTTCGATGAGGACGAACTCGTCTTCGAGGCGATTCGTGCGGGCGCGGCCGGATTCCTGCTCAAGGACGCCGAGCCCGCTGAACTGCTGCGCGGCATCCGGGTGGCCGCTGCCGGTGACGCGTTGCTCTCCCCGCAGGCCGCGCGCCGACTGGTTACGGCGTTCGCCGCCGCTCCCGCACCGACCGGGCCTGCCGCGCGTGCGCTGGATCTGCTCACAGCGCGGGAACGGGAGGTCGTCGCTCTGGTGGCCCGGGGGTTGTCCAACGAGGAGATCGCCGATCGGCTGGTGATCAGCCCTGCAACCTCGCGTACCCACGTCTCCCGGGCAATGGTCAAACTCGCCGCCCGCGATCGCGCGCAACTGGTCGTCTTCGCCTATGAATCCGGCCTAGTCCACCCGGGCCGCACCAGTTGACCTGCGCGGTTTCCTTCCCGGATACGTTCAGCAACGTACGCCGGATCCCTGGATACCTGGACACGCGTAGGTGAAGTGCCGCCGGGCAACCGACGACGTGCCCCATGACCGAGCGAAAAGCTACTGGCAGCACAGGAACGGCGAGCTCTCCCGAACTCGCCGTTGCGACGTCGGCGGTTTCCCAGGAGGTACCGGGCAATGATTCTTTCCGCGTTCGGGCGCTCATCCCGACCAGCGACCCTGAATGAGCGCACATCAGATTCGTCCACTTGGGACGAGAAGTCTTCCGAGAAAATGCCCAAATATGAGCGGCTATGGCGGCTTGTCCTGGCGGTGGCGATCGTTGGCGGACCGCTCGGTTACGACGTTGGCAGCATCCTCATCCCGGCCGTCCACGAAGATGGAGCGACGAGCATCGCGGCGAACGCCGCCGCGAATCCGATCACCAACACCGTGCACCTGGTCGCGTACGTCCTCGCCTCTTTTCTGCTCCCTCTCGGAGCGGCCGGCCTCGCGTATCTCGCCTATGCCGGGGCACCGTGGCTGGCCACGCTCGGTGGACTGCTCGCGGTGGTGGGCTGGCTACCGTTCTCGGCCCTGACCGCCCTGGACGACCTCACCATGGCCATGGCTGCCCTCCCCGACAGCGGTTCGTACGCCATGCTGTTGGACCAGTTCGCGAACGATGCAGTGATGGGCGGCTACCTGCTCGTCTATATCGTTGGGCATCTGGTGGCTTACGTGATGCTCGCTATCGCGCTGCGCCGAGCCGGAGTCATCCCGAGGTGGGCGGCCTGGTCCATGTCGGCCAGCAGCCCCCTGACAGTCGCCCTCTTCGTGTTGCCGGGCCGGCCCCTTGTGCTGGGTGATGTCGCACTGACTCTGCTCGTGATCGGCAGCATCCCCGCAGCCCGGGCCATGGCCACTCGCAACCGTCTCTCCAATCCGTAACAGGGATGTGCGCGACATCCGCGCACTCTGGACAGAGCCGCGCCGGACCATTCAGGCGCGGCCCGGCTCCTACCGATCGCAGCACTCGTCATTGTCCGACCCGATAGAAACGATCAAGGCTCGGATGGCCTCTTCCTCAATTCGCGAATTTGTCGGGGGAGCTCTGTAGCGTCAGAGGTCGCCGTACGAAGGGATAGCCATGGCCACGGTAACGTCACGCGACGGGACACGGATTGGATTCGAACAGGTGGGAACAGGGCCGTCGCTCGTACTGGTCGATGCGGCAGGTGGATTCCGCGGGTTCGGCCCCATGAGCTCACTCGCTGGGCGCCTCGCCGGCAAGTTCACGGTCGTGACCTACGACAGGCGTGGACGCGGAGAGAGCGGCGACACCCCGCCGTATGCGGTGGAACGCGAAGTAGAGGACCTTGCGGCCGTGATCGAGGCGGCTGGAGGGGCAGCGTTCGTCCACGGGTTCTCCTCTGGCGCGGCCCTGGCTCTGCTCGGGGCGGCGGCCGGGCTGCCGATCTCGATGCTCTCACTCCTCGAACCACCGATCGCCCTCGACCAGCCACCGCAGGAAGGTGACCTCGCAGCCGAGATCGACGAACTCGTGGCTGCCGGTCGCCGGGCCGACGCGGTGGAGCACTTCCACACAAGCATCGGTGTCCCCCCCGAGATAACTGCGGGTATGCGACAGGCTCCCTTTTTCCCGATGTTGGAGGGCGTCGCGCACACGCTCGCGTACGACAGTCGCATAACCCCAGCCGTCTCCCTCGCCACTCTTCAGTCCGTGATCGTGCCGACCTTGGTCGTCAACAGTGAGGCTAGCGACGACCGTTTGCGTGGCTGGGCCGAGGATGTGGCGACGGCCCTTCCTCGGGGCTGCCACCTCACTCTCAAGGGCGAGTGGCACGGCGTCTCCAACGACGAGCTGGCCTCCGCGCTGGCCGATTTCTTTGGAGGTGGAGCCGTCTGAGAAGGCGCGTCTACTGACTGGGAGACGCGAGAGGGCGGAATCCGAGTGAGCTGATTCAGAGCCAATGGCCCGAGAAGATCGAACAGCTTCGAAAACAATCGATGCCCGGGTGGGGATGTGCTCCCTGACCTCGGCCTTCGTGCGTGGAGCGGGTGACGGGAATCGAACCCGCGCTGTCAGCTTGGGAATTGCATGGATCACGGCCGTTAGGCGCACTGACCTGGGCTTGGGGTCGGTCACGAGTGACCGCGGTTGCCCCCTCGTTACCCTC